>DLXW01000183.1:19899-30589 GCA_003448685.1 Cyanothece sp. UBA12306
GTGATCTTGGGGACGTTGATGTGCCTCAATACACCTTTCTAACCAACGATAGGTTCGTTCGGTTGCTGCTGCAACGGTAGCATAATCAGCATTTCCTGGAGGACATTCATCAAAGGCCATAATCACATCGGCCCCCAGGTCATTTTGAATTTGAATCGAACGTTCGGGAGTCAATTCAATGATGCGGCCATCCTTGGGAGAACGAAAAGTAACGCCAATTTCTCGAATTTGGCGCAAGTCGCTTAAACTAAACACTTGAAACCCACCAGAGTCGGTAAGAATTGGGCCATCCCATCCCATAAATCGATGCAGTCCTCCTGCTTTTTTGATTAGGGTTTCTCCTGGTTGGAGATGAAGGTGATAGGTATTGGCTAAAATCATTTGAGACCCTGCATTTTGCAGTTGATCGGGGGTCAATCCTTTAACCGTTGCTACGGTTCCCACAGGCATAAATCGAGGAGTTTCTACGGGTCCGTGGGGAGTATGCCAGACCCCGACTCTAGCGTGGGTTTGACAGCAATTTTTTTGAGTTTGAAAGGAAAATCCCAAAATAAATAAAAAGCCTAACATTAATAAGATTATAAATATATTTTAGCTTATTAATAGAACTCAAATTATCGACTTAATATTAATTAGTAAATAGCAAAATCAACTCGAAAGCTTTAATTAAGCTTTAAATAGATTTTTCCGCCACCATTTGAGCAAAATATAGGGGGTGATAATCAAGAAAAATGTTGCTTTCTCATATGATTCAATACAAAATTTACTGTCAGTCGAAAATAACTAATAAACTATCTAAATTATAGGGACAATCTTTAGGGATATTAAGCTTTGGATATTGCTTGAGGACATCTCTTCTACTTCGAGTATAAATTTTAGGAAGATCAATTTTCTTGATTAACGTTGCTGTCAATCTGTCTTCTATTTGATCCACAAAAGAGTTAATTTCACTTTCCCAGTGGTTACGATTTATTTCATCGTTTAAATAATCTAACTTGAGACGATGGATAATAACTTGTTTTAATAAGCTATTAACTGCATTAATTTGCTCTCTTCCCAAGTTTTCTATTTCCTCTTTTAAATGATCCCAATCAAGACCGTTTATATCATGCCTGCTGAGAGCGAAAGCTTGATTAAAAGCCCACTCAACAAAATCAGTTTCATATAGGTTTGATTTCATTATTTTGATTCAGCCGGAAATCACTCTATTTTATCAGTCTACGCGAAATTTAGAACGGGCGAATTTAGAATTTAGAATTTAGAACGGGCGAATTTAGAATTTAGAATCAAGCTATAACTTAATTTCAGGCTTTATTAATGAGGAACAGCTTATGATACTTTACGATACCAAATCCGCTTATTTTAGTAGAGTAAAGTTTTTTGTGCGAAGCTTCCCCGCAATCCTTAAGAATATCCCTAGTTTAGAGATTTTAGCAACTAAACTAGGGACGAAAAATGAGCCTCGATCAACAGTATTTAGAATTTGAAGGTGGTACGTAAAGCCCCAACCCAAATGCTGTTATTATCGTTATTGCCCTCAGGTTGAAGAACGACGTAGAACCCAGGAGTCAGCAAAATATTTTTGCTCAGAGGATACTTATATTGAGCTTCAATGATGTAGGGAGTATCCTGGTCAGGAACTTGCAAATCTCCAGTGATAGCATCAACCCTTTGGGTATGGGTCAACGCACCACCACCAATGGTAAATACAGAACCTTCTTTAAAGACATCAATCACGTTAAGAGAAGCCATCCAAGACCAGGTATCAGACCCAAAACCGCGACGACTAACGCCATTTTCGTCATCTCCTTGGGCGCGAGCAAGGGCATAACCCACAAAACCAGTTAAGTTAAAGGTATCATTAATCCGCCAGTTACCATTAGCACCGTAGCTATCGCGAATAGTCGGCGCGCCCAAGAAAGGATCACTGGCTAAAGAACTACCGGTACTTTCGGTGATATTGACATCATCACTTTTATAGTAGGTATGTACGAATTGGGCATTGAAACTAAGGTTGTCTGTGGGATAAAATCCAACTTGACCCCCTGCACTGAAGTTACCGTTAAATAAACCGCTACCTAGTGCAGGATCACTACCTTCGTTATCGGGGGTGAGATAAAGCCCTCGAACGGTGAACATATCACTAAATTTGTAGGCAAAGGCAGCACCAATACCTTCTTCCCCCCTCATGGTTAGGGGATCATAACGCATAAACCGTGATAAAGCACCTGTATCGGAACTTGCTCCAAAAGGGTTCCCCACATCGAAAATATCATCGATATCAAGGGAGTCACCCCCAACATAACCCGTGAAGTTACCAATGGGGAAACGATAGAATAGGTTGTCAATATTGAGATCAGAATTGGTGTTGGCATCGTGGGACAACCTTGCCATGTTGGTTCCGGTGGGGTTATTATAATTAATCAGACTTCCTGCTTGCAGACGGGTTGTCAGTCGATCTTTCCCGTTAAAGCTAGTGTCTAAGTTAAGACGAACCCTATAACCAAAGGTAGCGTTGTCATCAATGCGTCGTCGTGCGTCGGTATATCGTCCGTTTTGCAAGTCTTGGTTGAATGTATCTAGTTCTCGGGAGTCTAACGCTCTTTCCCCTGAAGCAGAAGAGACGGTAAATAGAACTCGTCCCTTTAACTTGGTGGTAGTGGAAAACTGATGATCTTCGAGGTAAGCTACCCGATTTTCCAGGTTAGTCACCCTTGCACCTAAAGCAACCAATTCTGCTTCAAATTCTTGGGCTAATCGCTTGAGTTTCTCGATATCTTCGCGCAAAACGGCGACGTTCTCTTGCAGAAGCCGTTCAATGGTATTGAGACAGGCATTTAAACCGGCTGCAAATTCCCAACGACTTGTAGCCCGATTTCCTCTAAAGGTGCGATCGGGATAACCAACGATACAACCATAACGTTCTACTAAACTCCGTAAGGCTTCATAGGCCCAATCTGTGGGAGATACGTCTTGTAACTCAGAAACGCTCGTAACTTGGGAAGCAGAAGAATTAAACTGCTGTTTCGCAGTACGATTGACGGGATTGTCCAATTGGGGACGGTTACGCAATACCCCTAAAGCTTCTGTTGGGTTAATCGTCTCGGGATTGGCGGTTTCAAAATCTGTTTTGGGAGATGCAATAGCATTTTGACCAACTAAACAAAGGAGTCCTAAGACTCCAGGGGTCATTTTGACCACTTGACTTAATAATTTAGACATTAGAAATCATCCTCACACCAAAATAATAGGGATGTATTTTACTTAGCGAAACATAGAGAGTATTGCTCTATACATTGAATTAAAAGCAATTCTCGGCCTATATATCAATAGCTAAATTATACAAGATGGTTCTTCATCTAGGCTACAATAACCTAAATTAATCAAGATTAATTGGTAAGATAAAAAATACAAAAGACTCAGTTAAATTAATTTTAACCAAGTCGATGTAAGGATGTTTACTGTAGGACTTTTTAGAATTTAAAGGTAGTTCGAAGTGCACCGACCCAAATACTATTATTTCGTTCATTTGCTTCGGGTCGCAGGACTACATAAAATCCAGGGGTTAGGAGAATATTTTCATTGAGGGGATACTTATATTGGGTTTCAATGATGTAGGGAGTATCCTTATCAGGAACTGCTAAATCCCCAGTCAGGGCATCTATCCGACGTGCTGTGACATATTGACCACCGCCTACAGAAAGAACTGCTCCTTCTTTTCCTAAGTCTACGACAGAAAGAGCCGCACTCCAAGTCCAAAGATCAGCCCCAAAACCCCGACGACTATCCCCATTTTCATCGATTCCTTGGGCTCTGGCTAGCGCATAACCCCCCCAAGCTGTCAAGTGGAACATATCGTTAATGCGCCAATCTCCTTGGATACCATAGCTATCGCGAACAGTGGGAGCTCCTAAGAAGGGATCTTTAGCTACCTGACTACCGTTACTAGCACTGGCATTAACCTCATCCTCTGTAAAATAGGAATAGAGATAGGTAAAGGTGAAATCTAAATTATCTAGGGGATAGATTCCTAACTGACCCCCAGCACTAAACTCACCATTAAATAGACCTTTTCCGAGAGCTGGATCATTACCAACTCCCTGATCTGCTAGATAAAGTCCTCGGACGGCAATAATATCATCAAAGAACTTATAGGCGAAACCGCCACCTACTCCTTCAGGTCCACGGAATACCAGGGGATTACGACGGATAAATCGAGATAAAGCACCGGTTCCAGAACTAGCTAAGAAAGGAGTTCCCACATCGAAAATATCATCAATATCGAGGGAACTGCTACCAACCCAAGAGGTTAAACTACCCACAGTGAAACGATAGTATAAGTCTCCGATCCTGATATCAGAATCTCGGTTGATATCGTGTCCCAACCTGGCCATCTCGGTTCCGGTGAAGTTACGATAGTTGACCAGGGTTCCGGTTTCTAGTCGAGTTCTTAGTCTGTCTTTTCCGGTAAAACTGGTATCTAAGTTAATCCGGGCCCGATAACCTAGGTTAGCATTGTCGTCAATCCGTCTTTTCTCATCTGGATCTAGTAACCCTTGGTTATACAAGTCTTGTTCACGGGAGTCGATCGCCCTTTCCCCCCAAGCAGCGGAGGTGGTAAATAAAACTTCTCCTCTGAGTTTGGTAGTAGTGGAAAATTGGTGATCTTCGAGGTAAGATACCCGACTTTCTAGGTTAGTCACCCTCGCACCCAAAGCGACTAATTCTGCTTCAAATTCTTGGGCTAATCGCTTGAGTTTCTCGATATCTTCGCGCAAAACGGCGACGTTCTCTTGTAATAGCCGTTCAATGGTATTCAAACAAGCATTTAAACCGGCGGCAAATTCCCAACGACTGGCAGCCCGATTTCCTCTGAAGGTGCGATCGGGATAACCCACTATACAACCATAGCGTTCTACTAAACTTCTTAAAGCTTCATAGGCCCAATCTGTGGGGGATACGTCCTGTAATTCGGAAACGCTGGTGACTTGGGAAGCAGAGGTATTAAACTGCTGCTTAGAAGTACGATTATGGGGGTTTTCTATTTGAGGACGGTTTCGCAGTACCCCTAAAGCTTCCATAGGAGAGATAATCTCTGGGTTGCTTTGCTCATTAACTTCTGTGACTTGTGACGGTGAAGCAATGGCACTTTGAACCCCCAATAAAAGAAAACCTAAACTTACAGGGGTTGTTTTGATAATTGCCCAAATTAATTTTTTCATCTAATCGATCCTCACACCTAAACCAAAAAGAAATTTCAGCTTAATATATTCTAAGTCTGATAGCTATATCTCCCAACTAATGCTTGATAGTAAGCATTATAAGGTTCAATAAATATTCAAACTCTATTATATTCCAATAAATCTAGGATTAGTTGAGGTTATTAATTAAATTAACAATTAGATAAAATTATTACCTAAGCTCGGTGTCCAGTCACAATATAGGATACTCGTTGAGCGATGTTGGTTGCATGATCAGCCATTCTTTCTAGGTGGCGAATCACTAAGGCTAAGAGCAAAAATGGTTCAATAACTCCTTTAATATCCCGTTGATAGGCTAATATGTTATATAGCTTGTCATAAGCATCATCTACAATGTCATCTAACTGTTTGACTTTTTTTCCTGCATCACCATCTAGATCGGCTAGAGCAACTAAGCTGGTTGCTAGCATCATTTGAGCATGGTGGGACATAATCGAGACTTCCTTAATTACAGGATGGGGAGGATAAATAAATAATTTGAGGGCTATTTCCCCTAGATCTTGGGCATAATCACCTATCCGCTCTAAGTCCCTTACTAATTGCATAAAAGCACTCAAAAGTCGCAAATCTTGAGCAACTGGGGCTTGTAAAGTCATTAATGTGGAACATTCTAACTCAATTTGACGATAATAGATATCAATTCGCCGATCAAGTTCAGTAATTTTCTCACCTGCATCAAGATTTTGGTTAAATAAAGCTTGATGGCTCAGACGAAAGGATTCCTCTACTAAGGAACCCATTCTTAACACTTCTTGCTCTAATTTTTTGAGAGAACGTTCAAAATAGGTACGTTCTGGATGATTACTATAGGCGGATAAATTCAATGCTTTACCACACTAGCTTTGCTATTGTTTTTTGTTGAAAATATTTAATAATTTACTATTATTATAGCTTATTATCTGTTATCTGTCATCCCCATAATTTAGTTATCGACGATTCCAACTATCTAAAAATAGGCAAAAACTCAGCAAAAACTAGCTATAATTCAACAACAAGAAAGAAGATCAAACAGGGTGAAAATAAAAAGCGAGTCCAATTACTAAATAAGTGGCTAATAATAAAGTTCCTTCTAACCAATTAGAACGTCCATCAGAACTAATAGAGTTGGTAATTAAAACCGCTACCGCCACAGAAACTAATTCAAAAGGATTAAAATCTAGATCCATAGGTTGCCCTAAAATCCAACCAGCAATAACTAAAACTGGAGCAACAAATAGAGCAATTTGTAAGCTTGATCCCACAGCAACAGACATAGATAAATCCATTTTATTTTTCAGGGCAACAGTGACAGCCGTTGCGTGTTCTGCTGCATTACCAACAATAGGCAAAAGAATAACACCTGTAAACAAAGAAGTAAGTCCTAAAGATTCTGTGGCTTCTTCTAGGGAGTTAACTAATAATTCAGATTCAATAGCTACTCCTAAAGTAACCAATAATAAAATAATAATCCAACGCCCAATATTCACTTGAGATTTTTCTGAATTGTTTGAATCTTCTGCTGTATTTTCTTCTACTTCTGCCATCCCTACATCGTAAAGATAAGTATGAGTTTTCATGGAAAAAATTAAAGTTAACCCATAAACAACAATCAAAACTAAAGCAACAGCAACAGATAGATTTTGTAAGGTTTTTTCTTCAATTCCGCTTGAGGTATATTGGACTGCTGTGGGTAACAAAATAGCAATAACAGCTAAATTCATTGATGAAGCATTTAATCGCGCAGTTACTGATTGAAAAACTTGTTCTTTATACCGCAGTCCTCCTAATAACATAGCAAAGCCAACTACTAGCAATAAATTGCCAATAATTGAGCCAGTAATTGTTGCTTTTACTACTTCAATTAATCCTTCTTTAAGAGCTACTAAAGCTAAAATTAGTTCTGTAGCATTCCCAAAGGTTGCATTTAATAAACCCCCTAAATTAGGACCAACAACTACCGCGATCTCTTCGGTTGCTTGACCCATAAACGCAGCTAAAGGAACAATAGCTAAAGCAGCAGCTAGAAAAACAACGGTTGCTCCCAATTCTAGATAATTAGCTCCAAAAGAAAGGGGTATAAACAATAATAAGGCAAATAATAGCGTATTTTTATTGAACATAAAACTAATAAGTAAGTCCTAAAGATATTCATTTTCTAGTTTAAAGCAAAAATCTAGTAAAAATTTGCTAACCTTAATATAGTTAAGAATGATCTAAAATACTCGGGTAAAGTTTTTGACGATTCTAACAATGTAACATTTTGTGAAAAATCATGACAGCTGAACAAGATAAGCAAAGATATCAAGATATACGCCAGGAAATCTTAGCAGGTAGAGAATTTTCCTTAGCTGAGGTTATCGGTAGGGAAGGGGGAGATTTTTTAAAAGGTGAGTCTCCTGTTCCTAAATTAGTGCAAGCAATCACAGAAATTAAGGTTTTTATTGCTCAAAATATAGCAGATTCATCAGGAGCATTACAACAAGTTTTGCAAACTTGGGTTGAAGAAGATGAAGCGTCGGTTAGTCGTCATTTACAAACACCTATTGTTGCTTTATCTGAAATCCTAGAATCAATCATTAATAATCAACAATTACTCTATGAATTGGTTAGACAAGTTGATTTTAGATGGGGTCAAATTTATGATGAAAGGCCTTATTTTCAGCAACCTGGACAACCGCCCCATCCCGATGATGAATACACCCATGAGTCGGTACAACAAAAGTTAATTGAATTACAAGAAAAAGTTACATTTTTTGTAATTCAATCTAATTCATAAGTATTCGATCTTCACTGCCCAAAATTTAAGAATATGATTAATGATTTAAGTTATTGACGTAATAATCTCTTGTTCCTTTCGCATCCAAAGCTTCTCCTAAACGGTTTAAAGCGTGGATATAAGCGGCAGTTCTGATAGATACTTTCTTGTCTTGAGCAATTAACCAAACATTTTCCGATTCAGTCACCATTTTCCCCTTCATTCTTTCGTTAACTTCAGTATTAGTCCAATAGAGTCCACTGCGGTTCTGTACCCATTCAAAATAACTAACGGTTACACCGCCAGCATTAACCAAAATATCGGGGAAAACTGGAATACCTTTGGTTTCAAGAATTTCATCTGCTGCTGAAGTAATGGGACCGTTAGCTACCTCAAAAATATACTTTGCTTGAACATCTTGAGCATTTTTTTCAGTTATTTGATTTTCCAAGGCAGCAGGAATTAAAACATCAACGTCAAGGGCTAATAATTCTTCATTAGTTAAAGTTTTATGTTCAACAATATCACAAACAGTATCCTCGCAATAGACTGCTTTGATATCACGATGTTCTTTTTTATAATGAATAACACTAGGGATTTCAAGTCCTTGAGGCGCATAAATTCCTCCTTGAGAATCACTAACAGCTACTACTTTATAACCTGCTTTGGCTAATAATTGAGCAACAACACTTCCGGCATTGCCAAAACCTTGAACTGCAATAGTTGTTTCTTCAGGAACTTTATTAAACTTGGCTAACATGGCTTGAATTACATAAAAAGCCCCCGTTCCTGTGGCCTGATTTCTTCCCTGACTTCCTCCCATAGTTTGGGGTTTTCCTGTTACCACTGCTGGGCTAATTTTACGTTGAATAATGCTATATTGATCCATCATCCAACCCATAATCATTTGATTAGTATAAACATCAGGAGCAAGAATATCTATATCAGGGCCAATAAAGTCGGCAATTCCTTCAATATAACCTCGACTTAATCTCTCTAATTCTTGCCTAGATAATTCTTTAGGATTTAGGGTAATTCCCCCTTTTGCTCCCCCAAAAGGTAGATTTAGTAAGGCACATTTAAAGGTCATCCAAAAGGCTAAAGATTGGACTTCATCCATGGTTACATTAGGATGATAACGAACTCCTCCTTTGCCGGGTCCTCTGGTATCATCGTAGCGGACTCGATACCCTTGAAAAATTCGCAGTGAACCATCATCCATACGCACTGGGATAGAGACGCTTAAACTGGTTTTAGGATACTTTAAACGTTCACTAGCATCTTCAGAAATAGAAACATATTCTAAGGCTTTTTCCAGTCTTTTACTGGCATCAACTAAAAGTCCATCCATGATCAATAATCCTTGATATTTAATAAGGTTTAATTACGGGTTTATTTAATCTACTTTTTCTAGTTTAGCCTAAATGATCCCGATGATTATGTCTTAAATACGAAAAAATATGTTAGCTTAAAAAAAATTATAAAAAATTTTTTATAATTTATGGTATAATTTTAGATATATTGCATATTTTTTAAATAATTTTTACGATGAAACTATACTTTAAAATAACTCTCTGTTTATTAACTATATTGACCGGAATATTACCTATTGAGTCCCTGGGACAAAATCCCCCTGCTGAAACTTATCAACCTGGATATTGGCAACCTGTAGCTAGGTTTAATACTAAAAAATCAGTTGAAGTCAAACTAATTAATCAAACAAAAATTCCTTTAGAATATGATTTGACTGATTTGGAGTCTATTAATCCTCAAGAACTTAATCCAGGTAAAACAGGAATCTTGAATAGCTTTGGCGATTCTGGTTATATTGTAATTTATCCTAAGATATCCGTTGATCCTGATAATCCGATCACCCTTAAATTTACAGTTGAAGTTAGTGAAGATAATATAGTTATGGTAAAAATCAAAAAATCTGAACCTAATTTTTTAGGGCATCGTGCTATTAATTTACAAAAAAATGGTGGAATATATTTATATTAAATGTTTTTATTTGTTCTTCCAAGTTCCATGAAAACTGGGAGGAATAACTTTGGGTAACTTAAGACGACATAGAGGATCAAGATTTAGACTCTCGCTATTATAAATTCTCACTTCACTGTGATGATAATATCCATCATAAACGACTGTGATAATCCATCCGGTTTCAGCACTAGGAGAACGGGGTACAAAAATAGGTTCTGAGGGATAACAATGCTCTCCCATATCTGCCATAGTTATAGTTCCTAATTTACGATCAAAACAGGCGATCGCACCAAATATTTCTTGACTAAGATCCGCATTATTTCGATGAACTGAAAGATAAGTATAACGCCAATCATCACTAACTCGATGGGGACAAACTATGGGAAAATCACAACCAATATCTAATAATTCTTCGCTTTTAATAACTTTTCCCGTTAAAGGGTTAACTTGTATTTCCCAAAGAGTTCCTTTAGCAGGTGTTTTGATATTTCCTGTGGCAACTTCTTTAAGATTCTGATTAGTTTTAAAATCGGGATAACGAACAATTTCGACTACAATGTTACCTTGATCATTAACATAACCATTACCATAATGCCATTGAAACCAAGGAGCAGTTTCACCCTGACTTACCAAAGATAAAGTTTGACGATCAAAGATTAGAATTTGGGTTCCTAGTGAAGGTTTCCATTGCATAGCATCACTAAAACTAGCC
>DLXW01000183.1:30863-46788 GCA_003448685.1 Cyanothece sp. UBA12306
AACTAAAACTAGCCAAACCTAAAGCTGTTGGCAATAACTTAACACGGACAGGAGAAACAAAAAATACTAAGTATTTTCCAGCCAAGACAAAATCATGAATTAAGGGTAAACCTTTTAAAGAAAAAGATGATTTTTTAATAATTTTTCCTGTAGCATCACTTTGATAAAGTTTAAGATTAGTTTGAACCCCAGCAGTGACTCCAAAATTATAAATATGACCTGTTTTAGGATCAACTTTTGGGTGAGCAGAAAATGATTCTCCTGGTTGTAATTTTCCTAAATTATCTAGTCCTAATGTTTCCAAAGTCTCTAAGTCCAAAGCATGAGGAAATCCTCCTTCCCAAAGGGCTAATAGTTGATCTGGTAAGACCAAAACCGAGGTATTAGCAGCATTTTTAACATCTTTTCCCCAAGTTTTCCAAAACCCTCCTGGGACAGTCATTCCATAATTAGGATATAAAAAATGATTGGCTTTGGCTTCTTTTTTATACCCTTCAGTTTTAACATAACTATAGGTAGCAGTAGCACCCATATTGGTAAAATCTACGGCTAAAATAGCCCCATCTCCATCAAACCAATGTCCCACTTTTTGATTACCCCTTTGGAGTCTTGCAGGACCGTTACGATACAGGGTACCCCTAAGTTCTTCAGGAATCTTACCAGATAGAATAGATAAAGTTTGTTTAGGAAATTCTTGTCCAGGTTGGGCGACTGATTTTGACCAATTTGCCATTATTTTATTAGTTTAAAATTGATTATGAGGTACACTTCAGCTGATTACTTTTGCCTACTACTAAGACTTACTGTACCTCACAAGGATGAGAACGGCTATAGTATTACTAATACATTAGTTTTGCCTCTGATAAAGGTCTACTAATTGGATGATATTTCATCCATTGGAAAGATACAATATTGAGTAATAATCCAATCAAGAAAATAACAACCATTAAAGCGATCTGAAACCAAGCAATAGGAGTAACAAATAAATCAGCCGCAATATGACTAAAATTCAGGAAAGAATAGATCACTGTTAACCAAAAATGTACCACACGAAACTGTTTAGACTGGGTAAATACTGTCCCGATCATAGAAAGCATAGGTAAAATAAAAAAGCCTAACATTAGCCATAAAATCCAACTAATGTCACTGCTATCATGAGAATGAGCAATCTCTTGTCCATGAAACAAAGGCATTAATCCTAGTTGAGTGTGAAAAAGGGTTCCTAATAAGAAAGTTGCCCAAAGAGTAATGATTTTTGTTTGATAAGATGTTATTGTTTTCATAGATAAATACTCAAAGTTAAAAGTAAACTCATCTAAAATTTTAGTCAATTAATCATTATTCATTAAAGCTCGACAGGGTTTAATTTAACAATTTGAATCATTACTTAATTTTACTTTATAATTAATATTTTTTATTCATAAAAGGGTTTCGTAATTTTATCTTTATAGTCTGAAAAAGAAAATAGCCTTAGAGTAGAAGAAAGTGAAGAATTGCTCTTGATTTCATTACATTGAGTAATTTTCCCTAGTTAGAGGAAATGAGAATGAAGACAACTGTGAAGACGTTGACGGCTATTATTGCTGGGATTTGTTTTTGTCCAATAGTAACTGCTCAAACTAAACCCCAGATTAATCCAACTCAAAACGCAGCTAATCATAGAGGACATTATACTTCACCCTACCGTCCAGGGACAATAACAGGTATTATTTCTGGTCCATATGGTAGTATTTTATTCGTCGAATTAGAAGATAAGACAAAATTAAGATTTCATCATCCTAGTACGAGAATAGTGAGAGGTGATCGTGTTTTAGTTTTTCAAAAAAAAGGAGAATATTATCTGGTTGAAGCAGCTAATCCACAATAATTAATTATTGCTTTGCTGTTCATGATAATTATGTTTTTTGCTCATTTTTACTCAATACTATGATGTTCTGTAATAGAGTTAAAATTTAGTTTTAGGGTGGGTCATGTCTACTCTAAGACTAAGATTATAAAATTAAAGTGATATTTCAGAAATTTTATTTAATACAGTATTGGTGATTTCAACAGCTACTTTGATAGGAAAATTGGTTGAGCCAACTGAATGCAAAATACAATAATCGTTTTCCTTGTCAACAGTTGATTTAACTTGAAATCCTACCAATAATTCTTGTTCTGGATTATAGGTTTTTAGTTTAGGATTAACTTTATTTTTTAGGGTTTTTGAGCTAAATAATCGAGATAAATCTGTTTTATAATCAACAGCAATAGAACCACTATTTTCTGAACTAATAACCAAGAGACCTTGGCCATATTGTTGATAGTAATACCAGAAACAACTGGCTAAAAGTGAGTAATTACATTGTAAAAATTTTTGTCTGACTTCTTTATTGTGCAGATTAATAACCATAGCTTAAATTTTCAAGATTTAAAAAATATGTATTATTATCGTGTTCATTTAATGATCATGCCGTGAGTTAGTGTAGAATTAAAGGTGAGTTAAATCACTAGCCTAAAAATAAACAGCAATTTGAGCTTCTCTAAATATACATTGCTCAACAACCTTGAAATTGCATGGAAATAAACTCACAAAAACAAAAAATAGAAGATCCCACAGAAATTCAAATAAACAATCATTCTCCTTTTTACCTTCCTCAAATGGGATGTGGCACTTGGGCATGGGGAAACCGCTTGCTGTGGGGATATAATCAAAGTATGGACAAAGATTTGCAAGGGGTTTTTAACCTTGCTGTAAGTCAAGGAGTTACCTTATTTGATACTGGAGATTCTTACGGAACTGGAAAGCTCAATGGACGTAGTGAACAGCTTCTCGGACAATTTTTAAAAGAGTATCAAGGGTTAAATCAAAAAAATATTTGTATTGCTACTAAATTAGCTCCCTATCCTTGGAGATTAACCCGCAGTTCCATGTTAAACGCAGGTAAAGCGTCTGCACAAAGGGTGGGTAGAAATATTGATTTAGTGCAAATGCACTGGTCAACAGCTAATTATGCACCCTGGCAAGAAAAGGCTTTATTAGAAGGTTTAGGTGACTTATTTGAGCAAGGTTTAGTCAAAGCTATTGGTCTATCTAATTATGGACCAAAACGTTTGAAAAAAGTTTATCAGCAATTGGCATCACGAGGAATTCCCATTGCAACTTTACAGGTTCAATATTCTCTATTATCTACCTATCCAGTAACAGAATTGGGAGTTAAGGAAGTTTGCGATGAATTGGGAATTAAATTAATTGCCTATAGTCCTTTAGCATTAGGATTATTAACAGGTAAATTTTCCGATAAAAGTTCTTTCCCCAAAGGGTTAAGAGGAATACTTTGTCGTCAATTATTACCCAAAATCAAACCCTTACTTGATTGTTTACAAGAAATTGCTTTACACAGAAATAAAACTATGTCTCAAGTTGCCATTAATTGGTGTATTTGTAAGCAAACTATTCCTATTCCTGGAGCAAAAAATGTTAAACAAATGCAAGATAATATAGGAGCAATGGGTTGGCAACTTGATGACGGTGAAATAATAGAACTCGATCGCATTTCCCATAAGTTAGAAAAGAAAATGGTACAAAATATCTTTCAAACTAAATAAAATTGACGAGGAAAGTATTTTCAAGTTCCTTGACTTAACCAAGTTATCGCTTCTCTAATCCATTCTTCTCCGTTGGTATTTTTAAGCATTTGATTATCTTGACTGAGAGTAGAAATCGCTTGATTAATTTCTTCATTTGTATAACCTAATGCTAATAGGGTCATTTCCACATCTTCTAAGACATCGAGGGAAGGAATAGCAGCAGTAGAGGGTAAGGTAATCCCAACTAATTTCCGCCATTGGGATAGTTTAGTTTTTAATTCTAAGGCAATTCTTTCTGCGGTTTTTTGTCCCACCCCTGGAGTTTGGGAAAGAACCCGAATATTGCCATTAACAATAGCTTGGACTAATTCTTCTAATCCGAGGGTATCAATTAAAGCGATCGCTAGTTGCGCGCCAATGCCACTAACACTGATTAATTGGCGGAAAAGTTCCCGTTCAGCAGCAGTAGAAAAACCATAGAGAATAGGGTGATCTTCTCGAATCTGTAAATGAGTGAAAACTTGAATAGTTTTTTGGTGATTTTGAGATAATTGTCGCGCAAATCTTGAGGTAATTTGCATTTCATAACCCACTTGGTTAACTTCTAAAATTAAAAGAATCCGGTTGTGGGTATTTTTTATGGTTTCGATCGGGTGTCCTTTAAGATAAAATATCACAATTTATAGTTTATTTAAAAAAGCCAAAATGATTTAATCCTTCTAGTATTCCTTGAGCATAATTACTTTGTGCAAAGTAATGAAAAGATGTTTGATTCTGTTGATACCATTGACGTAGTTCAGTTTGAGCATTACCCACAATAATACCCCACTCTTGCCTAATAAATAGGGAAATATCATTACCAGAATCTCCGCAAACAACTGTTTTTTCTTGCTCAATTCTCCACTTTTTTTGTAGATATTGAAGAGCTAATCCTTTATCTCCATTATGGGGTACAATGTCGAGAGAGGAACTAAAACTGTAAATCAGCTTAGTTTGTAAATGATTTTGGGATAAAACGTATTCTAATTGTGGGATAACTGTATTAGCAGCTTTTGCAGTTAGATAATAACTAACTTTAAAAGGATTTTGTTCTGATTCAGGTTGCAAAACTAAATCTGGGAAATTACTAGCGATGCAACACACTAAATCTCGATTCCAGCCCTTAGCTAACATACTTGACCAATGGTGATCTAAATCATCATTAGAGGGATTAAAATAGATTTGAGTCCCCACTGAAGCAATCAAGGCATCAGGAGTTAATAGAGATTTTTCTTGAATAAGTTGACGGTATAAATACAGCGATCGCCCTGTTGCATAGACAATCTTTGTTCCATAGATAGCACGATGTTCTTCGAGAAGTTGATTAAGAGTCGCAAGAGCCTGATCATCTCCTATTAAAAATATTATTATCTTATTTAGTATCTTTATTTTCTCTTGTGGAACTACCCATATTATGGGTATCTGGACTTTATGGAATCCTGCTTATTGGTTATCGGGTGGAATTAAAGCTTTGACCGCCATTATTTCTATCTACACTGCTATAGAACTTTTTCCTCTAATTCCTCAACTATTATCATTACCTTCTCCCTCTCAATTAGAAATTCTAAATCATCAATTACAAGAGCAAATTAAAGAAAGAGAATTAGAAGAGTTTATGATTATATTACCCTATCTTACTTTAGAAAACACCCAATTAAGAGCAGAGAAAATTCCTCAAGGAATTAAACAGTTGAAGATACAATACAATTCCCAATTATTAGATTCCATTACAGCTTCATTTGGGGTAGCAGCATTCCCTCAACATGGAAGTACACTGCAACAACTTTTTAATTGTGCTGATGAAGCTTTGTATCAAGCAAAAGAACAAGGGAGAGATCGTGTTATTTGTGCTTTAGATTCTCAATAACTAAAAGTTTTTTAGCTGAACTTTAGACATCCATTGACGTGTACCAAAATACTGACAAGCAACTGAAGCAACTTGAGACGATTTTGCCAAAGAATCTATAAAATCATATTGTAAAATAAAATGACAAAAAGCTCCATGAAAAACATCCCCTGCACCTAGGGTATCGACAGCATTAATACTCGATATCTCAATAGTACCATTGCTTCGTTCAGTCCAATATTCAATAGGATCTTCTCCTTTGGTAATGGCAATATGGGGAATTTTCATTGACTGTAAATAATTAAAAACCTCTTGGGAACTCGAACAATTAGGAGGATAAAAATTATCAGAACATATTGCATAATCTACATAGGGTAAAACTTTTTCAAAACCGGATTTCCAGCTTCCTCCATCCATAACAATAGGAATTTTCAATCTTTTAGCTTCTTGGCAAATAATTTGACTAGCTGCCATTTGATGTCCATCAATTAAAATAATATCAATATCTTGTAAAAGATCTAAATCAAGTTTATTGACTTTAGTTTGAAATTTAGTAGCATTGATAGAAATAACAGCCCTTTCTCCAGTTTGTTTTTGGACAATAATTGAGGATGTTGGAGGGGGATTTGTGCGATAAGGATTAAGATCATAAACACTAATATAATAGTCTTCTAACTCAGCACAAATTAACTGACTAATGGGATGATTTCCAATAACACTAAAGAGAGTAGCTTGATGACCAAAATATTTAAAAGTAATTGCCGCATTAGTTGCCGGACCCCCAGCAGCAATAGTTTCATTAAGGGCAACTATTTTTTCGTTACTGTGGGGAAAATGATCGGTAAGATAAATTAAATCTAGGGTCGTTAAACCGACAAATAATCCATTCATGAGTGAAAAAATGAGCAATAAAAGTTTACAAAAAGGAACCCTTTATGTTGTCGGAACTCCTATTGGTAATTTAGAAGATATCACCTTACGGGCGATCCGTATTCTCAAATCAGTGGATCTGATCGCAGCAGAAGATACCCGTCATACAGGAAAACTCCTACACCACTTCCAAGTTAACACTCCTCAGCTTAGTTATCATCAACATAATGAACTATCCCGTCAAGAAGAGTTAATTAGTTACCTTCAAGGGGGACAAACGATCGCTTTAGTTACTGACGCGGGAATGCCTGGAATTTCTGACCCAGGTTATGAATTAATTAAGGCTTGTATTACCTCAAATATCCCAGTTATTCCGATTCCTGCGGCAACTGCTGCCGTTACAGCCCTTTCTGTTTCGGGTCTACCCACTGATTGCTTTGTTTTTGAGGGATTTCTTCCTCTTAAAGGAAAGTCTAGAAGCGATCGCCTGACTAATCTTAAATCAGAAACTCGGACTTTAATTTTTTATGAATCTCCCCATCGTTTATTGCAAACGTTAACAGATTTTGCTGTCATTTTTGGTAAAAATCGTTTAGTTATGATAGGACGGGAATTAACGAAATTATATGAGGAATTATGGCGAGGAACTCTAGAAGAAGCTATTAAATATTATCAAGATTCACGACAAATTAAAGGGGAATTTACTTTAATTGTAGCAGGATGTTCAGAAACTTCTAACTTGAATTTAACGGAGGATCAGTTAAAGAATGAATTAAGACAATTATTAGCTCAAGGAATGACGCGATCGCAAGCCAGTCGTCACCTGGCACAATCCACCGCTTTAAACCGCCGCCAAATTTATAATTTGTCTTTAGAAATTGGTGATCTAAATTAAAATTAAATAGCAGTAATTTTCCTTGAAGTAAAACAGATTTATATTATGTATTATGATATTATTTGGTTGAACAAAGTTAATACCGTCAGCTTTAAAGTTTGGAGCATTTATCATGACACTTTCCATGTATCAAGCTGCCATTCCTCCCCTAATTCGTAGTCTAAGCAATCTGATAACAATTTTGGAAAAGGGTGCAGCCTATGCTGAAACAAAAAAAATTGAGCCGGCGGTTCTCATTGGTACTCGCCTCTATCCCGATATGTTTCCCCTGTCTAAACAAATCCAAATTGCCTCTGATATTGCCAGACGAGGTATAGCAAGACTGGGTGATGTTGAAGCCCCGAAAATGGAAGATAATGAAACAACTTTTCCTGAGTTGATCAATCGACTTCAAGAGACAATTAACTATCTCAAAACCTTTACCCCTGAACAAATTGATGGCACAGAAAGTAGGTCTATTAGTTTACCTATTGGGGAAGAAACTTTGAGTTTTAATGGGCAATCATTTCTCCTTTACTTTATTTTACCTAATGTCTATTTTCACGTGACAACTGCTTACGATATTCTTCGCCATTGTGGTGTAGAAATTGGTAAGCGTGATTATCTTGGTTCTCCTGAAGATTTAGCATAGTATCTTAGTTAACTGTAAGGTGGGCAATGCCCACCTAATTTACGGTAATATTGAAAAGTGGTGCTCTATTTACCACTACTAATTAGTGATTTCTATAGTTGACGCGCTGCTATTAAATAACGAAATACATACTCAGATATTTCAACATAATTGAAAGCTTTTTCTAGGGTATCTGCCCACACAAAACTCCCATGATCTACAATTACAAGAACAGAAATATCGGGAGAATTTTTTAAGAATTTATCGCGGATATCTTGAGCAATACAAGCTATCTCTAAATGGTTTCTAAAAACTGGCATTATTACCTGATTTTTTTCTTTGCTTATGCCAAACCCTTTAAGGATTTCAATCTTAGGTAAAACGAGACTATCTCCCTTGACAAAATTAGAAACTAAATTAGCTTCTACAGAATGAATATGACAACAAGCATTAGCATCAGGAAAACACTCATAAATGCTTTGATGAATGCTAGTTTCTCCTGATGGACGACTTTTCTTGTCTGGTAATTCAATAATTTCTCCATCTAAATTAAGACGGACAAAATCAGTTTCTTTGAGTTTACCTTTACTTTTACCACTAGCAGTAATCCAAAAACTATTATCAGGAAGTTTTGCTGAAAGATTACCTGCAGTTCCCATCATCCAACCCTGTTGATAAAATTGATGAGAAGCAGTCATTAACTCAGAACGAGGATCATAATTCATGGGTTGATTAAGAAGTTTTTATTTTTAATCTAGGAGAATAGCCATTCTATTAAAGGATAAAAGAATCTTATTATTCTCTCCTTACTTTGAAGAAAGTTGCCAATGTTTAATTAAATAGTTAGTAACATCAAAAAAATTATTCCAAGGGATGTAAGATTTATCGGCATCTTCCATATAGCTTACCAGGCGATCGCGAGCAAAAACCAGATCTGCTTTCATAGCCATATTAACATCAGTTACCGAATCTCCAATAATAATCTTTTCTGACACTTGATACTGTTCCATAACCTTCACTTTAGCCAATAATTCTGTATCACCTTCAAAGGGAGAATTAACCGTTAAATATTCCCCTTGAGTTGTAACCTCAACAGCAAAAATATCAGCAACTTTATCTATTAAATTTTCACGCTGTAAAACCGTTTCTACCATTCCTTTTAAACCACCAGAAACTACGACAAAAGCAGCATTTTTACCGGTAAGAAAATCTATCAATTCAGCTAATCCTGGACGGACAGGTTTACCCATAGCATAGTTAAGTATTTGAGGATAATAAGATGAAGGAATTGATTCTAACATTTGTCTAACTCCTTCTCTTAATGTTAGGGTGCGATTATATAATTGAGGCATTATTTCTGCTGATAATTCAGGGGAAAATTCTTTAAGCATTCCAGCAAAAGTTTCCACAGCAGTAATAGTTCCGTCAAAGTCGCAAAAAACAATAGAATCAGATAGCATAATCAAACTTATTACATTAATTTTAGATAATAGTTAATCAATTGATTGGCATTATTTATTGAGCCATAAATCCACCATCAATTACAATGTTTTCTCCTGTCATAAAGCTTGCTTTATCTGAACAAATAAAAACCACAGCATTAGCGACTTCTTCAGGAGTTCCTACTCTTCCCATAGGATGTTTATCAATAAATTTTTGAAAAAAAGGAATTTCAAAGAACGGTTCAGCCATTTCTGTTTTAATCACACCAGGGGAAACTGAATTAACGCGAATATTAGATTTTGCTACCTCTAAAGCAGCCGTTTTTGTTAGTCCTAAAACAGCGTGTTTACTAGCAGAATAAAGGGAGACAGGGGATAACCCAACTAATCCCAAAATGGAGGCACAATTAACAATACTTCCTTCCCCTTGTTTTAACATTTGAGACAGTTCATATTTTAAACACATAAAGACCCCTTTAACATTAACATTAAAGACTTTATCGTAATTTTCTTCTGTTTCTTCAGTGATGAGATTTCCCACTGCAACTCCTGCATTATTAAAAGCACAATCTAGCTTTCCATATAGTTTTACGATTTCTTCTATTAACGTTTTAACTGATTTTTCTTGGGTAACATCAGTAGGAATAAATTTACCTTCTCCGCCAATTTCTTCAATTAATTTAATCGTTTTTTCGCCTTCTTTTTCACGACGAGATGCGACAATTACTTTAGCTCCTTCCTTAGCAAAAGCAATAGCTGTTGTCCTTCCAATTCCTGAATTTCCACCCGTCACTAAAGCAACTTTATTTTGCAACGCTTTCATGATAATAATCCGAATTATGATCGACTCAATATTATCATAACTCAAGATGCGCTACAATTGACGGCTAAAATTTTAGTCACTTTAGTTTTATTGGGAGGGTTTTCCGATAGCTTTTCCTGCTAAATAAGCAGTTGTCCATGCACTTTGGAAATTAAATCCTCCTGTTACTCCATCAATATCTAAAACCTCTCCAGCAAAGTATAAATCAGGACAAATTTTGCTTTCCATAGTTTTAAAATTGATCTCTTTAAGACTAATTCCACCACAGGTAACAAATTCTTCTTTAAAAACGCCTTTACCTTGAATCTTATATTGTCCTTGGGTTAATTGTCGAGCTAAATTATAAATTTTTTTGTTGGCTAAATCTCCCCAAGTTACTTGATTATTTATTTCTACGATATCTAAAAATCTTTGCCAAAGTCTTTTGGGTAAAGACAAAGGTGAAAAACTAGAAATCTGTTTACGATTTTGTTTGGATTTTAAACTTAATAAATATTGTTTTAGTTCTTCAATTTTATAGGGAAATGCCCAATTAATTAACAAAGTCATTTGATAATTATTATCATGTAATACTCTAGCACCAAATGCAGAAAGTTTCAAGATAGCAGGACCACTAAGTCCCCAATGGGTAATCAAAATTGCTCCAGTTTGTTGATATTTCTTTTTTCCTGTATTTAAGAGTTGTAAGCTAACATTTTTTACACTAACTCCTGCTAAATTGTCAAGCAAATGGTCTTTAATATTAAAGGTAAATAGGGAAGGAATAGGAGTGATAATAGTATGACCTACAGATTTTGCCCAACTATAACCCAAGGGATTACTTCCGGTCGCAATTAAAACGCGATCGCTTCTCAAAATTTCACCAGTTTTTAATTCAATTTCAAAGCCTTCTGACTGCTTAATCAAAGATTTAACTTTTGCTTTATTGCGTAACTTAATTCCTGCTTTGATCGCAGCTTTCATTAAGCAATTAACTATGGTTTCTGAATTATCTGTAACTGGAAACATCCGACCATCAGATTCTGTTTTTAGGATAACTCCTTGGGACTCCAACCAAGCAATCATATCTGACGGTTGAAAACAAGTAAACGCACCTCTTAATTCTTTTGAACCTCTAGGATAATATTTGACTAATTCCACCGGATCAAAACAATGATGGGTAACGTTACAACGTCCTCCCCCAGAAATACGCACTTTAGTTAAAGGTTGACTGCCAGCTTCTAACAATATCACCTTGTGTTCAGGAAAATTAATGCTACAAATAATTGCTGCAAAAAATCCAGCTGCTCCCCCTCCTATAATAATAATATTGAGCATTTGTGAACTACCCCAACTGGTTGAGTCGAGGAGAGCTATTACGCTCTGTCCCTCTCATTTTTAACTCTAGCACCATAATTCGAGCAGTTGACGATATCTTTGACTTTCTTTCTTTTTACGAGCTAATAAGAGTTGTTTTCTGGCTAAGTTAAACTCATGTTTCTTGAGTAATGGTTACTGTCTTGAGTTGTCTTTCACATTTTCGTTAAAATATTTATATTTGTTAATTTAAAGCCAAAATTTGGATTTAATTGACAATTTTTGAAAATATTGTTAGATTTAGGACAGAAGCTTTTGAAAATTCAAAGTTTATTTAAAATATCAAAATATTGACAGGGCCTTAGCTTGTCAGGAATATTATCCGAATGAAGACTCTATTACTCTACCCTAGGTTTCCCCAGTCGTTCTGGTCCTATGATCGCTTTATGGAAATGCTCGGACTTAAAGCTTCTATTCCTCCCCTGGGCATCATTACTGTGGCCGCCCTCCTCCCCCAAGACTGGGAACTTCGGTTTTATGATCGCAATGTCAGCCTAGAAACGGAAACTGATTGGGAATGGTGTGATCTCGTGATCGTTTCAGCCATGTTAGTGCAGAAGCCAGATTTCTGCGCTTTGATTGAAAAAGCCGTACAGTTAGGCAAAAAAGTAGCTGTCGGAGGACCTTACCCCACATCTGTCCCACAAGATGCTCTAGATTCTGGAGCGCATTATCTGATACTCGACGAAGGAGAGTTAACCGTTCCCTTGTTTTTGGAGGCGATCGCTCAAGGTCAAAACGAGGGAATTTTCCGTTCCCCCGAAAAACCTGATGTCACCCTTAGCCCCATCCCCCGCTTCGATCTACTGCAACGGGATGCTTACTTTCTGATGGCGGTACAGTTCTCTCGCGGGTGTCCCTTTAACTGCGAATTTTGCGATATTATTTCCCTCTACGGGCGCAAACCACGGACTAAAGAACCCAGTCAGATGTTAGCAGAGTTACAAACCCTCTATGACTTAGGTTGGCGTGGTCCTTTGTTCATCGTCGATGACAACTTTATTGGTAATCAGCGCAACGTTAAACGCTTCCTCCGAGAATTGATACCTTGGATGAAGCAGCATGACTATCCATTTACCTTTATGACTGAAGCTTCCGTGAATTTGGCAGAAGATGATGAATTACTGCAACTGATGTCTGAATCGGGTTTTTATGGAGTTTTTCTGGGAATTGAAACCCCTGACCAAGATAGTTTGCAAGTAACGCGAAAACTGCAAAATACTCGTAGTCCCCTGGTAGAAGGCTGTAAGAAGATCAACGAAGCAGGTTTGCTGATTTATGCCGGATTTATCCTAGGTTTTGATGGAGAACGCACTGGTGCAGGGGAAAGGATTCAAGCCTTTGTGGAAGAAACCCATATTCCTCAACCCATGTTGGGCATTCTTCAGGCATTGCCTAATACGGCACTCTGGGATCGGCTGAAACTCGAACAGCGTTTAGTTGAGGGCGACAGCCTTCGTGCAACGGGTGATCAGAATACCCTGATGAATTTTATCCCCACCCGTCCCATCGCAGAAATTGCTAAAGAGTATGTCGAAGGGTTTTGGAAGCTGTATGAACCTAGCCAATATCTTAAACGTTGTTTTGAGCAATGTCTTAGTCTCGGTTTACAGTCAAAACCAGGACAAAACATCCAATTTACCCTTGGTAAGGGGTTAAGAATGGTAACTCAGCTAATCTGGCATCAGGGTATACGTCGACCTGAAATTCGGGGGCAGTTTTGGCAGCAACTCTGGACTATTCTCTGGAAAAAGCCTCGAGTGATCAATATGTATTTAAGTCTGTGCGCTGCTGGAGAACATTTTTGTGAATACCGCGTCTTAGCTAAAGAACGAATTACTCAACAGCTAGGGTACGATCCAATCAGCTTGAAACCTACTCAAAACCTTGACTAATTTAGCTGTTATTTTTTTCATCACTTCATTCGATCAATGGTTCGATATTGAATAGCTTCGGCAACATGAACACTTTTTAGACTATCATCTTCTGCTAAATCTGCAATAGTGCGAGACACTTTTAAAATGCGATCCATAGCCCTTGCTGATAATCCTAGTTTACGAATTGCCCCTTCTAATAGATTACGACTCGATTCATCTAATTGACAAAAACTACGTAAATGGGATGATTGCATTTGGGCATTACAACTTACTGAATGATCCTCCTTAAAACGATACTGGGCGCGATCGCGGGCAATTTTAACCCGTTTTCTCACTGTTTCCGAATCTTCCCCAGTCCTCTGTCCAGTCATTTCTTCTGGTTTCAAGCGGTTAACCGCCACTTGTAAGTCAATACGATCCATCAACGGCCCCGATAATTTAGCCCAATATTGTTCCCGTTGACGGGGAGAACAGGTACACTGTTGAATCGGATCGCCAAAATAGCCACAGGGACAGGGATTTGTACTGGCAATTAAGGTAAATTGTGCAGGAAAGGTAACGGACTGACGGGTTCGAGAAATGGAGACATAGCCATCTTCGAGAGGTTGACGCAAAAATTCCAAAACATTACGCTTAAATTCAGTTAATTCGTCTAAAAATAATACTCCTTGATGGGATAAAGAAATCTCCCCAGGACGGGGATAACTCCCACCTCCCACCAAAGAAGGCCCCGATGCGGAATGATGGGGACTGCGAAAGGGACGATCTTGAATCAGGGAACCCCTATTTTTGAGTAATCCGGCGACGGAGTGAATTTGGGAGACTTCTAGGGCTTCAGAGAAGGATAAAGGCGGTAAAATTCCTGGTAATCGCTTGGCTAACATGGTTTTGCCACTTCCAGGAGGCCCAACAAAAATCAGATTATGACCTCCAGCGGCCGCAATTTCTAGGGCGCGACGGGCGTGATTTTGCCCTTTAACCTCCTTTAAATCGAGATTTGGGAGGGGGGATATATTTGGGAGTTGACTGGGCTTAAATTGGACTTTTTGATGGTTTGAGGGGCGATCGAGGAAGTCTGCCACCTCAGAAAGTTGATTAAAGCCATAAACCGCTAAATCCTTGACTACTGCGGCTTCTTGGGCGTTATCTGCTGGAACCACTAACCCTGCAATGCCTAACCGTTTTGCCGCCGCAGCGATGGGTAAAACGCCGGCCACAGGACGCAAACTGCCATCGAGGGAAACTTCTCCTAAAAATAAATAATCCCCTAATAAATCGGTTTCAATTTGCTCTGAGGAGGCTAATATTCCCACACTAATTGGTGAGTCAAAATAAGGCCCTTCTTTGCGGAGATCTCCTGGGGTTAAGTTAATAATAATTTTGCGCACAGGAAAGGCAAATCCCGAATTTTTTAAGGCCGCTTTCACCCGTTCTCTTGACTCTTGAACGGCTGTATCGGGTAATCCCACAATAGTAATAGAGGGTAGTCCTCCCGCGATATCTACTTCTATGCCTACTTTGATGGCATCAATTCCAATTAGGGAGGCACTCCAAACTCTAGCTAACATTTTTGTTTGATTTTTTTAGTTTTGTTATTATTTAATTATATGGCATTAATAGCTAATCTAAGTGATTTGTCAACCTTAACAATCTAGTAATCTCACTAATCTTGGTAATGATAGCGACAGGAAATAATTGTTAGATAATCATCATCAATAACATAGACAAGACGATTAGTTTCATCAATGCGACGAGACCAAAAACCTGACAAATTCTCTCTCAAAGGTTCAGGTTTACCGATTCCTTCAAAAGGATGGGATAAAGTATCTTGGATCAGTTGATTGATTCTTTTTAAAGTTTTTTTATCCTGGGATTGCCAATAAAGATAATCTTTCCATGCCTTACTAGCCCAAGCTAACTTACGCATCGATTAAATCGTGTTCTTGGGTTTTACCTGTCTTATATTCTGCGATCGCTTCTTCTAAATGTTGAGCATTGGCAGGAGATTTTAAGAGATAAACTGTTTCCATGAGACTGTCATAATAACTTTTAGACATAATGACGGCATCTTCTGTATCTCTTCTCACAATGACAGTACAGTTTTTGTCATTGGCTACTGTATCTAGTACGGATTTAAAGTTTTTTCGGGCTTCGCTAAAGTTTATTATGTCCATGCTCATCAGAGTTGTACATGGTTAGGTACAAATATCATTATAGCCTGGAGGAATGCTCTCCAAAGGAGGAAATGATAGTTTTGTTTTGGGTTTCCAAATTTCTCTTGAACCAGTTGTGCAAAAATTGGTTTTTCGTTGATATTATGTTCAATTTTGCTTAAAAAACATTATCAAGATATCAAAACAGAGGAGCCATTTCCAGGAGAATCATTAAAGATTGCTCCCCTTTGGATTAAATCAAGTTTTAACTCATTATTAATTCCTTTGCTGTCAGTAAATATTGTACCAGTGACATTAGGCCCACCAAGATCAGCCCAAGTAAATTCGGCCCCACTCAGGTCAGCCTCAATCAGGTTAGCCCTTCTCAGGTCAGCCTTTATCAGGTCAGCCCCACTCAGGTTAGCCCCTCTTAGGTCAGCCCCT
>DLXW01000183.1:47012-48246 GCA_003448685.1 Cyanothece sp. UBA12306
AGCCCCTCTTAGGTTAGCCCCTCTTAGATCAGCTCCTCTCAGGTTAGCCTCTCTCAGGTTAGCCCCAAGCAGGTAAGCCCCTCTTAGGTTAGCGTTACTTAATTGTTTTTGGTGTATTTTATTGTTTCTAATATATTCAATTAATTTTGATTTATCTATTGTTTTTAAATCTTCTCTAAATTGAACATTTTCAACAACAATAGGTGGAATTTTTTCAGGTTTAATACTATTTAATAATTCCTCAAGTTCTCCTGAATCAAATAATTCTTGTAATCTTTGTAATCCTTGATCAGAGCCATTTAAAATGAATTTAATACTACCTTTCTCTGTATAATCAGTTTTGATAGTCGCATCCCCTGTGATTTGTTGTAGTAACGAGACAATTGTATAAAGTTTTGCGGAATCTAGTTCCTCTATTGAACCACTGATGGTAAACTCTAATCTTCGTTCAGTTTTTTTCTGTTTAGCACTATTATAATTATTATTAATTACCGTTTTATTTCCGTTAACATTATCCCCATCCCCTAAATGAGTTTGATCATATTGACTACTTTCAGCTTCTGGCTGAATTTCAGCTTCTAAATCAAAATTTTCTGTTTTTTGGTTAGGCATTTTTTCAGTATTCATTAGCCATTTTCAACAAATAATAGGGACAAAATTAGTTTATTATTAGTTCATTTTTCACCCTTGCCAACCTTTAATCGCTCCCACAACAAAAGCTCCGATCGCATTGGTTTCTATTGCTTTAAGACTACCTTGTTTAAAAGCTGCGATCGCCTTCTTTTTCCAATTATGATTACTTTCTATTTGTTCAATAACTTTAGTTGCAACTACCATCTGTTCAGTTGTGGTATTAGTCGGATAGTTCTGGCTAATATTCTCTAATAATTCTTGAATTTTTGCTACTGTTTCCGCTAAATTCTTTGATGATATTTCCCCTTGATTAATAATTGTCTTGTCACCAGCTACATTGTCACCACTACCTGAATGATGCTGAGTAATATTTCCTTTAGACATAGTATTAACTCATAATTTTATTGGTTGACTTTAAATAATTTAGATTTTAAGGGACTTGTCAGCATCTTCTCGTTTTTCCAAGCGTTAACCTCATGCGATCATTATAGAAAAGCTTTAAATAAAGAAAACTTATGACTACCATAAAAATAAATTTTGTTAAGCTTCTTTACAAAAGTTGAAACAGTCGTTAAGATAAAAATGTCAAATAAATTGCACC
>DLXW01000169.1:0-1460 GCA_003448685.1 Cyanothece sp. UBA12306
GCCTTGGCGGTTGCTATATTATCTGCTTAATTACTGCCACTAAAGACAACTGCGGTGAATTTAGCCTGAGCTTCAGCCATGGAAACATGCTTACCTTGGTTGCGCAGATCTTGCCAATAATTGATCACTTCGGTTGCTTGATTGAGAATTTCAATGCGTTCGGTTTCAGAAATCCAATGTTTAGCTTCCAATTCGTCTTTTAATTGTTGCCAAGCATCATTGCGAGGCCAAAAAAAGTAAGCTGTTAGAGGACTGGTTCCTTTATCCAAGATTCTCTGGTCTACTGCGATCGCCACATTGGCATCTAGCCAAAGAACTTTTAAGAGAAATTTTGATTCTTGTGATTCTAATGTTGACTCCAACGAATAAACCTCATCAAGATTAATTACACTACAACACTAGATTATAACCTAATTAATTACCGTACGGCTATTATAAAGACTCATGGCCTTTTCTACTCCTTCTTTGAGACTCATTTCAATCGCATCCACCGCTAAGGGTAAAACTTTGCCGATGCTCTCCTGTTCGGCCGGAGAAAATCTACCTAGAACGTGGGAAATAGTCTCTTTAGATTGATTATTAGATTTACCAATACCGATGCGTAACCTGGGGAAATTTTGGTTACCCAAATGGGAAATAATTGATTTTATGCCATTGTGTCCCCCTGCTGAACCTGAGAGTCGCATTCGCAACCGTCCGACGGGTAAATCCATGTCATCATAAATAACTAGCATGGAGGTGGATGATAGCTTATACCAATCGCTAACTGCACGAACCGATTGACCGGAACGATTCATATAGGTTAGGGGTTTGAGTAAATAAACTTTGCGATTACCTCTAACGGTGCCTTCAGTAAATAAACCTTGAAAGCGGCGATTTTCTTTGAAGGATAATTGCCAAGTTTGGGCTAAAGTATCTAGGGTTTCAAAACCGATATTATGACGGGTTTTATCATATTTTGCTTCGGGATTTCCTAGTCCAATAATTAGTTGGGGAATAATCAGGGAAAATGATGAAGATTGAGACATTCTATGGCTTAATTAAAGTTTAGAAGTCAAGAGTTATTGGCTAGTTAACACTTGAAATTTGTTAAGTTTCTTCTCTCCTTTTCTGAGAAATTTAGGTTGATCAATCTTGTTGCCTTTTTGGTTAGTGTAGAAGAATTCTAGTCCCACATCTAAGCCAATTACACTATTAGCTGGTTCAGTATCCATCTTTAGGATAGACTGAAAATAGTACCTATCGGCTCTCTAGTTTAGCACAAAGTTTTTCCGAGGCGTTGCATATTTGCGCGATGATTTTGATTATTTATAATTTCAAAACCCTCTCCGAAGCTCCGAAGCTCCCTACTCCCCTGCTATCCTCACCATCCCATGATGATGCAACGCCAAAATTTTTGGGGATAACCACGAGTTAATCTTTATTGATCAGATAAAAGGGGGAATTTTCCCTAACCCCTA
>DLXW01000169.1:1664-8971 GCA_003448685.1 Cyanothece sp. UBA12306
TTTAACCTGCTTGTCACCCCGTAAGCTCCGAAGCTCCCATCTAGTCTCAATTAGCAATTTAGATCACGAACAGCTTACTATTTCAGGGAAAGATTAATTCCCATTACCTCTATTGTTACGACGATTTTCTCGACGTTGTTGCATCAATTGAGCAAATCGAACTCGTTGTTCAGGGGTTAAAATTTCACGCATTTCTAACATACTTTGAAAACGTAAATTGTGCATTTTCTGATCTAAATTTGTTAACTCTTGATGTTTTTTTGTGAGGTCTGTACTAGAAGCATTACCCTGTATCATTTGACCTAATTCTTGACGAGTTCCTTGAATTTTTTTTCGTAACTCTTCTAACTGGGGACGATATTTTTGACGAACTGTATTTAGTTGCTGAATTTGGGTATCGCTTAGATCAAGTTGCTCCATTAATTTCTCAGCACCCCTTCTACGAGGTTTATTACCATATCTTTGAGCATAAATTTGTTCTTGACAATTTGGAGATAAACAATTTAGTGATGCTACGGGGTTGGCTAATGCTATAGGACTCTGTAAAGGAAGAGTCAACAAGAATAGTATCAGGATTTTATAATGATGACGATAATGATCAAATTTCATGGCAATTATCTCCTAAAATGAATAAGTTATAAAGTTTTTCGGACTCATGAGATACATCTAAATCTTGCCTCAAAGCGATAAATTTTATACCTCACAAGTATGAGAAAGAACTACTATATATAGATTAGAATTACAGAAATAAAAAATCTATACTATGGGGTATAAACCAAGTATTCCTGTGGGGAATTATCTAATGGCAACCAATCAGAATCAAGGGAAGATTCTCCCATAGTTCCTTGCCAACCTTCTACCATAAAAGCTTCAAGATTTCTAGTTTTTTTTGTTATTTGGTAAGAAGGTTGAAACCAGCGATGTCCTCCCCAAATAGTTGCTAAACTAACGGTTAAAGCACCAAATAACAGCCATAATTTAAGGCTATTTTTTTGATTGTAGGTAGTGGATGTTCTAGAAATTTTGTGGAATAGTTGATTTTCTAAGGTAGCTGATTCAGGAGGCGGTAAAGGACGATTTTGTTTAATAAAGGAGACTACTTTGTGATAGTCATTGGGAATTTTAGACATCATAATGCTCCCTGTTGTTGCAGGAATTTTTTAATTTGATTACGGGCATAAAATAGTCGTGATTTTACAGTCCCAATAGGTAAACTAAGGATATTAGCTACTTCTTTTTGGGGGACATCTTCTAAATCATGCAATACTAATACTACCCGATGTTCTAAAGTTAAAGACTGTAAGCCTTTTTGTACTAAATCTTGATAATGTAACCTCATTAAATCGGGGGTATCTGATGAAGGTGATGGAGTCATATTTAAGCTAGAATCATCCTCAATAAAAAAAGGACTTTTAGCAAACTTTCTCCTTTTGTCAGTCGCTACATTCCAGGTAATTCGATATAACCAGGTAGAAAAATAATCGGGGTTTCGCAGTCGAGGTAATGCCTTCCAAACTCTCAGGAAAACTTCCTGTACCAAGTCATCAAGGATTTCACGTCCACACAATTGATAAAGGGTTGAACGTACCCTTTGTTGATAACGTCGGTACAATTGTCGAAATGAAGCAGCATCGCCTTGCTGACATTGCAACACGATATCTTTGTCTGTTACACCAACTTGGTTTTTGGCTAACACGGTTTTGCGTTACCTCGCCAGTTAAGTCATAGTTTTAGACTAAGGGAGTCTTAAAAAGGTTCAAAGCAAAAAATTATCTTGTTTTAGAGAGTCGAAAATTAGTAATTTTACGATTCATAATTCATAATTTCTCCAGAAAGGAATAAGCATGGGAACTCGACGACGATAAGCTTCGTAATTTTCACCGTAAATAGCTACTAAATCTTTTTCTTCTAATCGAATAGCAATTAAAATATAAATGGTAGTGAAAATAGCAAATACAAAATGAGCAACTGTCATTGTTGGGGTTATCCAAAAAGCAAGCAACCAACCGACATAAATGGGATGGCGAACGATTTTATATAAAGCAGGAGTAGTAAATTCTAAATAGGTATATTCTCGATTTATTAAATACAAATAAACTTGTCGCAATCCAAATAAATCAAAATGATTAATAAAAAAGGTACTAATCAACACAAGAAACCAACCAAAACCAAATAAGCTAAATGATATAATACGTCCGCTATAATTTTGGATATTCCAAATAATACCTCCCAGAGGTTGCCACTGCCAAAATAATAAAATAAGAGCTAAGCTAGAACATAAAACATAGGTGCTACGTTCAATAGGTTGAGGAATTATTTTTGTCCACCAAATTTTAAATTCTTGTCTAGCCATTACACTATGTTGAAGAGCAAAAACTGTTAATAAAATAAGATTTGTAATTAAAGCTTTTGTCAAAGAAACTTCAGGATTAGAATCAATTGATTTAGGAACAATAAAATTACCTAAGAAACCAATGGTATAAAGAAAAGTCGCTAAAAAAATTATATAACTAATTAATCCGTAAATAAAAACAAATATTTTTCCTAATTTATTAATTTTTAAGTTACCTAATTGTTTCATGTAATTATTCTTGTACTATTTTATTGAATTAGTATAGTTTCATGATTATTTAGGCTTTATACATTATCATTATTTTTATTTGTTTTTAATGTTTCTACTATACGCATAAGTTTATTTACACAAAGTTTTGCTTTTTGTAGGTTATCACACTCACTTTCCTCAACAGCTTGGAAATGAACTCTTTCATTGATTAACCAATTATAGTCTGTGGGAGTTTCCTTGATCGAGGTATTATCTTTGACTTTTATTCCCAACATTATTCCTTCTTTAATAATCAAAAAATCAAGTTGTATTTGTTGTGCTTGATTCATGCCAATACCTTGAATAAATAGAGGTAAACAAGTAAAAGATACTTTCATGTATTTTAAAGCTTCATATAAAAAGATACTCGGTTGAGATCTAAAAAAGAGTCCATCATGGCTAAGCAAATTATTAGGATTTAGTAAACCTTGGTTAACCGGTGTTTTCCCTGATAACCAAGATTTAGCTCTTTCTTGCCAATTTTGTTGTTCATCAGACAATGCTAAGGCAATAATTACTCTACTAATTTGACTAGAAGATGTTCTTAAAAGAAGCTTGATTTTTTCAAGTATTCTAATTTCTATTTCTTCTATATATTGTTTGACTTGATTATATAAATAACTGGGTATTGGCAGATATAAAGCATAGGATATACTAGATTGATCTGTCTTTAATTGTTCGACATTTAAAGAATCATTAACTTCTTTGATATAAGGCTTAGAATTGGCTAAAATAGCGACTTCAATCGCTGCACTTTCCCGAGCAAATATTCGAGCTAAAGTTCTAAGTAAAGGTTCTGAATTTTCCCCCGATAGTTGAGAAATGTCATGCTGTTCAATACTCTGAAATTTAGTAGCAGTAATTGTTCTATAGGAAAAAATAGGACGACCTGAAATTTGACTTTGCTCAAATATTTCGTAGCCATCAGGTGCCAAAAGCAAGTTATATTGTTGTAATAAATATCTAGCTTGGTCTGGGTTGGGACGTACTATCGGATGAATGGTCTCGCAGAGAAATCTTAATAACAGCCCTTCGTCTCCATCTTGAAACCCGAAACGTTCGTCATAGAAAATCCAATCGTCGTCCCAATCACGACTCAGGATACGATGTTTTCTAATATCATCACTAGCATTAGGAAAATGCCGATCAGTTGAAGGAATCGTGGTTAGATCATATAGTCTAGCCAGAAAATCCATCTCTCCTAAATCTCCACACCAAGATATTTTTTGTTGCGCAAAAATGTCAAAAATATTTCGTCTGGTGACTTCTGATATAGTCATGGTTTGTAGTTTCCTCAAAATTAGGATGAAACAATTTCTGATTCTATGGCAATAATTTTTTCTGTTTCTTTTTTGGTAAAGGTTAAGTGATTTTCCTGACAATCAATTATGATTATATCGCCGCCAACAAAGGTATTTTCTAAAATTTTAGTTGCCATAGGATTCTCTAATTCCCTTTGAATTGCCCGTTTGAGGGGACGCGCTCCATAGATTGGATCATAACCTGAATTTACCAGATAATCCAGGGCAGTATCGGTTAATTCTAGACTAATATTCTGTTCTTCTAATAATTGGTCGATGCGCTTAATTTGTAGACTGACGATCTGGCGTAATTCGTTCCATTTCAGGGTATGGAAAATAATAAGATCATCGATACGATTAAGAAATTCGGGGCGAAAATGTTTCCTCAATGCTTGTAATACTTGCTGACGCATTTTTTCGTAGTCAGTATCATCGTCGGCTAAGTTGAGAATGTGAGCACTCCCAATATTACTGGTCATCACAATAATGGCGTTACGGAAGTCTACTACACGACCTTGGGAGTCGGTGATACGACCATCATCAAGAACTTGGAGCAGAATATTAAACACATCAAGATGGGCTTTTTCTACTTCATCCAAAAGTACGACGCAATAAGGTCGACGACGGACGGCCTCGGAGAGTTGCCCTCCTTCTTCATAGCCTACATAACCTGGGGGCGCTCCTACTAATCTAGAAACGGCGTGTTTTTCCATGTATTCAGACATATCAATGCGAACCATTGCTTCTTCTGAGTCAAAGAGAAAAGCTGCTAAGGCCCTGGCTAATTCGGTTTTTCCCACCCCTGTGGGACCCATGAAGAGGAACGAACCGATAGGACGGGCAGGATCTTTCATCCCAGCTCTAGCTCGACGAATGGCGGCAGCAACGGCGGCTACTGCTTCTGCTTGTCCGATGACTCGCTGGTGTAAATGGCCTTCGAGTTGGAGTAATTTTTGCCTTTGTGTGGCTAAAAGGCGGTTCAGGGGAATACCCGTCCAGCCGGCCACAATTTCGGCTATATCCGACTCAGATACTTGTTCGCGCAGTAGGGTTTTGCCTTGGGATTGAATATCAAGGAGTTCGGTTTCTTTGGCTTCTAATTGCCTTTGTAGGACTTCTAATTTACCGTATTTTAGTTGGGCTGCTTTGTTGAGATCATAGTCCCTTTCTGCCTGTTCGACTTGGGTTCTTAATAGTTCTTCTTCTTCTTTGAGGGCGTTAATCTCATCAAGCATTTTCTTCTCGGTTTGCCATTGAGAGTTTAACTGTTCATGGGTGGCTTCTAGGGCTTTAATCTGTTGTTGAATACCTTCTAGTCGTTCTTTAGAAGCGCGATCAATGACTAGCATTCCCCGTTGTTCTTCCCCTTCTAATGAGAGTTTTTCCATTTGTAATTGCATCAAACGGCGATCAACGTCTTCTAATTCGACAGGTTTGGAGGTAATCTCCATTTTCAGTTGAGCTGCTGCTTCATCGACGAGATCAATGGCTTTGTCGGGTAAAAAACGATCGGCAATGTAACGATGGGATAGGGTCGCTGCTGCAACTAATGCGGAATCGGTTATGCTGACACCATGATGAGCTTCGTAACGTTTTTTGAGGCCTCGCAGAATGGAGATGGTATCTTCTACACTCGGTTGTTTGACGTAGACTTGTTGAAAACGCCGTTCTAAGGGGGGATCTTTTTCGATATGCTTACGATACTCATCAAGGGTGGTTGCCCCGATACAGCGCAATTCTCCGCGGGCTAACATGGGTTTGAGGAGGTTCCCTGCATCCATCCCTCCTCCTTCACGCGAACCCGCCCCGACGACGGTGTGGAGTTCGTCGATAAACAGGATAATTTGCCCATCGGAGTGGGTAACTTCTCGCATGACATTGCGTAGTCGTTCTTCAAATTCTCCCCGATATTTGGCACCAGCAATGAGACTACCCATATCTAGGGAGATTAATTGCCGATTTTTGAGGGATTCGGGCACATCTCCGTTGACAATGCGTTGGGCTAATCCTTCGGCGATCGCCGTTTTTCCTACCCCAGGTTCACCAATTAAGACGGGGTTATTTTTTGAGCGACGGGACAGGACTTGAATCACGCGGCGAATTTCTTCATCTCGGCCAATTACGGGGTCTAATTTGCCTTGTTTGGCCTGTTCTGTTAGGTCTCGACCGTATTTAGTTAATGCTTCGTAGCGATCTTCTTGATTCTGTTCGGTCACTTTTTGTGACCCGCGAACTGCTTTAATTTCTTTTTCGAGATCTTGGGGATCGATTTGGAAAGTTCTTAGGCAACGTCTACCAAGACGTTCATCTTCTGCGAACCCCATCAACAAATGTTCTACAGAGATATATTTATCTTGCCAACTGCTGCGGGATGCTTCAGCGCGATCGAGCATCAAATCTAGACCCTGACCTAGGTATAGTTGATCCACCGCCATTAATTTCGATTGACGATTAGTAAAGGTTTCTATTTGCTGTTGTAAACGAGGTAGATCGATATCAGTCCGTTCTAAAATCCTGATAGCCAATCCTTTTTCTTGTTCTAGGAGGGCTAAGACAACGTGTTCCACTTCTAAAGTCTGATTTTTGAAGCGCCGCGCTATATCTTGCGATTTTACGATGGCATCCCAGGCTTGTTCTGTAAATTTAGTCGAATCTGTTGGCTGCATTATGGGCTAAATTCCCGGCGGAGAAGGCAAAAGTTGATGATAATTAAGGTTTCAACTATACGTCAATATCTTAATTTTAATGGTTAATTGCTTTTTTAGAGACTTTTATTTGATTTTATCCCAAAAAGAAAAACCAGAAACACAAAAAGAATACCCCAAGTTCTATAAACTTGAGGGATGAATTTTTGTGTTTCACCGCTCTCTTGGGTCGCACGGCTTAATATCTTACTGATATGTTAAAATTTAAGTAAGATACAAAAAAATCTTTCTGATGCTAGTAACTCAATCAATACAAATTAGAGGTTTAACGGCAGAGCAGTATGGAATACTGCGCTATCAATGTCGTTTAGCTAAAAATATGTATAATGTGGGACTATATAGCGTCAGACAATTCTTTTTTGCAGAAAATCGCTTCTTAGCTTATGAATCGAATTACCATCATTGCAAAGACAATGAGAATTATGGTTTGTTACATTCTCAAGTTGCACAACAATGTCTCAAATCTGTAGATGAAGCATTTTCAGGCTTTTTTAAGCTGCTAGAAAGGAAAAAAGAAGGGAAATTAGCAGCCAGAATATCCTTACCTCATTATCTAAAAAAAGACGGTTATTTTCCTTTAGTATATCCTCAACCTTATATAAAAGAAGGAAAGATACAATTCTCTGTATCTAACAAGTTTAGGAAAAACTATCGAGAAACAACAGGACTTGTCTTTAAAGCGTTTAAATTCTCAATCCC
>DLXW01000169.1:9143-9635 GCA_003448685.1 Cyanothece sp. UBA12306
CGTTTAAATTCTCAATCCCACCGATGTTAAAGGGGAAAAAGATACATGAATTTAGGATTATTCCTAAATATAATGGTCGTTATTTTGTGGCTCAATTCGTCTATAAAATTAAGGAGGAAATAAGAGAAAATCTAGATAAAGATCAATGTTTAAGCTTAGACTTAGGACTCAACAATTTAGTAGCAGCAATTGATACAAACGGGTCGTCATTCCTGGTGGATGGTCGAAAACTAAAATCAATTAACCAAGGGTACAATAAGCAGCTAAGTAAATTACAGTCTCTTAAGGATTCATACGGCATAAAAAGATTAACAAATAAAATGGCCAAGTTAATCTTCAAGCGAACCAATCAGGTGAATGATTACTTAAAAAAGACAGCGAGATTAGTAGTTAACTATTGTTTGGAACATAAGTTAGGCACATTAATTGTAGGAGTAAATGAAGGCTGGAAAACAAGGATTAACATCGGCAAAGTCAATAATCAAAACTTTG
>DLXW01000022.1:0-307 GCA_003448685.1 Cyanothece sp. UBA12306
ACTCTCCCCCTCTTGCTCAATCTCTCCCCGAGAGGCTTTTTTTGCAGTAACAGAAATGGTCAATATTGAACAAAGTATTGGTCGAATTAGCGGAGAATTAATTTGTCCTTATCCTCCAGGTATTCCTTTATTAATGCCAGGGGAAAAAATTACAGTTAATTCAATAGAATATTTAGATAAAGTCTTTAATTTAGGAGCAATTGTTACTGGTTGTAGCGATCAAAGTTTGACAAAAGTAAAAGTTATTAAAACTTGAGATTTTTTTGTACAGCAGTATTGCCTTATGAACTATTAACTATTAACTATT
>DLXW01000022.1:523-2333 GCA_003448685.1 Cyanothece sp. UBA12306
CTATTAACTATTAACTATTAATGTTCATTCCATAAAGACTGATAATAACCTGTTTGTTGTAGCAAAGACTCATGGGTTCCCATTTGAATAATTTGTCCTTGATCCATCACAAAAATACGATCTGCTTGTGCTGCTGCACAGAGATGATGGGTAATAAAAATAACAGTTTTGTTCTGTTCTTTAGAAAGACTTTCTAAAATTTTGGTAGCTGTTTTATTATCCACACTAGATAGGGCATCATCTAAAATTAACACAGGTGCATCTACCAACAAAGCTCTAGCTAATGCTGTACGCTGTCTTTGTCCCCCTGAAAGAGTGATTCCCCTTTCACCGACTAATGTGTCATATTTTTGAGGAAAATTGAGGATTTCCTCAAAAATTTGTGCCTGTTTGGCCACACATTCTACCTCAAATCTTTCCTTAAGAGGATCGCCATAACGGATATTATTTTCAATGGTTGTGCTAAACAAAAAGCTATCTTGAGGAACATAGGCGATCGCTCTTCGTAAGTCCTTTAATTTTAGCTCTGTAACATCATAATTATCTAAAAATAATTGTTCTGGGGCAATATCAAGTAAACGGGGTAAACTATTGGCCAGAGTTGATTTTCCTGATCCAATAGTCCCAACAATAGCTACTGTTTCCCCAGGATGAATAGTGAAGCTAATATCTTTTAAGGTCGCTGTGTTAGAACCTGGATAAGTATAATTCAGATTAGAAGCAACCAATTGACCTTTAATTTGTTGAGGATCGACAGAAATAACTGAGTTTTGAGCTTGAATTTTAGGTTTAGCTTGAAAAATAGCTTCAACTCGGTCTACACTAACTTCTCCCCGTTGATAAGCTGTAATTGTAAATCCCAACAAAGCAGTGGGAAAAACTAATCTTTCAACTAAAATAATCAAAGCAATAAAATCACCAATACTAATAGTTCCTTTGGTAATTGCTTCACTCCCAAAAGCTAACAGCAATAATAAACTAATATAAGAAAGTCCTTCGATCAGGGGGAATAAAGTGTTACGAGTTTGGGCAAGTTTGAGATTAGCCTGAAGAAGCTGACGATTTTTTAAACCAAAAGCGCGATTTTCATGAGCTTCCTGGGCATAAATTTTAATTAAGGCCATTCCACTCATATCTTCTTGAATTAACCCGCTAATATCCGATAGTTGTTGTTGTACTTTTAGCTGTTGATCTTGAAGTCGTCTGCTAAAGACTTGCACCATCATAAGCATGATCGGATAGATCGAAACGGCCATTAAACTTAAAGGAACGTGAATGGCCAACATGGCTGGAAGGGTGAGAAGATAGGCAAAAAAGGTATTAACTAAACTCAAAACGGAAAATCCCACCAGACGGCGAATATTATCTACATCGCTGGTAGCACGGTTAATTAGGTCTCCCGAGTTATTTGTAGTAAAATAGGCAGGTTCTAGCGTCAGTAAATGGTTAAATATACGCTGTTTAAGGTCAACTTCCACTTGACGACCAACCCCAAAAATTAAAAGACGGGACATCATCCGAATAATCCACATTAAGGCCGCCAAGAGCAAAATTAAAGCAACATAGCCTAAAACTTGATCAAAGCTAAATACCTGACGTAATTCGTCTATACTATCTCGCATGAGTAAGGGAATATAAACCCCTACCCCATTAACTAATAATAATGCTCCGATTCCCCATAAAACTTGCCTCCAGTGGGGAAGCAAGTATTCACCAAGTGTACGAAGTCTTGAATTTGTCATGTGAGAAGTTAAATCTATTGCCCAATCTGGAGAGATCCTAACACAGGGGGAAGGGTGGGAAGATGGGG
>DLXW01000022.1:2576-4190 GCA_003448685.1 Cyanothece sp. UBA12306
TATTGCTTAATTCTTCCGACACATCCGACACATCCGACACATCCCACACTTCCCAGAGAGAGGGATTGACAATTTTAGGTCTAAGACGGCAATCTTAAGAAAAGTTAAACTAAAATCACCTTATAAGTTTTTGTTCCCATTAAATTTATGTTGTCTTCATTATCATCATTACTAATTGCTCAAACCAGTTCCCCTTTAACCTTTCGGGAAGTTAACCCCCATTTTATTACCCAACCCCAAGAGGTTCGTACCCTTCCTGGAAAGCTCAATGATGTATTGGTCTTCAATAGCAATAGTCCTGAAGTGGTAGAAACTGAAGGCATTCTTTTGTCGAGTTTTCCCTCCAGTGGTAAGAGATTTCGTAATGCTCACTTAAATAAACCTTTAGAGGGACGTTTTGATATCTTTACCCACCATATTGCTCGGCCGGCTAACGGAAAAACCCTTTATCAAGGATTATTAGTTCATAATCCCACCTCCAAAACAGTTATTATCAAAGTTTTACAGGGTGCAAGTTATCTTACCTCCCCTGATGCTCCCTTTATTAATCTTCCTTCTCTGGTAGAAGATCCTTCAGGACGGGTTTTTTCGGGGCCAGGTTCTCGTTTAATGAGCGATATCCTACGAGGAGTCAATCATAATAAATTTCCTACTCGTTTGATCCTCAGACCTTATCAAAGTCAGATGCTATTTACCTTACCCATCAGTCCTAGTAATGGTCGATCTACTTTTATGCGCTTGTATAGTGACGGACCGGTTTATCTGGCTAATTTAGCCAAGCATGGCATAACTCAAACAAAAATGGGTGAGGATAAAAAGCCAAAAACTATTTTGAGAAGTCCTAATCTCAATGAATGGAAATATTTAGTTGCTACCGGAAGATTAGTTACCCCAAGAGATTTGCCACCAACTCCCTTGGATCAAGACTGGGGGGAAAAGACAATCTATGGCAGGGTATCGGGTATTTCTGTAGGATCTGAATGGGTAGGTCGATTGACAGATCAATCTAATCAAAATTATTTGAGTATTCCTCAAAAAGGTAAAGCTTTTTCCTATCCCCTAAGTACAGTGACCACAGGAACTCACGGTACTAAACAAATCCAAAGTGCGCCCATGTTAGTGAGATATCCCGATACGGCCCATCGCGCCCACGGTAACTATGGGGTACATTACAATTTAACCATTCCTTTGACCAATAAAACCTCCCAAAGGCAAACCGTAGCTATTTCTCTACAAACTCCCTTGAAAAAAAATGAATATACCGATCGCCTGATTTTTGCTAACCGTCCCCAAGGTCAAATTTTCTTTCGAGGAACGGTCAAAGTTTCTTATGATGACAAAAGAGGTCGTACTCAAGAACGCTATTTTCATTTGGTTCAACGACGGGGACAACAAGGTGATTCTTTGGTGAAAATTAATCTCAATCCTGGAGAACGTAGAGAGGTAGAAGTTGATTTTCTCTATCCTCCTGATGCTACACCTCCTCAAGTATTGACGATACAAACCATGGATTTGTTCTATTTAAACCCGCGAGATCTTTCTCGTTAATATATAGTTTTGCCGTTGCATTACTCAGTAGGATTCTCCATGAACTATCTTTCTTGCGCGAGAGGA
>DLXW01000293.1:0-13965 GCA_003448685.1 Cyanothece sp. UBA12306
TATAGCAGTCGAACTAAAGGTTAGGAAGTTTTTCTATTGTCTGTTTCCCTTGAATTAACAATTATGATGTCCTAATCTATGCTTCGACTGCTATACTTATTCTTGATGTATGATTAATCGTTTTAAACGGCGAAACCCAACATCAACCTATTCTTTTATTATTAATGTTATTGTTGGGTTTACTTCTTCAACCCAACCTACTGTTTTATTGTTTTTATTTTGGAAAAGGGGATGATTTTTTAATACCTAACAAATCTCCGCTTTATTTTTCTTCTATAGAGTTGATTTGCTGGGAACCATGAAGAACAGCTAGAATATCAATTTGCTCGGACTTAATATAATAAATAATACGGTAAGAACCTTCAATGATTTCTCGAATCTGCTTAGTTTCAAATTCTGGAACTATACGACCTGATCAGGGAAAATCAGCAATCTGTTCAGATCGTCTAGTTAATCTTTCAACAATTATTTGGGCATATTGAGGAGAAGTTTGGGAAATATAGTTGTAGATAGAGGATAAATGATTAATAGCTGTTTCAGTCCAAAAAACTTTCATTTTTGCAATCCAAACTTAGCCTTTACCTCTTCAACAGAAACAACTTTACCTGCTTCACTATCATCTAATCCTGACTCTACCGCTTGTCTGACATAAATTTCATACATCAAATCATCCCAGGTAGAATTTTCTGGCAACTTATCAATTAAACTTCGTGCTTTTTCCTTAATATTTTTGGTTTCCATGAACTTTCTCCTTAGTAAGTAAACTAAATCATTATGTATCATTATAGCCTGTAGGGCGATCGCCTCGCCTTCTTCGGTTGGGTTGGTCTGAACTTATTCTTAAACAGCTTAGGTTAGGTTAAAATAAAAGCATAAATTTCCACCAGAAAAAATAGAGGAGAAAAAGCCATTCCAACATTAGAACAAAAAACTCAATGTTATATTTTAGGCTGTTGGTTTACAAAACTCTACTGGCCAATTAATATTATTCGTCTTGATGAACGAACTAGCAATATATTTTTCTTGGCAGGAGATAAAAATATTATAGAAATTTACAAAGATGGAAAATGGAGGTATATCCAATGAGTAAACCAAATTTTGCCACAATGACTCAAAAAGAATTACATGATTATTTTCTGACTCATCGAGATGATCAAGAGGCTTTTTATGCTTATGTTGATAAACTACATAGTGAGGGAAATTGGGTTGAAATGCCACCTTTAAAATCATTAGATGACTTAAATCAACATCCTGATTTTATGGCACGTTTTCCACAGAATTCTCAAGGTAATGGTGAATAGTGCGATCTTCTTCGTAGGTTGGGTTGAGCGGTACTTATTTTTAATGTATGACTAATCTTTTTAAACGGCGAAACCCAACACCAACCTATGATTATGAATGTTATTGTTGGGTTTCCTTCCTCAACCCAACCTACAATTTAATTGATGGGGGAGGGGTTAAAAAGGCTATCGCGGGTATTAATAAATTTCTCGACGATGACCAACTCTGATAATGATAATTAATTTATTTTCTCTATCTAACTCATAAATAATTCGATAATCTCCTACTCTTAACTTATAAAACCCTGACCATTTACCTGTTAGAGAGAGAGGTGTAATTTGCTCAAAATTGATACCTAACCATGAAATCTTATTAAGAATCCGTATTCGCATCACTGGAGCCAAATTATCTAAATCGTTTACTGCTTCTGGTTCAAAACTAACAGAATAACTCATTTAAGGCTCTATTCCATACCTTTTATACACTTCAGATGCTGGAATAGTTGGTCTTCCCTCTATTCGTTTACGCCGTATTTCCAAGAGACTTTGTTTGAACGATTCTTTCATGTCATTTCCCTCATCAGGATCGCCGAAGTATTCATCAAGGATCTCATCTACGGTGTTACGGATTAAGTTTTGTAACTGTTCCGTTGTCATCTCTTTTATTTGCATCGTTTATCTCAACCATAAAATATATGACTAATTATATCAATCACGAGGGCGATCGCCTTCTTAGGTTGGGTTGGTCTGAACTTATTCCTAATGTATGATTAATCTTTTGAAAAGGGCGAAACCCAACATAATCAATTTCTATCGCCTTGCCCACCCTACAATTAGATAAAATAGGAAGTAAAATCAAACTATCAAACCAAATGACGAAAACATCAGCCTTTCAGGACGATCGCCTCGCCTTCGTAGGTTGGGTTGAGCCGAACTTATTCTGAATGTACGATTAATCTTTTCAAACGGCGAAACCCAACATTAACCTATGATGATTAACGTTATTGTTGGGTTTCCTATTGTCAACCCAACCTACTATTTTATCAAGCAGGAAAAATATTTTTTATCGGACACGATGATAAAAATCGTCTTTTATTAGTTTGTTTTACTGAAAGAAATCGAATAATCCGCATTATCAGCGCACGTTTAACAACCAAAAAAGAACGTCTTGACTATGAAAAATACAGAGAATTCTCAAATTAACCAAGATTTAGAACCAGATTTGCTTCGTGAATATAACTTTGACTATGGTAAAGCTCGTCCTAATCGTTTTGCTACTGAGGCAAATGAGACAAACATAACTGTTACTTTAGAATCAGATGTTGCCCAAGTTTTCAAAACTTCTGAAGAGGTAAATAAGGCACTTCGAGCTATCTTATCTGCTATCCCTAAAAAATAAGCCTGTAGCCTGTAGGTTGGTTTGAGTGATACTTATTGTTAATCTATTTCTTCAACATTGTCACTTCATTTTTGGAAATTTTGACCAGCTAAAACCCATCTGAAATGGATTTTAGCTGAACACACCTTTTGTGCAAAATTGAAGCAGAATTAATGCTACTTACTGTAATTTAAACATAATCGCCGTAAACTTAGGAACTGTAATCTCTAGCGCATTATGGAAGTGTTCCGTATTCCATTGTTTTGTGTGCATAGGTGACGCATTGCCTTTACCACTTCCTCCATACATCTGGGAATCAGTATTGATTAATTCAATGTAAGTTCCGTGGTCTGGGACTCCTAGCCAATAATTATATTGGTCACAGTCCTTAAAATTACAAACTACCACGATTTTTTCAGGGGAATGTTTATCATGACGGATAAAAGAAATCATGCCTCGGCCAGCATCATGACAGTCAACCCATTGAAAGCCATTAGGAGTAAAATCATCTGTATAAAGGGCCGGCTGTTGGCGATAAATGGTATTGAGATCTTGGACTAACTTTTTCAGTTTCCAATGCAGTTCCTGATCGAGTAAGAACCACTCGAGATCAAGTCCATAACGCCATTCATGGGTTTGGCCAAATTCCATGCCCATAAATAAGGTTTTCTTCCCTGGATGGGTGAACATATAGGCGAATAGCACCCGTAAATTAGCTATTCTGTCCCAATCACTAACACCATCTACACCTCCCATTTTCTGGAATAAATGTCCTTTACCATGCACCACTTCGTCATGGGATAGGGCTAACATAAAATTTTCATTGAAGGCATACCAAAGACTAAAGGTCAGTTTGCTATGGTAATTGGAGCGATCGTGGGGATTACAATTAAAATATTTGAGGGTATCATTCATCCACCCCATATTCCATTTGAAATTAAATCCTAGTCCCCCTCCCTCGATGGGACGGGACACATTTTGCCATTCTGTCGCTTCTTCAGCAATGGAAAGAATTCCTGGATAATAACCAAATAAAGTCTTATTCAATTCCCGAAGGAAAGATACTGCTTCCTTATTGGAGTCCCCTCCCTCATCATTAGGAATCCATTGACCTGGTTCTCGTTGATGATTGAGGTAAATCATTGAAGATACGGCATCCACCCGAATTCCGTCAATATGATACACCTCAAACCAAAATATGGCGCTGGCCATCAAGAAATTCCGCACCTCATTGCGGCCATAGTCAAAAACGAGGGTTCCCCATTCCAAGTGTTCTCCTTTACGGGGGTCTTCATATTCATAAAGGGTAGTAAAATCAAACCTGGCCAACCCATGACTATCCTTGGGGAAATGCCCTGGAACCCAGTCTATCAGCACCCCTATTCCCTGTTGATGGCATTGATCCACAAAATACATAAAATCCTGGGGAGTTCCATAGCGGGAGGTGACGGCAAAATAACCCACTACTTGATAACCCCAAGACCCATCAAAGGGGTATTCTGTCACCGGAAGCAGTTCAATATGGGTATACCCCATCTCTTTGACGTAGGGGATTAACTGGTCTGCTAATTCGCGGTAGTTGAGGAAACGGGCATTATCTTTATAGGGAACCCCAATAGGTACGGCATCTTTAGGTGCATTGTCCCAACTGGTGTGCTTCCATGACCCTAGATGGACTTCATAGACGGAAACAGGCTCATCCTGGGGGTTTTTCTGGGCTCGCTGATTTAACCAGTCTTGATCATGCCAAGTGTAGGATAAATCGGTGACAATAGAGGCGGTGGCTGGCCGGACTTCTTGTTGATAACCATAGGGATCAGTTTTTTCCATCACGTCTTTGTGGTGATTTTTGACGGCAAATTTGTATTTTTCGCCAACTGTGATATTGGGGATGAAGAGTTCCCAAATTCCTGGGTTGTCCATTTCGATGCGTTTCATCAAATGGCTATCTCGGTTCCAGTGGTTGAAGTCGCCGATTACAGCTATTTCATGGGCATTAGGGGCCCAAATAGCAAAATAAACCCCGGGTATGGAGTTAAATTCAACGGGGTGTGCTCCGAGTTTTTCATAGATTCTGTGATGCTTTCCTTCACCAAATAGGTAAAGATCCTCGTCACTAAATAAACTATTGGGATTAGCTACAGTGTTTTTCATCGCATTGAGACTTTTTCTTAATCTTTAATTTATTATTACAGCAATGTTAGGCCAAAATAGGCATTCTCTTAAGGCCCAATCAAAAAGTATAGTCTTGATTAACCGATAGGGGTATGATCTGCTTCAATCTACAATCTCCATTTTTCTCGGTCACTAGCCATCCCAGGCTGATTTTTGCGAGTATTTTGTCAAAAAATACAGCGTGGGACTTTTCATGACATGAAGTTAATTGACCTTTGCTGGGACATATTTATCGATCACTTGACGATACTGGCTTTTTTGTTTAACCCCTTTGAGTTGTTCGATGATTTCTTGGTCTTTAAAAAACTGAATGGTAGGAGTTCCAGTAACCATGGCGTTCTGAGCAATTTCGGGGTCAGCTTCGATATCAATCTCTACAAAATGAATTCTTCCTTCATACTCATTAACCACCTTATTCAAAATTTGTTTGAGGGTATGGCAGGGACCACAGGTGGGGGAGACATATTTGACCATAATTAGGCGATCGCTTTCGTGGAATAATTTCCGTAGGGCAAATCCTCCCACATGACGGGTATTCTTAATATCAAAGGTTTCTTCGGTATCTGGGACTAAACCTGTCCCTGATTGATCTTTATACTCGTATTCTTCTTTTTCAGGAGTTTTCTGGTCTTCGTCAATCAGATTATTGTGGGATAACCACCTTTCTGCCATTAAAGATGCCATACAACCTGTTCCGGCTGCTGTTACCGCTTGACGATACTCCGCATCTTGAACGTCTCCTGCTGCAAATACACCCTCGACACTGGTTGTCACCGTTCCTGGTTTGACCAAAATGTAACCTGCCTCATCGAGTTCTATTTGCCCTTTAAATATTTTGGTATTGGGGGTATGGCCAATGGCATAAAATAGACCTTTAATTGGTAATTCAGATTTTTCACCTGTTTTATTGTTATGGAGTTTGAGTCCGGCTACCTTAGAGTCTTTGATGATGGCATCGATGATTTCTGTATTCCAGTGAACTGTAATTCTCGGATGGGCTAAAACCCGATTTTGCATGATTTTGCCAGCCCGCATTTCTTCTCGACGGACTATAACGTGAATCTGGGAGCCATATTTAGTTAAATATAGAGCTTCTTCACAGGCTGTATCTCCTCCTCCCACGATCGCCAATTCTTCGTTTCTAAATAGGGGAGTTGCCCCGTCACAGATGGCACAAGCTGAAATACCTCGACTCCAAAATTCCTCTTCACTGGGGATTCCTAATCGTCGGGCGGTTGCTCCTGTGGCTATAATCAAACTATTAGCGTAAACTTCTTGATCAGTAGAACGAATTTTAAAAGGGCGTTTACTTAGATCTACTTCGATCACATCTTCGGTATGAAGTACGGTTCCCCAACGTTCTGCTTGGGCTCTCATGCGATCCATTAATTCAGGTCCAGTAATACCTTCAGGAAACCCAGGAAAATTCTCGACCTCGGTAGTAGTCATCAATTGACCTCCCCGAATACCGCCCATTTTTAGCCCTTCAAAGAGGACTGGTTTTAGTTTAGCCCTTCCTGCATAAATAGAGGCAGTATATCCTGCCGGACCTGAACCAATAATAACTAAGTTTTCTACCTTTGAACTGGCCATGTTTTAGTCAAACAAATCCATAATGATTACTTTATAATTGTAGCAAAAACTGGACATTAAATTATCATTGTCTCTATAGATTCATGTGTCATATTAAACTAAAAACTAACTCATCCAATTGCAAACAAAATCCTTGAATCCCTTGACTAATAACCATCCCCTGAAAATTTCCCTCATTGTTAGTGACCTCTCGAGTAAAGGTGCCGGTCGTTGGGGAGGAGGAATTCGTCCCTTTTTATTAGCCCAAGCGTTACAAGAATTAGGACACCAAGTTAGGTTATTTGGCCTAGCCTACGATTCCGATACGCCACCTCTGGCTAATGAACAATTAGGTATTTTTTCTATTCCCTGTCCTTATTATGCAGGTTTAGGAGGAACCTGGAGAACTCTCAATCAATTGTTACCTGAAATCGATGGTGACATCCTCTATGCAGTAAAATTAAAACCTAGTAGCTATGGTATTGCTTTATTAAAAAAAATTTTAACGGGCCGTCCTTTAATTGTGGATATTGATGATTGGGAAATGAGTTGGTTTGGGGGAGATGATTGGCGATATAATTTTAAATTAAAAGGATTGGTTAAAGATCTTTTTCAAGCTGATGGTGTCCTTAAACATCCTGATCATCCTTTATATTTACAGTGGATAGAAAAGTTGGTTAAGCGAGCTGATGCAATTACTCTACATACCCAATTTATTCAAGAGCGTTTTGGCGGATTTTATATTCCTAATGGTAAAGATACTAACCTATTTAATCCTGAGAATTATGATCCCCAAAAAAGTAGAGTTAAATATAAATTAGAAAATAAAAAAATTTTGATGTTTCCAGGCGCTCCCCGTCCTTATAAAGGTGTTGAAGATGTTTTAATAGCCTTAGAAAAGTTAAATCAACCTGATTTAAGATTAGTTATAGTGGGGGGAAGTCCCTACGATGAATATGACCAAAAATTACAAGAAAAATGGGGTAAATGGTTGATTCAATTGCCGCGATCGCCTGTTAACCAAATGCCCGAAATTGTTGCCGCAGCTCATATTATTGTTGTTCCTCAAAGAGACACTCGTGCAACCCTAGCCCAATTTCCTTTAAAACTGACCGATGGTATGGCTATGGCTAAACCGATTTTAGCGACTAAAGTGGGAGATATTCCTGAAATTTTAGGTGATACAGGCTATTTAGTTGATGCTAATTCTCCTGAACAATTAGCCGATAAAATAGACTGGATTTTTAATAATTTTGATCGGGCTAATCTTAAAGGAAAAAAAGCGAGGGAACGTTGTATTAAAGATTATAGTATTGACTCAATGGCAACCATTTTACAGGAAGTATTACAGCCTTATCAGCACGAATTTTAGCAGTTAAAAAACTATGACTTTAGCATCATCTAATTATCAATTTACTTACACACCCCACTATAAACCAAATCAATTAATTTGTGGTTATGGACAAACCGCGATTATTACAGGATGGACAGTCAAACAATCAGTTGCTAAACATTTAAAACCTGAAGAATATGCAGTTATTGGTAATTTATATAGTCCCACTCGAGGAATTAGCCCTTTAATTCGTAATTTATTAGCTAATCCCCATGTAAGATTTTTAGTCATTTTGCAAGCAACCAAAGAAGATAAAAATGCAGGAGGATGTCAATGTTTATTAGATTTTTTAGAGAATGGTTTTAATCAGGGAAAAAGCGATACAGGGAGAGAGAGTTGGATTATTAATTCTAAAATTACTGGTTATATTGATATTGAAATTGATGCTGATGCTTTAGAAAATTTACGTCAGTGTTTACAAGTACAACTAGCAAAATCAATCAAAGAAGTGATCAAGATAGTTGAAGAATTAAAGGACAAAATTCTTGAACCCTGGGGAGAACCTATAAGCTTTCCCCAAACAGAAATTACACCAACAGTTTTACCTGGCCCAAGATATGGCCATCGTCTTGAAGGGAAAACTATCGCCGAAACTTGGGTTAAAATATTGCATCGTATTAAGACAACAGGAACCATTAGACCTACAACTTATGGACAATGGCAAGAATTGATTGATTTGATGGCAATTATAACCGATGAACCCCCAGATTTTTATTTTCCAGATCCAAATTATTTACCTATTAAAAGAAAATTTTTACAAGATTATATCGGACAAATATTAGATGATGCACCTCAAAAAGAAGGAGTAAAGTATACTTATGGTCAACGCTTAAGATCTTGGTTTGGACGTGACCAAATTGAACAATTAATTAATAAATTAGCAGGAGATATTGACTCTTCAAGGGCAGTTATGTCATTATGGGATGTGGGAGATTATGAAGACAATGATAGTCCTCCTTGTCTTAATCACATTTGGGTCAGAATTGTTGAGAATGAATTATCTTTAACCGCGACATTTCGTAGTAATGATATGTTTTCTGCTTGGCCAGCAAATGCAATGGGTTTAAGATATTTACAACAATATATCAAAGATAAAATCACTAAAAAATCTAATTATAAAATAACTTTGGGACCTTTAATTATTATTAGTCAAAGCGCACACATCTATAGTGATTGTTGGGAACACGCAGATCGAGTTATTAGTACAGAATATGAGAAAATTAATCAGCAAAGAAATTTTGATGATCCCAGTGGTAGCTTTTTAATTTCAATTAAAGATAATCAGATTATGGTAGAACATATAACCCCAGGTTCGGGAGAAGTAGTTAATTGCTATTTAGGAAAAAATGCGTGTAAGTTATATCGCGAAATTGCTTTAAATTGTCCTACTCTTCAAGTTGAACACGCGATGTATTTAGGAACAGAATTACAAAAAGCAGAATTATGTTTACTCAAAAAAATAAATTATTTTAAACAAGATAAACCTCTCATGTTTTAATTGAAAAAACTTAATAGATTATGATATAATTCATGTTAGTAGTAAAAAAATAACTTTAAAAAATGAAAATAACAGCAGCAAAAACCCTTTATAAAAGTGACTTTAATCTATGGTTAGAGGAAAACATCAAGTGTCTCAAGCAAAAAAAATTAGATCAATTAGATATTGATAACTTAATTGAAGAGATGGAAGCAATGGGAAGAAGTGAAAAAAAAGCATTTCGCAGTAACCTAGAACAATTATTAATGCACCTTCTCAAATGGAAATATCAACCCAATAAACGTTCAGGAAGTTGGGAACGTTCTATACTTGAACACCGAAATGGAATTTTAGAAGACTTAGAAGACAGTCCGAGTTTAAAACCCTACTTTGATCAAGTTTTTGATAAGTGTTATCAAAATTCTAGAAAATATGCGAAAGCAGAAACTCTTTTAAATCTTGATATCTTTCCTGATGTTTGTCCCTTTACTAGGACTCAAATTTTAACACCTGATTATCTGCCTAAAAGTTAAAAAAATAACCATTTATTTCAAAAAATATGACTATTTCTAAGTGACGAAGATATAAAAAGAGAACTAATTATCAAAAAATGAAACTAAAAATTACTAAATTAAACGAAAAAGCAATTATCCCTAAATATGAACATAATAATGATTCAGGACTAGATTTAATATCCATAGAAAATGTAGAAATTAAATCAGGAGAAAGTAAATTAGTTAAAACAGGAATTTCTATCGAATTACCTCCCAATACTGAAGCACAAATACGTCCTAGAAGTGGACTAGCATTAAAGCATCAAATCACCGTTTTAAACACACCAGGAACTATTGATGAGGGATATCGAGGAGAAATTGGGGTTATTTTAATCAACCATAGTCAAACATCCTTTAAAGTAACACAAGGAATGAGAATTGCTCAAATGGTAATTGCTCCGGTTATTCGCGTTACCATTGAAGAAGTAGACACCTTAAGTGAGACAATTAGGGGTAGTGGAGGGTTTGGATCAACAGGAGTTTAATGCTATCATCAGAAAAAGAAAGGCCAACCTGGGATGAATACTTTTTAATGATCGCTAAACTCGCAGCGACGAGGTCAACCTGCTTGGCGTTCCCCGTTGGTGCAGTAATTGTCAAAGATCGCCAAGTATTAGCTACAGGATATAACGGTTCTCCATCAGGATCAGTCCATTGTACAGCCCAAGGATTTTGTTACCCTGAACTAAGTAGTTGTGACGCTTCTAGTAGTTTACCATCCCGTGCTGTTCATGCAGAAGCCAATGCGATCGCCCAAGCAGCTAAACACGGAATTTCTACTGAAGGGGCAATTATTTACGTTACCTTAGAACCCTGTGTTTCTTGTCTCAAATTAGTCATTTCTGCTGGAATTAAACAAGTTTTTTTTGAAACTAACTTTAATAGTGGAGAAAAACTATTAGTTAGAGACTCTTTTATTAAAGATGGTTTAGTTAATTTGACCAAAATTAGTCTATCGGAAGCAACCGCTAAACGCGCTTCTTTATTCCTCTTAAATCCCACTTCAATACCAGAAAGTTAAGGAAGTCTCCAAGTCAGAAGTTCCTCAGGATAGTTAAATAGATTTAAGTATTAACTATTAACTATTAACTATTAACTATTAACTATTCCCTGTTTTAATTGAAGCTGCTGCATATGATTAAATAACCACCAGCAATATTCCTCAGATAAACCACAGGTAATAGCGCCGCGCAAAACCACATTAAAATACCAATCATTAGGGGCTAATTCTCGAGGTAATTTTTCCACTACAACATAGGTTCGTACATCATGATAAAACTTACCCCCACTATACACCTTGATATATTCGTGACGATAACCATTACGAGGAACTTCCTCCCTAACATCCAAAGCCTCACTAAATCGCCAAGGGAGATGGTATAGTACCCCTTCAACCTGAGAATTGAGATCGCGAACTACATCCAACGCACCACAATTTCGCCTGATAGAACGACGATAAAAACCTAAACGATAACCCTTAAGGATCGCCTTTCCTACAACATATTGATGGGTATTTTCTCCAAAAGTCCGTTTTAAATCTACTGGACACATACAAGAACCGTAGGCAAAATAATAAAATGAAGGTTCTGATTTTCCTTGAGGCTGCCAATGACTTCCCTGATGAGGGGAATAAGTCATAGTATTATTTAACTCAGGGAGAGTCAATAGTCGATTTTGGTTTTGGGGTTTGGGGGAGAACTTCATTTTAAGTATAGAAAATCAATAATTAAGTGGACTCAAGGAAGTCAGAAGTCAGAAGTGGTAAAAATTATCTATAAATTTCCACTTAAAATATACTTAACCAATCTTTCAGTAATAAACTTTAATTACATTTTTTATATCTTAAAAAAAGGTTGATCAATATAACAATTAATTATACATTATCAAAACTATCTGCCAATTTCTCAGCGATACCTTCGATCCAATTTTCATCCTGTTTAGTATAGCTACGAGGAACATTTGCCCCTAAAATCATAACCCCTTCTTTGCCCATCGGTTGACAGATTACTCCTTGGGTATTTTCGGGAAGATAATCAAATTCTACGCGCCCTGGATAGAGGGACAAATTAACCAAATAAACAGGCTTTTGCGTAGCTAAAACCCTTTCTAGAATTTTTCCTGGGGTTACTTGACGGTTTTTGCCTAGAATTCCTCGCCTCAACACCACCTTTCCTTGATAATAGACCACTAAAGATTTAGTCACGGTATTGGTTAATACTAAATGGGAAGCCCAAGCCAGTTCTTTTTTGACTTCATCGGTTAAGTCTGTAGAAAATTCCAGCCCTTCTTCCCCTATGAGGGTAACAGCATCAGGCGATCGCGGTTGAACCTGTTGCCAAATTAATCCAATCAAAATCAGTACCCCACTCAAAATCACTCCCACCACATCAGAACGCGCTTGAGACTCGGTTAATTGTAAGGTAGTAAAACGGTTAATTAGGAGTAAAACTCCTCCTATTCCTCCGGCAAAAAAAGGCAGTAAACGTAAAATTCCATTAGGATCTGATTGTGCCATTTTCTAAATTTATTGATCTTAATAATCCAATTCAGTCAAGGTAAAAGCTAACATGAATTTAATTTAAAGCTCTTCCATCTGTTCCTTTAAAAATACGAGGAACCTTTTCTGAAGTCCCGTCATGTTCAATCTCAATGATAGCTAAAACTCCTTGATCAGTAGCAACATTGCGCCAGAGAGTAAAATAAGGTTCAAGTTCTCGAAAGTTACCGATACGATCAGTTAACCAGTTATACATTTTCCTTGATGGAACTATTAGTATTCCCCCAACAATTACTTTTTCAAGTAACCCAATTGCAATTTTATTCAATGCTCTATGACTTGAAGAAATGTTACCGGTTTCCCATTCAACAACAAACAGTTTTTGAGCAGAAATAATTTTGACTGCGTCCACGGGGCCAGGTTTCGCATTAGCTACAATACTCATTCGTTTTTCTCGTACCCAACCATAATTGTATAAGGCCGTCATAAAACCTTCTTTAATGGGTTTAACTCCATTGCCTTTTTTTTCAGGATAAAGAATAAATTGATCACTCCCTGGCGGCCAACGAACTGCATCAATCGCATTATAAACCTCTTTAAGGATTTGGTTAAATTCCTCTGACTGTGCAAACTGTCCCTTTCTAATCAAAAATTCAGTTTTGTTGATCTTCATGGAGTATGTCTTCCACTTCCGCAACAATAGATGCAGCAGAGACATTAAGAGCTTCTGCTAATTTGATAATGGTTGATATAGTTGGTTGTCTAAGTCCACTTTCAAGACGAGAAATAAATGTTCTATCAAGTCCACTACTAGAGGAAAGTTCTTCTTGTGAAAGTCCTTTGGACTTCCTGAGACGCTGAACAACTTTACCGAATGCTTTTTCAGGCATTACTATAATATCCTCCAGCTAGAGCCTATCTTACTTGACAAAATAGTGCTGTAGCCTATAGGCTACAAAAAGAAACTGAGTTTTTATTAGTACAGTAGAGGAGAATTTATTATGGTTTTATCACATCAATTTTTTAAAGCTTTGGATATTGAACCTAAGGACTCAATAGCTATTAAACGATTAGCTGATAAAACTGGAATTTCCGTCAAAAAACTGAAAGATTATGATAAAAATAATATTCTTCCTTTAGGAGAAGATTTAGAAAAAATTTGTACAGTGAAAAATATTTCTTTATTAAAACTTAAATTGTTTATGGGAATTATTGATCAAGAGATTATTTCATCTATTCAGCAAAAAGCCCCAGAAATTTATGAAATGATCAAAGATAAACAAAAATCAAATACTCTTATCCCAGAAAAAAAATCTTTAAAATTAAAAACTAAATTTGGACAGCTTTATCAAGGCGATTGCTTAAATTTAATGAAAGAAATAAAATCAGGAACAATTGATTTAGTTTTTGCCGATCCACCTTTTAACCTAAATAAAAATTATCCTTCTCAAATCAATGATAGTTTGAGCAATACTGATTATTTATTTTGGTGCGAAACGTGGTTATTAGAATGTATTCGTCTTCTGAAACCAGGGGGAAGTTTATTTCTTTGGAATTTACCGAAATGGAATACTTACTTATCTAGTTTTCTCAATCAATATCTAACTTTTCGACATTGGATAACCGTTGATATTAAATA
>DLXW01000293.1:14108-15406 GCA_003448685.1 Cyanothece sp. UBA12306
GTTGATATTAAATATTCATTTCCCATTACAGGTCGATTATATCCTTCTCATTATTCTTTACTTTATTATTGCAAAGGTGAAAAACCTAAAACATTTCATCCTGATAGACTTCCTTTAGAAATTTGTTCAAACTGTTATCGAGAATTACGAGATTATGGAGGTTATAAACATAAATTAAATCCAAAAGGAATTAATTTAACAGATGTTTGGTATGATATTTCACCTGTTAGACATCAACGCTATAAACAAAGAAAGGGAGCAAATGAACTTCCCCTTAAAACCCTAGATAGAATTATTGAAATGGCTTCTAATAAAGGGGATCTGGTTTTTGATCCGTTTGGTGGTTCAGGAACGACTTATATAGTAGCAGAAATTAAAAGCCGAAACTGGATAGGAATTGAGATCGGCCCGATTGATGATATCCTTAACCGTTTTAATCATGTTGATGAAGAACGTAAATATTTACAACAGATTCGAGAGAACTATAATTGTCTTTTTAGCAATCAGACTTTGACCTCAAGAATTAAGCAAGGACTTTGGACTCCAGAATCTGTGAGAAATAAACTAGAAAAGATAAAAAATACTCAAGAAAAGCCTTTGACAATTCAAGCTGAACTAGATTTTTCTTAGTTGTTTAATAGCGTCTTCCTTTACGCAACCCTTCTTCATATCCGCGATCATAATCTCTTGACTGGCGAGGATTATCATATTTTGCCCGATTAACTCCATCTTCAACTCCACGATAATACTCTTGTTGAGGGGGAACGGGACGATATCTATTTTCTACATCTCGCCTATTACCATCAATAATAGCACCTACTCCTACTGCTGCCCCAACACCCAACATAAAATCTCCAAAATTAGCTTGTGCAGGGAGACAAAAAACTTGACTTATGGTTAATAATGTGCTTGTAGTTAAACCAAATACTGTTATTTTTTTCATAGCAAACTCCAAAAATCTATCTTTAATTATTTAACTCATAATCATCATTAAAACTGTATTATTCAATCGTCTTTTCTTCAACCCATCCTTGAGTTTTAGTTGAAATAATTTTAGGTTGATTATCAATCCAAGCAAAACGAAAAATATCGGTTCCTGATGTAAAGAATTGTCGGCCATCTTCTAAGTTAATTTTTTCAACAAACATTCGTGTTGCTGTGGCTATTTGGCCATCAGGCGAGATTTTTACCTTGACATATTCATCAATAGTTTCTCTATTTTTGATTAATTTAAAATTTTTTTCCAGTAGTTGACGATGCTCTTCTATTCCTTCTAAAGTTGTGGTAACTTTGTTATT
>DLXW01000294.1 GCA_003448685.1 Cyanothece sp. UBA12306
TCATCCGACATTTTAGGTAAAGCTTTGTTTTTTAATTATAACTATTTAGCTAAGATTATTGTAGGGATTATTACAAATAATGTTTAGCAATGTAAATACTAGGAAAGATCAGGCAATGGGGAAAATTATCGCAACTGTTACCATAATCAACCGCATTGACCAAGCAATGTTAGACAGAGGACTAATTACATCTGATAGTGTTCGTTCCATTACCCTAGACAATGTTTTAATCGATACAGGAGCAACTACTCTGTGCTTACCTTCAGAAGCGATCGCTCAGTTAGGATTAGAATTACTCAGAGAAGTACCTGTGGAAACGGCTACAGGACTCAGTAAAGCGCGTATTTTTCAAGATGCTAAGATTTCTTTATTGGGACGAGAAGGTACTTTTGACTGTTTAGAGTTACCAGGAGGTAGCAGTCCCCTATTAGGTGTAATTCCTTTAGAGGCATTAGGCATTGAACTTGATCTCAAAAACCAAAAATTAGTCCTTTTACCGATGAACTCCACAGAAACCTACTTAACTATTCTCTGATCAAACAAGCATAGGCGTTAAAATAATTAGTGGAACCTAAATAACTAATATTTATTATCTATGCCTCCTCGTTGGCCTCGCCTACCCGATCGCGCTGATCCCGAATATCGTCGTCTTGATGATCGCATGAACTTTGCTGTTCATGTGGGTATTTTTCTTGCTTCTAATTCCGGTATTTGGTTTGTCCACAATATTAAACAGGCCGACTGGAGTTGGATTATCTGGTTTACTGGTATTTGGGGAGGAATTTTACTGTTTCATCTCCTGTATATTGTAGCGATCGCTGATTATTCTGAGAAATCCCATGGCTAATTCTAATACTACCCAAGCAATAGAAACACTTGCTGCAGAAATTGGTGAAAATATCTATATTGATGTGGCAAAATGGCATCTTTATCTAAGAGAAGCTCATTTACATACCACTGTCGCAGAACAAATCTATCCTCTGATAGAAAATAATGAATTAAACGAAGATGGTGTCCTATCTATTCTGCGTAAAATTCAAGTTTCTTTAGGAGGAGGAAGAATTAAAGTTTCTCTTCTCGAATTATTACCCATGCAATGTCAAATCGACTTAATTGAATTACTTGAAGAATACCAACGTAATAGATAAGCTAAAGCGAATTTAAAATATGTTTTAGTAAGCAAAAACAATCGATGATCAAGACCAAAACAGATGCAGATTGTAGCTTTTTGGTTAATTTCATCAATTAAGTGGCTTCAATACACAACAGCCTAAATTTTAGTTACATTTTATTATCTCGTTGATTATCATCACTAGACATTAAGGCATTAATTCTTTTTAATAAAAGATTAGGCTGAATTGGTTTAAGCAGATAATCATCGATTCCCCTTTGAGAGATATCTTCCCAATCGGTGGAAGAAATTTGATGGCTCAATAAAAGAACTTTTATTGATTTAGTATTGGTGGATGCTTTGAGGGTTTCACTAATTTTATAAGCATCAGCTAAGTCCTGATCAAGAATTAGGATAGTCGGTTCAAGAAGTTCTATTTTTTTGATAGCTGTTGTACTATCCATTAACCAAATAAATTGATGATTTGCGGCGGTTAATAATTCACTAATTAATGTAGCAATTTCTTCATTACTTTCAATTAAAACAATACTTCTATTACTCATCAAATAAGATTTATCGGTTTTTGATTTTTTTGATGATTTAAGTTGTCTTTGGGGTTGATTGGGTAATCTAACAGTAAAAATTGATCCTTGTTTTAAGACTGATTCAACTTCAATAGTTCCTCCATGAAGTTCAACCAATTGTTTAGTTAAAGCTAATCCTAATCCCGTTCCTCCATAGATACGTCTGCGAGAACTTTCTAACTGTTGAAATGACTCAAATAATAGAGAGATTTGATCTTGCGCAATACCAATTCCCGTATCTTCAACTTGGAAAATAGCTTGATTAGCTTCTCGCCAAATTCGCAAAATAACCTTTCCCCCCTCAGTAGTAAATTTGAGAGCATTATTGAGTAAATGATAAAGAATTTGTTGAATTCTTTCAGAATCGGCGAAAAAATTGACATTTTGGGATTCTACTTTAAACTCTAATTCTAAGTTTATTTGCCTTTTTACAGCTTCTCCTTGTAATCTTTCATAAACATTATGAGCAACTTTTTGTAAGGAAAATTCTTGAATTGATAAAACATATTTACCTGCTTCTAATTTAGAATATTCAAGAATTTCATTAATTATTGTTAATAAATTTTTTCCACTATCTTGAATAGTTTGTAGATATTGCATTTGTTTTTCTAAGGGTAAAGATTTACTCTCACCATACCAATGTAATAAAGTTGCTGATAAGCCAATAATACAAGTTAGAGGAGTTCTTAATTCGTGGCTCATATTACCCAAAAATTCGCTTTTTGAGTGGTTGGCTGCTTGGGATGCTACTAAAGTATCCCTAAGTTCTTGAGTCCTGGCAATAACTCGTTGTTCAAAAGTATTTTTTTGTTCTTGAACTTGGGCATATAATTGTGCTTGATAAATAGCTACAGCTAAGTGTTCGCCAATTTGACCTAAAAAATTCTTTTCACTATTAAACCACTCTCGTTTTTTAAAACATTGATGAGCAATCAACAAACCCCAAAGGTTTTCATTGATTACAATAGGAGCAATTAATTTAGCCTTAATCCAATATTTTTCTAAAAATTTTATTAAACAAAATGATGAAGAATAAGCGGTTTCTATATCTTCAATGGCTACAATAGATCCTTGACGATATTTTTCTTGATAGTGGGGAATACGCTCAAAACAATTATCTTCAGCCACAACATTTAATAGAGATGGAATACTTTGAGAAACTCTCGATTCATAAGTAACATATCCTCGTCTTATAGATGATTTAAAATGCTTAGAATTAGAAGCATTTCCTTGTTCAAATTCATAAATCACTAAGCGATCAACTTGAAGAAAACTTCTGAGTTCTCGAACAGCTGTTTGAAGAATAGAAGATAAATCTAAACTTTGGCGAATTTGAGCAATAACTTGGTTGAGTAATTTTTCCTGGGCAATTTGTTGCCTTAAGGCATCTTCTACCGGTTGACAAACTGCAGCATTGGTATAGCGTTTTTGCGACTCTACTAAAGAGTCTGCTGCTAAAATATTGACTAATTTATTAATTAAAAAGTTTTGTACAGGACTAATTAATAAAGATTGATGATTAGAGAAAGAACTAAGCTTATCTCGAGTTACTGAAGTTGGCGGCAGATTTTGTCTTAAGTAGTCAATAAAATCAGCGATAACTTCAAGATCCCAACTAATACTAACTCGATAGCATAAAGTATTTGTGTCGAATATTGCTCGCAATAAGGCACTAAATTCAGAAGATAATAATAAAGAAAATTTTTCTTTAGTTAAAGGAGCTTTAGCATTGGGTATTTCAGATAAAATTTCTGCTTGAGTGATTAAAATACCTTCATTGTCTCCCATTGCTACAAGCTGTCGCCACAGAGAGCATAATTCTTCGAAGATACTTATTGGTAAGTTTCGACGTAAGATGGAGTCTTGAAAACGAGTCATTATTTTGGAGACGGCTAAGATACAAGTCAGAAGTCAAACTGTTCTGGTTAATGTTGATAAACTTAATGAGTAGATCTCACTAAAATGAGAAACGCTGTACAATCTTTGATCTAGGATCTCTTTAATTTCCTAAACTATGGCAAAATCTAATAATCTTTAAAGATAAGGAGTTTGAATGCACCGAATTGCTGCTACCCCAGGAGGTTGGAATCCTAATGAAGAGGGTGTGATCTTTGTTGAACAAAGTCCAGCTTCAATTGTTTTGTTAACAGCTGCAGATACGGATATCCAAACCCTAGCTGCTGCGATTAGTCATTTACCAAACACTTTTCCCTCAATTAGGGCTGTTAATCTCCTACAATTGCAACAACAACTCAGCATTGATACCTATGCTGAAACCGTATTATCTCAAGCAAAAGTAATTATTTTGCGCTTATTAGGGGGACGTTCCTATTGGTCCTATGGGTTAGAAGTAATCAAAGAAATTGCACAATCTGCTAATATTTCTCTTTTCATTTTACCAGGGGATGACCGTCTTGATCCTGAACTGCTGAGTCATTCCACGGTTCCTTTGTCTAAATCTCATCAATTATGGCGTTATTTAACCGAAGGTGGCTTAGAAAACTGGCTTAATGCCTTAAAATTTATTTCAGATCTTGATTGGGGGACTTCTTATAACCCTCCTTTACCTAAAATTGTTCCTGATTTTGGTATTTATTTACCTTCGATATCTACGACAATAACTGATAAATTAAATAAAAATTTAGTCTTACTTTTCTATCGTTCCCATTATTTAGCAGGTAATTTAAAACCTATTGATTACCTTTGTCAAAGCTTAGGCAAAAGAGGATTAAATACAGTGGGGATTTTTGTTTCATCACTGCGAGATTTGGAAGTACAAGAGCAACTAATATCCTATTGTAAAAATTTTTCGGAAAATGAAATAAAACTTATCCTCAATACCACCAGTTTTTCTTTGGCTAAAATCAATGATGATTCTGGAGTAATCAATAATCTAAATTTGTGGAAAACTTTGAACATTCCTGTCTTACAAGTAATTTTAAGTGGAGGTACTTTTGAACAATGGAAATCGAGTTTTCAAGGATTAAATCCTCGTGATGTGGCGATGAATGTTGCCCTTCCTGAAGTAGATGGAAGAATCATTACTCGTGCCGTTTCTTTTAAGTCAGTTCAAACCTGGAATCAGGACTTAGAAACTGATGTTATTATTTACGAACCTGTAACAGATCGTATTGATTTTGTTGCTGATTTAGCTACCAATTGGATAGGCTTAAAAAATACTCCAATTCCTGAAAGAAAAATTGCTTTGATCCTAGCTAATTATCCTAACAAAAATGGAAGAATTGCCAATGGTGTTGGTTTAGATACTCCTGCTAGTTGTCTAGAAATTCTTCACGCTTTAAAATCTTCTGGCTATAATATTACAGACATTCCAGAAACAGGAGATGAACTTATTCAAAGATTAACAACTGGAATTACTAATGATCCTGAATCTCAAGAATTAAGTCCGATTTATCAATCCCTCTCTTACTCCCAATATGAGCAGTATTTTCAAACCTTACCTCTTCCAGTTCAAAGTCAAATTAGTGAGCGTTGGGGTCATTTATTTTCAGCTAACTGCACTCAATCTTTTCCCATATCTGGTATACAATTAGGTAATATTTTTATTGGTATTCAACCTTCTAGAGGTTACGATCTAGATCCTAGTTTAAATTACCACGCACCTGACTTAGAACCAACTCCCCATTATTTAGCTTATTATTATTGGTTAAAACATCATTTTAATGCCTCAGCAATTATTCATTTAGGTAAACATGGGAACCTAGAATGGTTACCAGGAAAAAGTCTAGCCTTATCTTCTAATTGTTATCCAGAAATTGCTCTGGAAACTATTCCTAATTTTTATCCTTTTATTGTTAATGATCCAGGAGAAGGTTCCCAAGCTAAACGTCGTTCTCATGCAGTTATTTTAGATCATCTAACTCCTCCTTTAACTCGCGCTGAACTCTATGGCGATCTAGAAAAACTAGAAGGCCTAATTGATGAATATTATGAGGCTCAAACTTTAGATCCTTCTCGTCTAAAATTGATTAGCGATCGCATTACTCAACTGGTTAACCAAACTCAGCTTAATCAAGATTTAGGAATTGAACTCAATAGCGATAGTTTAGCTCAATTTTTAACTGTAGCTGATGGCTACTTATGTGAACTAAAAGAAGCTCAAATTCGAGACGGGTTACATATTTTTGGTAAGTGTCCTCCACTTCCTCAATTAAAAGATTTAATCCTCGCTATTGCCCGTTATCCTAGTTTTGATCGCCTGGGATTAACAACTGCGATCGCCCAAGATTTACACCTTGATTTTCATCCCCTCACTACTCCCCCAAATACTCCTTTTTCTTTACCAAAACTTCTGAGTCAAGGGGGATTAAAAATAGATTATATTGGTGAAAAATTAAGCCAATGCCGTACTATTGGACAAGCGATAGAAGTCCTGGAAAATTACGCTAGTGAACTGATAGAAACTCTGATTTCTCATCCACAAACTCCTATTAATTGTCCTCTACCAGCAACCCAAAAAGAACTCCATTGGATAGAAAATCACCTTCTCCCTTCTCTATTGCAAACCCCCCAGGAAATTATTAATCTACTTAAGGGACTCGATGGCCAATATGTTCCCAGTGGCCCGGCTGGAGCGCCCACTAGAGGCAGGCCAGAAGTGCTACCAACTGGACGTAATTTCTATTCGGTGGATATCCGCGCCATACCCACCCCAACGGCTTGGGACGTGGGAAGAAAGGCCGCAGAAGCAGTAATTGAACGTTATACTCAAGAAAATGGGGAATATCCGAAAACTTTAGCTATTTCTATTTGGGGAACTTCTACCATGCGAACTGGAGGAGATGATGTGGCGCAAGTGCTGGCTTTATTGGGAGTTCAACCTATTTGGGATGGAATGTCTCGTCGGGTAGTTGGCTATGAAATCCTTACCCCATCAGCGTTAGGACGACCCCGTGTCGATGTGACTATTCGGGTATCTGGCTTTTTTAGGGACAGCTTCCCCAATCTACTACAACTATTATATAATGCGATAAATGAAGTGTCAAGCCTAAACGAAGAAAAAGAAATTAACCCTTTAGCTGCCCAAGTTCAGGCAGAACAGGCATTATGGCAGCAAAAAGGATTAACAGAAGAAGAAGCCAAACTAAAGGCAACCTATAGAATTTTTGGTTCAAAACCTGGGGCTTATGGTGCAGGTTTACAGGGATTAATTGAAGCTCAAAACTGGAAAGATGACAATGATTTAGCAACAGCTTATTTGAATTGGAGTTGCTATGCTTATGATAAAAATGGCATGGGACATCCAGTCCTTGAAGTTTTTAAAAACCGCTTACAATCTTTACAAATTGTTTTGCATAATCAAGATAATAGGGAACATGATTTATTAGACTCCGATGATTATTATCAATTTCAAGGAGGTTTAACTGCTGCTGTTCGTTCTTTAACTGGAAAAAATCCTGAGACATATTTTGGTGATAATTCGCTTGTAGGAAATCCCAAAGTTAGGTTACTTAAAGAAGAAATCGCCAGAGTATATCGTTCCCGTGTGGTTAATCCTAAATGGATAGAGGGTGTAATGCGTCATGGCTATAAAGGGGCGTTTGAAATGGCAGCAACAGTTGATTATTTATTCGCTTACGATGCTACAGCAAACTGTGTAGAAGATTTCATGTATCAAGGAGTAGCCGAAGCTTACTTATTTGCTGAAAAAGTTCAACAATTTAATTATCAAAAAAATCCTTGGGCATTACGAGATATGGCAGAAAGATTATTAGAAGCAAATCAACGAGGTTTATGGCAGGAAGTTGATCAAAAAACTTTGGACAAATTACGAGATCTTGTTCATCATGCAGAAGGGGCGATCGAATAATTTTATTCAAAATATTTGCACTATAATTGAAAAATATCCTGAAAATTTTGACTTTTTATTACAAAATGATTGACTACATAGAAAATGTCAGTATAATGAATATTTATGTTGTTTAAAGCTCTTATTCGAGCATAAGTTCTAATAATTGTCTTTTAGCATTCAAAAATATTGAACTTTGAGAGTTCCTCAAGTTAAGTTTATGCTTGATCTTGATCATCCATCTTTAAAAGTCGCTGCAATAGAGATAAAGTTAGATATGCTATTGCAAGGTGTTCATAGTCTAAATGCGATAATTCTTTTGGGTTGTGAAACGCTTAAAAATTCAACCTTTCATATAGATTCACCTACTGTGAATGAGAATACTCAGTTTCAGAGATTGATGAATGAGATATTTGAAAATGGTTCTATAGCTGCAGCTTTTTCATCAGAAATAATTTATGCACATGCAATGTGTGAGACTGTCTTAATGGATATTTGTGAACTAATCAGACGAGTAGATTGTGATGATTGGGTTAGAGATATTGTTAATAATGCAGAAGGAGCGATCAAATGATAGTATTCAAAATGATAATAATCGGTTTTTTGATCAATGAAAAAAACAGTCATTGGAGTCATGGGACCTGGGGAGAAAGCAACTCCTGAAGATTTAAAAAATGCTTATCAATTAGGACAATTAATTGCCCTTCAAGGATGGGTTTTATTAACAGGTGGACGGAAAGCAGGAGTGATGGAACAAGCGAGTCAGGGGGCAAAAGAAGTAGGAGGTTTAACTATCGGAATTTTGCCGGATAATAATACCGATAATGTTTCTGATGCTGTGGATATTGCTATTTTCACTGGTTTAGGCAATGCACGTAATAATATTAACGTTCTTTCCTCAGATGTGGTTATTGCCTGTGGTATGGGTTTAGGAACTGCTTCTGAAGTTGCTTTAGCTTTAAAAAATGACAAACCTGTTATTTTGTTGAGTAATAATTTGCTTAGTCAAGAATTTTTTAGTAACCTATCTAATGGAAATATTTTAATAGGATTCAGTCCTGAAAATTGTATTAATTTAATTAACGAAATAATAGCTATCCCTGATTAAAAATAGGTAGTAATGATATCATTAAAATCATATAACAATAATGTGAGAATTTCTACTGTGAAGATATTAGCTAAATGGTCTATAGATGATTATCATCGCATGATTGAAACAGGCATTATTCGTGATCGTCATGTAGAATTATTAGGCGGTGAAATTGTTGAGATGAGTCCAGAAACTCCTATTCATTACATCACAGCAAAACGAGGTACAAGATATTTAGAAAATTTGCTCTCAGGTAAGGCTGATGTCCGTTTTAATGGACCAATTACTCTATCTGACTCAGAACCAGAACCTGATATTGCGATTGTTCGATTGCCAGAATCAGCTTATCAAAATTGCCATCCTACACCTCAAGATATTTTCTGGATTATAGAGGTTGCTAAGACAAGCTTAAAGAAGGATTTAGAGATTAAGATGGCAATTTATGCAACGGCTGGAATTCAAGAATATTGGGTTTTAGACTTATCAAAAAAGCAAGTAATTGTATTAAGAAAACCGCAAGAGAGTAAGTATATTGAAGAATATATAATTCGAGAAGGAATGATTACACCACTAGCATTTCCAGATGTTTGTATTTCTGTTAATCAGCTTTTACCAGAATAACTGCTATTTAATTGTTGCTTCTAGATGAATCAGGAAAGTTGTTAAATAGCCAGGAAAATAGAGACACAATTAAACCCGCAGAGAAAGAAATTATGGCGACAATCACATCATTGGAAACGTAGCGAGAAATTAAACTTCCTTGGATTTGAGAGATGGTTAATCGAGGATTTAATCCAGCTTTGATGCTATTAGTATTACCAGAAATGCTAATTTCTAAGCCTGTTTGGGATTGTGAAAGCTTGATTTTATTTCCTGCTGTGGTTTTTAATTCTAAATTTTCTGATGAGTCTGGTTGTATAATTTGTAGACGATTTATGGTTTGAATACCTGGATGATTAACAATCAAAAATTGTTTATTTTCTAATTTTAATTTTTGTTTTGCCATGCGAATCTCACCAGCAATAATGGTGGAGTCAATAATATTGTCTTCTAATTTATCTCCTGCTTGAATCAGTTGTTCAAATTCGACGTTAGAGACGTTAATATTGCCCCAAAATACGGGCTTTTTATTTTCAGGTAGTTGTAAGTTAACTTGAATGTTTGCGGTGGGTTGTAGCTGAAATTGAGTAGTTTCTAGGTTAAATTCTAGGGGGATATTATTGTTTGTTAGGGAAGGTTTTGCGATTTTATAATCAGATAGGGTTATTTTAAGCGGAGAATTAGGATTAAAAATAAATTGAGGGGACTCGGAAGAATTAGGCGGTATGATAGTGAAGGAAAGACGACGGGTATAGAAGGCATATTTGAGGTTATTAATTCGTGTTTGTTGCTGAAGACGTAATTCTTCGAGGGTAAAGTCATCAGTGGGGGTAATTGTTAAGTAACTATTATCACTAGGTAATTCTATTTCTAGTTGATCTAATTGATTAATTTCGGGATGGGATGAACTGTTAAATGTACCAACAAGGGTGAATTTTTGCTTACCAGAAATTGTTATTTCTCGAAGTTTACGCACATTTTTTAGGAACAGGCGATCGCTGCCTTGGGATGTAAAACTAAGACTACTTACCAGTAAATTACCTTCAAAGTTTTGGCTAGTGGGGACAATACAGAAGAAAAATAAACCAATAATTAGGGCAATAGTAATTAATAAAACAATGGTAAATTGTCGATCTTTAGTGAGAATTTTGCCCCAGCTTTTAATGATTTTAGAAATGGCAATCAGAACAGGCAAAACTAACTTAAACCAGAACCATTTAATGATATTTAATAAATTTTTAGTCAGGGTTTGCATAGTTTTATTTTAGCCATTGGGGATTATGCTTAAAGGTAATATTTACTGAGGCATTTTCGGGGGGTGCATCGTCTTGTTCTAGTTTGGCTTTAACTCTCAATTGATAAGATCCAGCAGGGGCAATTTTACCATCTTTTTTGCGTCCATTCCAACTAAAGAAAATTTGTCCTTTGGGTTGAAATTGGGAACGGGAAGTTTGATAAATTACATTGTTTTTTTGTTGTATTTTAAATTCAGTAATACTGACTCTTCTATCTGCATTGAGTACAATATTGTATTCATTGGCTGAAGAATTAAAAATTACTGGTAGATAAACTATTTGTGGTGCAGTAATAAAGGCTTTAGCATTTAGATTTTCTAGGGGTATTTTTTCTGTTTTAATAACGGCGTTTGACCATTGAAATTTATAATTATACCCTCTAGTACGTAAACGAAGAGGGATAAGTTGATATTTTTGTTGTAGAGAATAAATTTTGATTTCTGGTTTTTTATTATTGATATTAGGAACTTCTAATTTGAGAGGTTCAGTGAGGGTTTTCATCCGTCCAATGGTGAGGGAAACAAGGCTAAAGTCTCCTCCTTGATCAAGACGTTTAACTATACCTTCGCAGCGTTTATCTCCTTCTCTTTGAATATAATCTGTGGGACGATTACCTGTTTTAGGACATTGTTGAGCCTGGGTATTAGGAATTAATAATAAACCGAGGCTAAGAATTAGTAAATTGATGAATAAAAGTTGTTTTTTCATGGTAGTTTTTTCTCCATTTTAAGTTTTATGATTGTTTTTTAGCTTATTAATAGCAGGAATGGTATCATGCTCCCATTTTATTGTACCAAAAAACTGGGTTTAAGTGGTCGGACTTAACGAAGTCTCCAAGTCAGAAGTCAGTAGGGGCT
>DLXW01000149.1:0-2049 GCA_003448685.1 Cyanothece sp. UBA12306
AGGCTTCCCCCCTCACGAAGAGATATTTCTGCCCACAGAGGTAAACCCCTACGCCAGTTATCTAGGCTCATCATTAAGTTAATTATCAAAAATATCTAATTGTTCAATAAATTCTGTTTGACTTTTTGTTTCTTTAATAGGATTAACCTTTTTAATTCCTTTACGTAATCCTAAAGCTATTTTACTATGTTTTTCAATCTGACTCATGACTTGTTTTGCCCGTTTAATCACAGAACTTGGTAAACCAGCTAATCTTCCAGCTTCTATACCATAGGATTTATCTGCACCTCCTGGACGAACTTGATGCAAAAAGATAATTTCATTGGGCAATTCCTGCACTGTTACTTGATAATTAGCCACATTAGCAAGGATAGAAGCTAATTCATTTAATTCATGGTAATGGGTAGCAAAAATGGTTCGTCCTTGAACTTCTGTAGCTAAATATTCTGCTACTGCCCAAGCAATAGAAAGTCCGTCAAAGGTAGCAGTACCTCGACCGATTTCATCTAATAAAATTAAAGACTTATTAGTTCCATGATTAAGAATATTTGCCGTTTCATTCATTTCTACCATAAAAGTTGATTGTCCGGTAGCTAAATCATCCACTGCACCCACCCGAGTAAAAATGCGATCGCTAATACCTAATTTAGCTTTTTTAGCAGGAACAAAACTGCCTATTTGTGTCATTAGTTGAATCAGTCCTACCTGTCTTAAATAGCAGCTTTTCCCACTGGCATTAGGACCTGTTAAAATAATCAAGTCTGGGTGATTATTTTCTACTTTATTACCCATTTTTGTAGAATTAGCCACAAATAAACCGGCTGGTAAAGATTGTTCAACTACTGGATGTCTTCCCTCGGTAATTTCTATGGTTCTTCCTTCGATAACTTGAGGACAACAATAACCCTGAAAAACCGCAATTTCTGCTAATCCGGCTAAAACATCAATAGCTGCTACTGCTTTAGCTACACTGCGAATTTCTTGGCCTTTTTCGGCTACTTTTGCTCGTAATTGAGCAAAGATTTCATACTCTAATTGATTGAGCTCATCTTGGGCTGTTAGAATACGACTTTCCCGTTCCTTTAATTCAGGGGTAATGTATCTTTCTTCGTTCGTTAAAGTTTGTTTGCGAAGGTAATTATCGGGGGCTAATTCTGCTTTACTGCGGGGCATACTAATATAATAACCAAAGGTTTTATTGTAGCCAACTTTTAGATTAGAAACCCCCGTTTTGTTGCGTTCTGTTATTTCCAAATTAGCTAACCATTGACGATCCTCTTCGAGACGGTTACGCATGGCATCTAAATCAGGATTAATCCCATCTCGAATCACTCCCCCATCTTTTAAATGAAGGGGAGGAGATTCAACTAAATGATCAATAACATACTGCCCTAACTGTTCCAATTCAGGGGGAATCTTTTGCAAAGCTTTTAGATAAAGAGAAGTTCCTGAGGTGGTTAATTCAGCTAAATCACTTAACTTAACTAAAGACTCAGCCAAAGATAATAAATCTCTTGCATTAGCAGTTCCAGAACCTACCCTGCCAGTAATTCTTTCTAAGTCATAAATGCTGCGTAATAGTTGACGTAAATCTTGCCGTAAAGAGGGATTTTCTACTAACTCTTTAATAGTATCTTGTCGCGCCTGAATACCTTTAATAGTGAGTAAAGGTTCCAATACCCAACGACGTAAAGCCCTTCCTCCCATAGCAGTAGAAGTTCGATCAATTGCCCATAATAGAGAACCGTGAAACGTTCCATCTCTCACAGTTTGGGTAATTTCGAGATTACGGCGACTTTGATGGTCTAAAATTAGAAAATCAACCTGATTGTAAGTTCGCAGGGGTTGTAGGGGAACCTGATGGGCTTTCTGGGTATCTTCAATGTATTGTAGTAGCCCCCCTGCGGCACGAATAGCTAAGGGTAAATGTTCACATCCCATACCTTCAAGAGAACGGATATTAAAAGTAATTAATAATCTTGGTTTAGCTTCATTGAGGGTAAAATAAGTTTGCGATCGTAATGAGTAACAGAAACAGTCTGGTAAGCC
>DLXW01000149.1:2255-3879 GCA_003448685.1 Cyanothece sp. UBA12306
CTGGTAAGCCATCAAGTAGATACTCTGATTTTTCTCCAGGACGGAGTAAACTATTAACATCAGGAGCATTAGTAGGCAGCAAAATTTCTGAAGGTTGCAGTCTTAATAACTCTAGATTTAGATTAGATATTGCTTGAGATTGGGTGGTAAAAAATTCCCCTGTTGAAATATCAGCATAAGCTAGTCCCCAATGTTCTCCGGCCATGACAACAGCTGCCAAAAAATTGTTACGCCTTGCTGGTAACATCCCCTCATCGGTTAAAGTTCCTGGGGTTAATAATTTAGTAATTTTTCGTTCTACAATACGTCCTTGGGCCGCTGCTTTAGCAGAGTCTTCTACTTGATCACAAATAGCCACGGCATAGCCTTTTTCTACTAAGAGACGACTATAGCGATCTAAAGCATGGTGAGGAACTCCTGTCATAGCTACCCGTCCAATTTCCTTGCCACCATCTTTACTGGTTAGAACTAATTCTAATTCCTGGGAAATTGTTACTGCATCTTGAAAAAAACATTCAAAAAAGTCCCCTACCCGATATAGCAATAAAGCATTCGGATATTGTTTTTTAACCATCACGTAATGTTGATACATTGGCGTGAGTTTTTCTCGATCAAGGGGACGATAATCCTTGTGGGGAAATTTACTATCACCTAAAATAGGATTAGAATCAGTCATTATCAATTGTAAATTATGAATGATGAATTCAGATTATGACGAAGATATTTTTTCAGCCTCTTCAATTTTTTGATTTGCTTGTGATAACTCAGTAGTAACTATTTCTGATGTTTGACTGACTGGATTTGACCGTTTGGAAAATCCCCAAGCAAACACAATAGTAATTAAACTAACCATTAACCATTCAGGGGGAACTAATTCAGGATTAATGACTCGAATTAATAGTCTAATTCCCACAAAACCAACGGTAATAAATCCCGCATCCTCAAGGTAGGTAAATTCCTCTAGCCAACGGATAAATAATTCTGCTAAAAATCTCAGAGTAATGACTCCAATAGTTCCTCCTACTAAAATTAACCAAAGATCATCGGCAATGGCGATCGCTGTAGTAACGCTATCCAAAGAAAAAGCTAAATCTGTTATGGCGATTAAAGGGATAGCTTGCCATAGAGATTGAAATTGAAGACTATGATGATGATGCTCTTCATTTTCTTCGGAGGTAAAATAATTAAATACTAACCATAATAAATAAAGTGCCCCCAATAGTTCAAATTGCCAAAACTTAATCACCCAAGTAGCTGTTAAAATCAGGGATATTCGCAGGACATAAGCGAAAATCAAGCCCAAATTTAAAGCATATTGCTGTAGTTTTCTATTGCTTAATCCTTGAGCAATAGCGGCTAAAGCAATAGCATTGTCAGCTGACAAAACCGCTTCTAAAGCAATAAGAACAATGAGTAATAAAGGAGTTTTAAAACCGAGATAAAGAGAAGAATCAAGAATCTTTTCTAACATTAAAAATGATTACTAAATTAATATTGAATAAGACAGTCAACAGGAAAAGAGTGGATCTAAATTGCAAGTTTATTAAGCTCTAATTCTTTTATCATAGATCATCTGAGGCAAAGTGTGGGGAGTGTGGGGCGTGTGGGGAGTGTGGGGCGTGTG
>DLXW01000016.1:0-10563 GCA_003448685.1 Cyanothece sp. UBA12306
TATCAGTTACCAGTTACCAGTTGAATTAAGGTTGACTGTTTAAATGCACAACAGCTTACTTACGAAATTAAAAATTTTAGGTCGCTATTTTTGCCAGAAAACTGGTGTTAATTGATCCTTACATTTTCATACTAAAATTATAAAGATAAAATAAATAAATCAGCACTGCTATACTAAATAGTAGTTCTGGAATTATCCCCCAAACAAAGCAATGGTACAACAGATAAATTCCCTGACTCACAGCGACATTATCTATCCTGATAGTGATGGACAACCCATGGCCGATAATACCAAACAATTTCGGATTATTGTCACTATTAAAGAGAATTTAGAGTTATTATTTGCTGATGATCCTGATGTCTTCATTGCCGGAGATTTGCTATGGTATCCCATTGAAGGCAATAATAAACTAAGACGCGCCCCTGATGTTATGGTAGCATTTGGTCGTCCCAAAGGTGATCGCGGTTCCTATAAACAATGGCAAGAAAATCAGATTGCACCCCAGGTAGTCTTTGAAATTCTCTCCCCTGGCAACACTTTAGCCGAAATGACCCAAAAATTTGAGTTTTATAATCGTTATGGGGTAGAAGAATACTATGTGTACGATCCAGATAAAGTTGATCTTTGTGGTTGGATCAGGGAAGAAAATAGACTAAACTTGATTGAAATGATGGATGGATGGATTAGCCCCCGTTTAAAGATTCGTTTTCAATTAAATCCAAATAATTTACAAATATTTACCCCAAAAGATCAACCCTTTCTCACCTATGTAGAATTAGGACAGTTGAAACAAGAAGCAGAAACTAGGGCCCAACAAGCAGAAACTAGGGAACAAGAAGCAGAAACTAGGGCCCAACAAGCTGAAGCAAGAGTCAGAGAATTAGAAGCTAAATTGAGGGAATTAGGACAACTTTGACCTTATTTTAATTAAAATTATAGTAAGGAAAAATTAAACTAATAATTGCCAATCTTGAGCAGCTATTTTCCTTTATCAATTAGTTGCTCAAGAATATCAATTGTAGCAATTTAGGAATGATGAAAAGCTTATTTATTCTGTTTTTCCTGATTTAGATTTAACTGCACAGCAAATATTTGATGTGGCAAATTAATTAATTAATAATTAATAATCAATAGAGAAAATCGAGTCTTAAGTTTAGCAAGGTTGATGTTGTTTATCAAAAAAAGTTAAGTTCAGTCTTCATAGGAGCTATTTATCCTTAGCATAGTCATAGATAGGTTAATAATTTAGTTTTGGGTTGTACGAACCTCAAAATCTTAGGGCTTAAATTAATCTGGAATATTTAGCTTTTGTTAACTGAATAGGCCAGACTGATTCATGATCTTAAATTATCGAAATTATTGTGTCTACAACCTGGCTTTTTAAAGCGAAAAGTTTTTGGGGCGAGGCATAGATTCTTGTTATAAAAACTACTTCTGTACGTGCTTAATATTATTAAGACCCTACTGACTTGGAGACTTCGTTAATGCTAGGATGCAATCTATGAAAGCAACAAAGGTTGATACAAAACAAGAAAAACAGGCAAGCATAGAGCAAACCCAGAATAAACCAGATAGAAGATTAAAGGCGTTAGAAGTTACGATGAAACGTAATCAATATCGCCAAGATGCCCTAATAGAAATACTACACAAAGCCCAGGAGTCTTTTGGTTATCTTGAACCAGATATTTTAGAATATATTGCTAGGGAGCTTAAACTACCTTTAAGTCGGGTTTATGGGGTCGCTACTTTTTATCATTTATTTTCCCTAAAACCAAGTGGTGAACATAGTTGTGTTGTCTGTATGGGAACAGCTTGTTATGTTAAAGGTAGCGATAAAATTTTGGTAAAATTAGAACAGGAATTGGGAATTAAATCAGGAGAAACTACCGATGATCAAAAAGTTTCTTTAATGTCAGCCCGCTGTTTAGGAGCCTGTGGTATTGCCCCATCAGTGGTATTTGATGAGCAGGTAGCAGGAAAAGTTACACCAGAAATAGCCATAGAAAAAGTTCAAGCATGGCAAAAAAATAGCTCAGAAGAATAACTTTATTCTAACTATGATCATTAATTTGCTAAAAATAAGGATAGATCATTATGAATCTTGAAGAACTCTTAAATATTCAACGAGAAACAAAAATAAAACGCCAGCAAAAATCAAAACAAATTCGATGTTGTACTGCATCAGGATGTCTTTCTTGTGGAGCAGATAATATTAGAAATAGTCTAAAAAGTGCTATAAAAGAAGCTGATTTAGAAGAACAAGTTGAGCTACGTAGCGTTGGCTGTATGGGACTTTGTGGTCAAGGACCATCAATAGAAATAGAACCAGAAAAAACCCTATATCACAACGTAACACCAGAAAACGCCTGCGCAATTATTGCTACTTTAAATCAGACAATATCTGCGGAAGAATTACCTCCTCAAGGAGATCTTAATCATCCTTTCTTCACCCGTCAAAAACTGATTGTTCGAGAAAATAGTGGTCAAATAGACCCTGAAAGTATCGATGATTATATTAGTGCTGGAGGCTATCAACAATTACACCATATATTGTTAGAAATGAATCCCAATGAAGTGATTCAAGAAGTCACTAAAAGTGGTTTACGGGGACGGGGAGGAGGAGGCTATCCCACAGGGGTGAAATGGGCAACAGTAGCCAAAATGCCAGGACAGCAAAAATATGTAATTTGTAATGCGGATGAAGGCGATCCTGGTGCCTTCATGGATCGAGCTATTTTAGAAAGTGATCCCCATCGGGTTTTAGAAGGAATGGCGATCGCTGCCTATGCCGTAGGAGCAAATCATGGTTATATCTATATAAGGGCCGAATATCCTTTAGCAATTAAACGACTACAAAAAGCGATTCAACAGGCCAAAAAATATGGCTTAATGGGGTCACAAATTTTTGATTCTCCCTTCGACTTTAAAATCGATATTCGCGTCGGTGCAGGAGCCTTTGTTTGCGGTGAAGAAACTGCCCTCATTGCCTCAGTTGAAGGCAAGCGAGGTAACCCCCGTCCTCGTCCTCCCTATCCCGCACAATCTGGACTATGGGGGCATCCTACCCTGATTAATAATGTAGAAACCTATGCTAATATTGCCCCTATTATTCGAGAAGGAGGAGACTGGTATGCCAGTATTGGAACCGAAAATAGTAAAGGAACTAAAGTCTTTGCTTTGACAGGAAAAGTCAAAAATATTGGCTTAATTGAAGTACCAATGGGAACTACAATTAGACAAATTGTTGAAGAAATTGGTGGGGGTGTTACCGATGGTAGACAAGTAAAAGCAGTACAAACTGGAGGACCTTCTGGAGGCTGTATTCCTGCCCATTTATTCGATACCCCTGTTGAATATGACTCCCTACAAAAGTTAGGGACAATTATGGGTTCAGGGGGCATGATCGTCATGGATGACACCACCAGTATGGTAGAAATTTCTCGCTTTTATATGGAATTTTGTCGAGAAGAAAGCTGTGGAAAATGCGTTCCTTGTCGTGCAGGAACTGTCCAATTACACGACCTATTAACTAAATTAGCTGAAAGCAAAGCAAATCACCAAGATTTAGCCAAACTAGAGTCATTATGTCAGATGGTCAAAGCAACAAGTTTATGCGGTTTAGGAATGACAGCACCTAATCCAGTTTTAAGTACCTTACATTATTTCCGTGACGAATATCTCAACCTAATTGTATCGGAGAAAAGCTAAAAAATGGCAGTTAATACCCTAACAATCAATGGACAATTAGTCACTGCTTCCCAAGGAAAAACTATTCTAGAAGTGGCCAAAGAATCAGGAATATCAATTCCGAGATTATGTTATTTAGAAGGAGTTTCTTCTGTTGCTGCTTGTCGTTTATGCTTAGTTGAAATAGAAGGAAGTTCTAAACTTCAACCCGCTTGTGTTACCGAAGCACAAGAAGGAATTGTGGTGCAAACGAACACGGAAAAACTGCAAGACTATCGACGGATGGCCATTGAATTATTGTTTGCAGAAGGCAATCATGTTTGCGCCATTTGTGTTGTCAATGGTAATTGTGAATTGCAAAATATGGCTGTTAAATTAGGGATGGATCATTCCCGTTTTACTTACCAATTTCCTGACCGAAAAGTCGATCTTTCCCATGAAAAATTCGGCATGGATCATAACCGTTGTATTTTGTGTACCCGATGCGTTAGAGTTTGTGATGAACTCGAAGGAGCCCATGTTTGGGATGTAGCTAGTCGGGGTAGTCAAGCTTTTATTGTGGCAGGAATGAACCAACCTTGGGGAGAAGTTGACGCTTGTACCTCTTGCGGTAAATGCGTTGAAGCTTGTCCTACAGGAGCAATTTTCTGTCAAGGTAGTACCACCGCAGAAATGGTTCACCATAAGTCTACGATAGAATTTTTGCATAAAGCGAGAACCGAACAAAAATGGCTCAGATAATTATTAAATAACTAATTAAAATAGCTATGGAAAAACTTAAATTTGCTTCAATTTGGTTGGCTGGATGTTCTGGTTGTCATATGTCTTTTCTCGACTTAGATGAATGGCTATTAGAATTAGCCCAAAAAGTGGAAGTTGTCTATAGTCCGATCGCTGATATTAAATACTATCCAGAAGGGGTAGATATCTGTTTAGTCGAAGGGGCGATCGCTAATGAAGAAAACTTAGAATTAATCCAAAAAGTCAGGGAACGAACTAAATTAATTGTTTCTTTTGGAGACTGTGCCGTTACTGCTAATGTTCCAGCGATGCGCAATATGTTAGGTCCAGCAGAAACAGTCCTTAAACGTTCTTATTTAGAATTAGGAGATACCACCCCTCAATTGCCTAATGAACCTGGTATAGTTCCCGAATTACTCGATAAAGTAACTCCGGTTCATGAAGTGATCAATGTTGATTTGTTTATCCCAGGATGTCCCCCAGATGCTCACCGAATTAAGGCTAGTTTAGAACCCTTACTACAGGGAGAAAAGCCAGAAATGAAAGGACGAGATATGATTAAATTTGGTTAATGAAAAAGAGGTAATTATGACTAAAACAGTTGTTATAGATCCGGTTACTCGTATTGAAGGCCATGCTAAAATATCAATTTTTTTAGATGATTCTGGAACCGTAGAAGATGCCCGTTTCCATGTAGTAGAATATCGGGGATTTGAAAAGTTTTGTGAAGGTCGTCCCCTGTGGGAAATGGCAGGAATTACTGCTAGAATTTGTGGAATTTGTCCCGTTAGTCATCTACTAGCATCTTCAAAAACAGGGGATAAAATTTTAGCAGTTCAGATTCCTATCGCCGCCGAAAAACTACGAAGATTGATGAATTTAGCACAAATTACTCAATCCCATGCTTTAAGTTTCTTTCATCTGAGTAGCCCAGATTTTTTGTTAGGATGGGATAGTGATCCAGCAACAAGGAACATTTTTGGCTTAATTGAATCTAATCCAGAATTGGCTAAAAGTGGCATTCGTTTAAGACAATTTGGTCAAAAAATAATCGAACTTTTAGGAGCAAAAAAAATCCATGCAGCTTGGTCTGTACCAGGAGGAGTGAGATCGCCTTTATCAGAAGAAGGCAGGCAATGGATACGCGATCGCCTTCGAGAATCTCGTGCTACTCTTAATACAGCACTCAATCTATTTAAACAACTTTTAGATCAGTTTGAAACTGAAGTTCAAACCTTTGGTAAATTTCCATCTCTTTTTATGGGTTTAGTAGGAGAGGATGGACTTTGGGAACATTATGGGGGTCATCTTCGCTTCACCGATAGTGAAGGAAATATTGTGGCAGATAACCTCAAAGAAGATAACTATCAAGACTTCATTGGGGAGTCGGTAGAAAAATGGACTTATCTTAAATCTCCTTACTACAAACCCTGGGGATATCCAGATGGAATTTATCGAGTAGGTCCCTTAGCAAGACTCAATATTTGCTCCCATTTCGGGACACCAGAAGCTGATGTAGAATTAAAAGAATATCGCCAGCGCGTCGGTGGAGTGGCTACTTCTTCTTTCTTCTATCATTATGCTCGCTTGCTGGAGATTTTAGCCTCCTTAGAAAGGATTGAAAGATTAATTGATGATCCTGATATTGTCTCCCAAAACACTCGCGCTAAAGCGGGAATTAATGCCTTAGAAGCAATTGGAGTCAGTGAGGCACCCAGGGGAACCCTTTTTCATCATTATAATGTTGATCAAAATGGCTTAATTGAGAAAGTAAACTTAATCATTGCCACCGGAAATAATAACCTAGCAATGAATCAAACCGTTGCCCAAATTGCGAAACATTATGTTAAAGGAAATCAACTAACAGAAGGAATGTTAAACCGTGTGGAAGCCGGAATACGGTGTTATGATCCTTGTTTAAGTTGTTCTACTCATGCTGCCGGACAAATGCCCTTACATCTTCAACTTTTTGACTCAAATGGTGAGTTAATAGATGAAGTTTTACGCAATTAAATATGGTAATTAATGACACAAAAAATCTTGATTATTGGCTATGGAAACAACTTAAGAAGTGATGATTCTGCCGGTCAAAAATTAGCAGAAATAATTAATCAATGGAACTTAGAAAATGTAAGTTCTTTAGCTGTTCATCAACTTACTCCAGAACTTTCTGAAGCTATCTCTCAAGTAGATCAAGTTATTTTTGCTGATGCGTTATTAACCCCCTCTGAACAACCAGCAACTTTACAAATAATAAAACTCAAAGCCGTCTCTAACACCACCAATTTGGGACACTATAGTGATCCTTCGCAACTTTTGAGTTTAACTCAAGCTATTTATGGTAGAATACCTCTTGCTTATTGGATTTTAATTCCAGCAATTAATTTTGAGTTTGGAGAACAACTATCCCCTGTTACCGGTAAAGCTATTCAATTAGCCATCACAAAAATTCGAGAAATGACCTTACTTTAGATCCACATATCATATTCTGACCAAAATGGACCTAAACCTACTGCCTCATCCAATTCTGCCACAGGTTCTGTTAAAGCAGATTTTTCTGACTTAATCGACGATGAATTTAAAAATCCATCAAAATACAACTTTTTAGCTTTTACCCTTTGGTTAGTATCCATAAACTCTGTTACTTGACATTCATTAGGCTGCATCATCATTAATTCCTCTAAATTTTTTTCTTAGCCTTCTTTTGCTGCTATGGAGTAAAGACCAAGCTTAAACTGATTCTCTACAAGAGTTAATAGTCTCTGAATACCCCCATTATCTCCCAAAATTTTGATAATTGGTGTCAATTTTTATCTAGTTTTTGCAATATTTTGTTAGATTACTTAAAATAACTTAAATTATTCAATCAAATAGCTTGTCAAGTAGATTTAATTAAAATTTACATTTTAAACAAAGTTTGTTAATATATATTAAATAAGTTAAGTTATCCCATTGAATAACAGATTCATTTATTAAAACCAAGGAAAGTATAAGCTATGAATAATGAAGGATCAAAGTTTGGTTTTACCCATTCAGCCGAAATTTGGAACGGTCGTCTGGCCATGTTGGGTTTTATGGGTCTAATGACCGAGTTAATTACAGGACAAGGAATTCTTTCTTTTTTGGGGTTACTTTAGTTAATCCCAAATCCTGTTTAGAACACAGGTTAAACTACATCAGTAATATAAAGGGGGTCTTCTTCTTAAATTTTTGAGATAGACTCCCTATTGCCGACTCTCCATTTCATTTTTAAGATCAACAGCTGATTAGGCGAGTTGATCGAAGATTTTGAACATAGGCAAATACATTGATAAGAGAATCACCCCAACCATGCCAGCAATACCTACCATCATCAAGGGTTCTAACATACTTGTGAGAGCTTTAACGGCTTGTTCTACCTCATCTTCATAAAAATCTGCGACTTTCATCATCATAGCATCAAGTTCCCCTGTTTCTTCCCCGATACTAATCATTTGAATCGCTAACGCTGGAAAAACATTAGCCCGTTGTAAAGCTAAACTCATCATCCCCCCCTGTTGAATTTCGTTTTTTGCTCCGTCGATCGCATTAGCAATTACTTTGTTGCCTACCGTATTACAGACAATTTCGAGAGAAGAAAGAATGGGAACCCCCGAACGGGTTAAAGTCCCAAAAACCCGACAAAACCGGGCAACAGCCGACTTTTCGTTCAAATCACCAAATAATGGAAGTTTCAGCATCAGGGCATCGATTTGTAACCTTCCCGCAGGAGTTTTGTAATACTGACGGATACCAAAGCTACCCCCGATACAAATTCCAATGGGGATCAAAATTTTCCAACTTCTGATTACAGCACTGATATTAAGCATAAATTGTGTTAAGGCCGGTAATTCTGCTCCTAAATCTTGGAAAATCTTGGCGAAAATCGGAATCAAGAAGATGGTCATAGCAAAGAAGACTACTACTGCCAAGATTCCCACCGTCACCGGATAGGCCATAGCAGACTTAATTTGGTTTTGCAGTCTAGCCATATCTTCAAGCAGTTTAGACAAACGGTTAAGCACTTCATCGAGTACCCCTCCAGTTTCTCCTGCTTCGATCATGCTGACGTATAGATCATCAAAACATTCGGGGTGTTTTGCCATTGCTTCGGATAAACTAACCCCTTGCTGTACTTCGGTGCTAATGTCACTTAAAGATTTTTTTAGTTTAGGATTGCCACATTGCTCGGATAAAACTCCTAAACAACGAACGATAGCAACACCAGCGTTAATCATTACGGAAAATTGGCGGGAAAAAACAGCTTTATCCTTGACTTTAACGTTGGCTAGTGCTAATTCAATCCCTGATAGATCAATATCCATGCCAGACTTTTTGATTTTACCGATGGCTGGATATTGTTGTCTGAGCATCATTCTAGCTTGTTCAGGGGAAGCAGCTTGAACTTTAGCACTAGAGATTTTACCCTTGGCGTTTTTAACTTGAGCAACAAATGTAGGCATAGTTTTTAATAGTTAATAATTAATAATTAATAGTTAATAGTTAACAGTTAGTGGTTGTTAATAACCAATAACTGTATAACGAAAAATTCCATTACAGACGAACCTTACCTTTAGCTTTAGCAGAACTTTTCATACCTGCACTTGCCCCTGCAACTAAACGCTGTAATTCATCGGGTTTACCACTTTTAGAAATGGCCTCTTCAAAAGATACCATGCCACTGACGACCATATTAGCTAAGGCTTGTTCCATCGTTTGCATACCTAGTTTCATCCCAGTTTGAATAGCTGAATAAATTTGAGAGGCTTTTCCTTCCCGAATCAGGTTAGCGATCGCCGGTGTAATTACCATAATTTCTTGAGCCATAGCCCGTCCAAATTCTCCTGGTTTGGGGGCTTTTTTCTTGACTAAACATTGGCTAAAAACTGCGATCAGAGAGTTAGAAAGCATAGCCCGAATTTGAGCCTGTTGATTAGCAGGAAACACATCAATAATCCGATCAACGGTTCCAGCAGCGGAGTTGGTGTGTAAGGTTCCAAAGACTAAGTGTCCGGTTTCAGCAGCAGTGATGGCTAAACCGATGGTTTCTAAGTCCCGCATTTCCCCTACTAGAATAATATCAGGATCTTCGCGCAAAGATGCTTTGAGAGCATTAGCAAAAGATTTAGTATCTTCTCCTTTTTGGCGTTGATGAAACAGGCTTTTAACGTTGGGAAAAACATATTCAATGGGGTCTTCAACGGTGAGAATATGTTCGCCACGGGTGCGATTGATTAAGTCTAAAATAGCTGCTAGGGTGGTGGTTTTTCCCGATCCTGTTTGCCCCGTTACTAATACCATGCCCCTAGGACGTTCAGCCATTTCTCGCACAATGGTTGGCAGTCCCAACTGTTCAAAATTAGGAATTTTAGAAGAAAGAGCCCTTAAACAGGCGGCATAACAGCCCCTTTCTTTATAAACATTCACCCGAAAGCGGGCTAGCCCTTTAACTCCGTAAGAACAATCCAATTCCCAATTTTGCTCTAATTCTTTCCTTTGGGAGTTATTAAGCATACTAAAAATCAGTTTTTGACTTTCTTGGGGTGAGAGAGGTTCTTCTCCAATGGGGGCAAGTTTACCACTAATGCGAAAATAGATGGGAGCACCTGCTTGGATGTGCATATCCGAACCCCCCATTTCCACCAGTTGTTCCATTAAGTCTTCGATCATTATATCCATAGACATGGTTAATTCTCCTTAAAATTGATTAATTGTTCGCAAATCTTGGGGTTAGACAATAGGGGCAGTCCATCCATTCTGGCTGTAATTCGGCCTTACAGGTTTGACATTCTAGGGAACTTTTGCGTTTGGCTTTCAATTCCGCTTCGAGTCCCGTATCGGTAAAGGTAACCCGTTCCACTTCTTCGAGGGTGGTATAGCCTTCTTGAACCAGTTGCAAACTGTAAGCCAAAATCGTCACCATCCCTTCTTCAACGGCAGCTTCTTTGATACGGTCTGTGGTTGCCCCTTCATTAACCAGGGTTTGAATGCGTTCTGTATTACGCATCACCTCGTAAACTCCGACCCTTCCTTTGTAGCCACCTCCCCCACATTTGGGGCAAAGACTTCCATTAGCTTTGGCGGCAGTAATTTCTTCTGGGGTTAATTTATTGGCTT
>DLXW01000016.1:10809-11092 GCA_003448685.1 Cyanothece sp. UBA12306
TTGGAGGCAGATAGTCCAAAACGAGCTAATTCTGCTTTAGTAGGATTATAGGGAACTCGACATTCACTACAGACCCGTCGCATTAACCTTTGTGCTAATACACCTAATAATGCCCCTGAAATCATGAAAGGTTCCACACCCATTTCATCGAGACGGGCGATCGCCCCTGCTGCATCATTAGTGTGTAAGGTAGTTAAAACTAGGTGACCGGTTAAGGCGGCTTCAATAGCGGTTTTAGCCGTTTCTGCATCTCGGGTTTCTCCCACCAGAATCACATCGGGAT
>DLXW01000016.1:11339-14858 GCA_003448685.1 Cyanothece sp. UBA12306
CCACCAGAATCACATCGGGATCTTGTCGCATAAATGCTCTTAAAATAGAGGCAAAGTTCATACCTTTTTCCCTAATTACCTGGACTTGGGTAATACCTGGGAGAGAATATTCAATGGGATCTTCGGCGGTACTGATGTTTACCCCTGGGTTGTTACGTTCTGCTAACACCGAATACAAACTGGTAGATTTTCCACTTCCTGTTGGTCCGGTGACTAAAATTAAACCAAAAGGACGACTGGCTAAGTCTCTGACAATTTCTAGAGTTTCTTGATTGGTGATTAATTTATCTAATCCTAATTGGGTGGCCGAGTTATCTAAAATCCGTAAACAGACTTTTTCTCCGTAGCGACTTGGTAGAGTATTGACCCGAAAATCTACTTTTCGTCCTTGATACATCCGACGAATTTTTCCATCCTGAGGCAGACGGCGTTCGGCAATGTCTAAGTCTGACATAATTTTGAACCTTGCCACTGCTGCCGGAATTATTTTTTTGGGTAGGGGATCAAAAGCTTCTTGGAGTACGCCATCTTTACGAAAGCGAATCCTGAGGCATTCTTCTTGGGGTTCTACATGGATATCAGAAACCCCTTCTTGTAAGGCTTTGGCGAGGATTTTATTGACCAGATTGATGATCGGAGCATTATTGGCTTCGTTAGCATCTAGGGAATCGGCATCTTCATCTTCAACTTCCCCCATACTATCCATGTTGTCCACTAGACTAGAAATATCCCCTAGTTTTTCTAGGGCTTTTTCTTGATCTATTTTTTCCTTTTCTTGGTCTAGTTCTGTTTGTAATTCATGGTATTGTTCGAGCAGTCGATCATAATCGGCTTGGGTAATGACCATCCTTTTGAGGTTAATTCCCCTAGCGCGCACAATTCGATTGAGGTCGTCTTGGGCGGTTAGATCATCGGGATCAACCATAGCAACTAATACGGAAGGTGGAGTTCCATCATCCTTAGAAATGGGTAAAAGTTTATGGCGACGGCAAATATCAAAGGAAATTAAGTTTTCAATTAATTGGGCCATTTGTCGATCAGCTACTGGACTAACTTCTGGATCGACACAATCAACGCCATAGAGAATTTTTAACTCAAATAAATGGTGTTTTTTATATTGTCTTTGCAAATCTGGAGGAAGTTCACGACCTGTTAAAGATTGTACGACTTCAATTAAAGGGACTCCAGTTTTGCGGGTTTCAACTAGGGCTTTTTTCATTTGATCGGGTTCAATATAACCCGTTTCAACTAACTTATTCCCAAATGGGGAAAAGTAATTACGTAGCGCGACTGCGCGTGATCGCTTGGTAGAAGACAAATAAGTCATAAGGCGTAATCATATAAATGCTCCTTAGATGTTTTCATTGTTCCCTAATTTTTTGGGTAAATTACTATTTCATTGACGTAAATCTAGCTAATTTTTAGCTTCTCAGTCTTTTTACAGATGGCTTATTTATTTTCGGGGCAAACTTTATCAATAAAATTACCTAAGTATTTGGGCCAATTAAATTTTGGCGTTGCATCATTCACCAATGAATTTTAGATCATTTCTCTATGGAATCAGACTAACCTTTTAAATTTTGAACTCAGGTAATTAATAAAGAATAAACAATTAAGTAACCTCGAACAATTAGCAGTAATCTTAGAAAAAAGCACATCCACAAAAGGATTGAAAATTTTAGATGGCTTACCCTCTATACGTTGCATTTATTTGGCATCAACATCAACCCTTATATAAATCTCCTGAAGCGATCGCCGATCCCACGGGACAGTATCGAATGCCTTGGGTTCGTTTGCATGGGGTCAAAGATTATCTCGATTTAGTGCTAGTTTTAGAAGAATATCCCCAATTACATCAAACTGTTAATCTTGTCCCTTCCCTAATTTTACAACTCGAAGAATATGTTCACGGAACGGCCAGAGATCCCTATATGGCCTTAACCCTAACCCCAGAAAATAGCCTAACAAATCGACAAAAATCGGAAATTATTGAACATTTCTTTGATGCCAATCATCACACCTTAATTGATCCCCATCCCCGTTATCGTCAACTTTATGAACAAAGGCAAGACCAAGGAATTAAATGGTGTCTAGAAAATTGGAGAAGTCAAGACTACGCAGATTTACTCGCGTGGCATAATTTAGCTTGGATTGATCCCCTATTTCGCGAAAGAGATCCCCAAATTCAAAGTTGGTTAGAAAAAGGGCGAGGATTTACCCTAAGCGATCGCCAACAGATTATTAAAAAACAGATAGAAATTATCAGCGAAATTGTCCCCCAACACCGCAAAATGCAGCAATCGGGGCAGTTAGAAGTGACCACAACCCCCTATACCCATCCCATCTTACCTTTATTAGCGGATAGTCATGCGGGTCGTGTGGCTATTCCCGAAATGTCCTTACCCGAACGACCGTTTAAATGGACTCAAGATATTCCTCGGCATCTCCAAAAAGCCAAGCAAATCTATATCGATCATTTTAGAAGACAACCCCGTGGTTTATGGCCTTCAGAACAGTCGGTTAGCCCCGCCATTTTACCCCATATAGCCCAAGCTAAGTTTAAATGGATTTGTTCAGATGAAGCGGTATTAGGATGGAGTCTAGGACACTTTTTCCATCGGGATGAAACAGGAAATCTTTACCAACCAGAATTACTCTACCGTCCTTATCGTCTAGAAACGCTTTATGGGGACTTAGCCATTGTCTTTCGAGATCATCGTCTTTCAGACTTAATTGGGTTCACCTATGGGGGAATGGATAGTCGCCACGCAGTTTCTGATTTTATTGGGCATTTAGAAGCTATTGCCCGTTCCCTAATGGAAAACCAAGGAAGTCATGAAACTCGTCTTAATCATCCCTGGTTAGTGACTATTGCTCTAGATGGAGAAAACTGTTGGGAACACTATCATCAAGATGGATTACCCTTTTTAAGAGAATTATATAGTCGCTTGAGTCACGATCACGACATTCAATTAGTAACTGTATCAGAATTTTTGCAAAAATTCCCCCCAACACAAACAATTCAAGCTGAAAAATTACACAGTGGTTCTTGGATCGATGGCAGTTTCAGCACTTGGATCGGAGATCCTGTCAAAAATAAAGCATGGGATTTATTGGTTGCTGCTAGACAAATGATGGCCAAACATCCTGAAGCTACACCAACCACTAATCCTGATGCTTGGGAAGCATTATATGCTGCTGAAGGTTCTGATTGGTTTTGGTGGTTTGGAGAGGGACATTCTTCTAATCATGATGCCTTGTTCGATCAATTGTTTCGCGAACATTTACGGGCCGTGTATCATGCCCTCAATGAGACTGTTCCGTCTCAGTTATACGAACCGTTAGAAGACCATGCCCTTATTAGCGATCGCACTCCAGAAAGCTTTATTCAGCCTGTTATCGATGGCTACGGAGACGAACAAGATTGGTCTAAAGCCGGAAGAATCGAAATTGGGGGAGCCAGGGGAACCATGCACAAAGCTAGTGTGGTACAAAGATTATTTTATGGCTTAAATCACC
>DLXW01000016.1:15074-15515 GCA_003448685.1 Cyanothece sp. UBA12306
GATTTTATGGCTTAAATCACCTTAATTTTTATTTAAGATTTGATTTCAAGAAAGGAGTCCAACCAGATCAAGAATCAGTTAACGAATTACATTTATTGTGGTACTACCCCAATATTCCCGTCCATACTAGTCCTGCTCCTTTGGCTGATATTCCGGCTCAAGCTCCTGTTAACTATTTATTCCATCATCATCTCGGTATCAACCTAGTCAATAAATTTTGTTGGATGCAAGAAGCTCAAGCACATCATAATTGGCATGCTAAAAATAGTCGTGTTGAAATAGCCTTTAGTCAATGTTTAGAAGTGTCAATTCCTTGGGCTGATTTACATAAAGAACCGGATTCTTCTTTGCATTTAATCGCTATTTTGGCAGATCACGGTAAGTTTAGGGATTATTTACCAGAAGATAATCTAATTATGTTACAACCCACATTCCGCACTT
>DLXW01000286.1:0-13679 GCA_003448685.1 Cyanothece sp. UBA12306
TCTGACGACATTATGATAAAAACAATGGCAAGCCATTGTTTTTAAACACTTTTTCTTAAAAATCCTTAATTAGATCATTTAAAATGCTAGAAAAGTGTTATCCTTTGTTTTGATTTTGTTTCTTGCGTTTGTATAGACCAGTGAATCCTAAAGCAGCTATTCCCGCAATGCTAACTAAACCACTGGGTTCAGGAGTTTTGACTGTAGCAAACACACCATCAGTACTGCTAATTACACTTGCAGGAGCCGTATTGAAAGCAGAAGCACAGTCAGAATTAGGATCTAAGTTGTCAATTCCGTCAGTAAATCCTTCTTTGTTGTTTAAAGGAGCATCAGTTAATTCACAGTCAACGATGGTTAATGTGTCAGGATTAACAGGTACACCACCAGAAATAACGGCAAAGGTCGAATAAAGTCTCTCCCCAGCAAGATTAATCATTTCATCTGACTCACCAAGAGTACCCATGAAACTATCAACCTCCTGGAAGTAGCCCTCGAGAAATATGTTAAAGGTACCACTGGTTCCACCACCAGGATTCTCAGTAAAGGAAGTGGTAAATGCTGTGATGCTGTAGGTGATATCCGTCATATCACCGAATATGCCGTTGCCATTAGAGTCAAATCTTAGGGCATTGGCAACAATTGTGCCATCTGATAATGAGGGAAGATTAGTAGCATCGTATCTGACACCATCCATAACATTCTCACCAGGAATGATCAAATCCATTATTTTACCTTCAGTACCTAGGGGAATGGGTATATCTCCGTTCATATTAGGCATTCCAAACCCATCTTCAGAACTGGTAACCGTAAAGTCCCCTAATGTACCCCATTCTGGACCTGCTGCTCCAGTTTCCTTAAAGTCAATGGCGTTATTGGTGAGTTCAACGTTAGCTGTATCAATAAGTAAGCTAGCTTCCCCTTCAAACCATAATCTATTGATGATAGCTGCGTTAGCAGAGCTTGCAGTAGCACCGAGAAATGCTGCTGATGTTAAAGTTGCCAGAATTAAATGTGATTTCTTCATTGGAGTTAAATATCCTTATTGCTTAGATTGAAGATCTGTTACACAATATTGAGTATTGAGTAAGTTCACTAATAAAGGTATGCAAAATATTTCAAAATGTCAAGAAGTTTAACTAGGCTTTTAAATATTTTATGATTCTCTTTACAATTACGAAGTTTTGTAATCTATCAAGAAGCAACCAAAACACTGCTCACAAGACAATCACAATCATAGAGAAGTTAAACCTAGAACTAGGACAAAGCTTTGATATCAATAGGGTTTGAGGCAGACTTATTAAGCTAGACTGTAACCTTTACTCAAAACTCAACTTAAGTTTTAGGTAAAGAGGGAATTAATCAACAGCTCAAGAAGATTAATAAAAGTTAATCATATACTGCCACTTTATGTTAAGTTGTAACACTTTATTTTATATTTAAGCTAACTTCAAGTTAAGCAAAATCAATTTTGAAACAAAGCTTAACCTTTCGTTACAAAAGCAATTTTACTCTCCCCATACTTGCCTAACAGCTATCATCATTCCAAATAATGGGTATTTTTAGGTGTTATTAATTCTTGCGATCAGGGAATACTGAGGTGTAAGTATGTGGAACTTTTAGCTCAGTATTCTTGATCAAAAATAAAAATCATGCAACAATCACAATTTCCGAATAATTCCCTGAGAAACCAGAGAGTCGTGGAAAAGCCATGGTTCCGATGGATTTTAATGCTATCAGCCGCTGGACTACTGATTTTTGGCGGAAAAACTTTTATTCGCTTTCAATCCTTTAATTTATCCTCATCTCAGACCAAAGCCTTACCAACCCAAAAAGAATCCTTAATACCTCAGGCTGTATCTGCTTTAGGATATGTCGAACCTAAAGAAGAAACGATTAATATTTTTCCTTCACAAGAAATGGAAAAAACACGAGTTGAACAACTCTTGGTTCAAAGAGGTGATCAGGTTAAGGCTGGTGAGATCATTGCCATTTTAGATAATAAAGTCCGCCTTGAAGCAGCACTTCAACAAACCAAAACCCAATGGCAAGTAGCCCATTCCAAATTGTTGCAAGTTAAAGCTGGAAATAAAATGGGAACAATTGATGCACAAAAATCTCGTTTCAAACAGACACAAGCTGAACTTGAGGGACAAATAATTTCTCAAAAAGCTACCATTGCCATGCTAGAAGCTGAGTTACAAGGGGAAAGCGTTACCCAAAAAGCCAGCATTGAACGCATTCAAGTTGAACTTGATCATGCTCAAGGGGACTGTTTACGCTACGATAGCCTATATAAAGAAGGTGTAGTTTCAATTCAAGAGCGAGATCAATTTTGTCTCAGGTCAAAAACCACCGAAAAATCTTTACAAGAAAGTCAAGCTCATTTGAGACAAACTATTGATACTTTAAAAAGTCAAATTCTCGAAGCCAAAGCCAATTTAAGGAGAACAGTGACTACACTTCAAAGACAGATGAACGAGGATCAGGCGATGCTAAAAGCTGTACAAGAAGTGCGTTCAGTTGATGTTGACGTTGCTCAAGCTGAGGTGGACGCAGCACAAGCAGCAGTGCAAAAGGCTCAAGCCGATTTAACTTTAGCTTATGTTAAATCCCCCCAAGCTGGACAAATTCTCGATATTCATAGCTGGCCTGGTGAAATTGTCGGTGAACAAGGAATTGTTGAATTAGGTCAAACTCAACAAATGTATGTTACCGCAGAAATATACGAAACCGATATTGGTAGGGTTAAAGTTGGCCAACGAGCTAAAATTAGCGGGAAAGGAGTTATCGATAATATCGAAGGAACAGTCGATGAGATCGGATTATCAATTAAAACTAAAGATATTCTTGGTACTGATCCCGTAGCGGATGCTGATGCAAGAGTTGTTTCGGTTAGAATTCGTTTAGATTCACAAGCAAGTCAACAGGTTAAAGCTCTAACCAACTTACAGGTTAATGTTGTTATTCAAACATCTTCTTAAATATATTTTGTCAAAATATTGATGTTTAGAAAAATACCAACAGCGTTATTACAACTTAGATATCAAAAGAGACGATTAATGGTTGCTCTTTTGGGTGTAAGTTTTACCGTTGTGATCATTTTTATGCAGCTAGGTCTTCGAGACGCTTTATTTGACAGTTCTGTTCGCTTTCATAAATCATTGAAAGGTGATTGTTTTTTAATTAGTCAACGTTCGCCTTCTTTGGTGGCTATGGATAATTTTACCAGTCGACGGCTTTTTCAAACTTTGGCATTTAGTGAGGTTGAGTTTGTCGCACCTGTTTATGTTAGATTTATTCAATGGAAGAATTTTCAAAATCGTGATTATTGGCGCAATATATTTTTAATTGGCTTTGATTTAAGAGATGAAATTTTTGATTTACCAGGAGTTGCAGAAAATTTAGATAAATTGAAATTGCCTGATCATGTTTTATTTGACAGAAACTCTAGAAGTGAATATGGAGAAGTAGTTAAACAACTTGAACAACAGGAAAAAATACAAACTGAGATAAGATATGAAGGTAATAACAAAACTATAAAAATTGTCGGATTGTTTAGTTTGGGGACATCTTTTGGAGTTGATGGCAACCTGCTTACTAGTAACCTTAACTTTATTAGAATCGTCAAAAATCAAACTATAGGTTCTATAAATTTAGGTGTGATTAAGCTAAAACCTGGCGTAAATATTCAAGAATTTAAAGTAAAATTACGTGAATACTTACCTAAAGATGTAAAAGTTTTAACTAAAGAAGAATTGATTCACTTTGAAAAAAATTATTGGTATAAAGGAACAGCACTTGGATTTATTTTTACATTAGGAGTTGCTTTAGGAATTGTAGTTGGAGTAATTATTGTTTATCAAATACTTTATACAAATATCTCAGAACATTTGTCAGAATATGCTACTTTAAAAGCTATAGGATACAAACATAAATATCTTTTATTTATGGTTTTGCAACAATCAACATTGATTTCTTTGTTGGGTTATATACCAGGAATTATTATTTCTGAACTTTTATACGAATTTACTCAAAGATCTACTCTTCTCCCCATTGCTATGACTTTTAATCGTGCTATACAAGTTTTTTTCTTGACCCTAATCATGTGCTTTTTATCTGGAATAACAGCTATTCGGAAATTGAAATCTGCTGATCCTGCTGAAATTTTCTAGTATTGAAGGAATTACTTATTTTATGAAACCTGTAATAAATATTAGTAGTCTCAACCATTATTTTGGCCAAGACAAATTAAAAAAACAAGTTTTATTCAATATTAATTTAGAGATTAACCCTGGCGAAATTGTGATTATGACTGGCCCATCGGGTTCGGGAAAAACCACATTACTTTCCTTAATTGGAGCTTTACGCTCAGTTCAAGAGGGAAGTCTCCAAACTATTGAAAATGAACTTAATGGTGCGACAGAAGATAAATTAGTTCAAGTGCGTCGCTATATGGGTTATATTTTTCAAGCTCACAATTTGTTACCTTTTTTAACAGCCAGACAAAACGTGCAAATGTCAATTGAATTACATGAAAATGTTAGTCCTCAAGAAGCGATCGCCAAATCTGAAGCCATGTTACAAATGGTGGGGTTAGGAGAACGGGTTAATTACTATCCAGATCAACTCTCAGGGGGACAAAAACAAAGGGTAGCGATCGCTCGTGCCTTAGTCAGCCATCCTAAATTAGTCTTAGCCGATGAACCCACTGCTGCTTTAGATAGTAAGACAGGAAGGGATGTGGTTGATATTATGGAAACGTTAACTAAAGAACAAGGCTGTACCATTTTATTAGTAACCCACGATAATCGAATTTTAGATATGGCTGATCGAATTATTCATATGGAAGATGGGTATCTGATAGATTCTTAACTATAGCAATTAGGAATGATTTGTGAGAGATTTTTTCTTAACTTGTTACCTATTGCCTTTTGCCTTTGATTCAGATTTAATTCTCACAACTGATTACTGATTGCTATTATGTGGGGAAACCAAGGAATCAACATCAAGAATAAAAACTGTTGAAGATTGATTTTCTTCCTCGATAATGGTGACATGACTAGCAATATTTAAGGTATCGGCTCGACGATAAGAATCAGGTAAAATTCTGATTTTTGAGCGAGGAATCTCTCTCAAAGTAGGGGTTTCTCCGACAATTATCGCAAAAGATTCATTGAAACTATTTTTAGCTAAAATAATAAAAGGTTTTTGACGGGAATTTAACTGTTGACTGATTTGAAATAACTTTTTATGGAGATCAATTACGGTAATCTCTTGCTCATCAATATGTAATAGTCCCACTGAAGTCATACCGCTACCATGAATCTCACTATAGCGTAATATTTTTTGGGCTGATTCTACTCTTAAAGCTAAATTTAGTTTGCCAACAGAAAAAAGCAGTAAGCTCTCATATTGTTCTGTTTTTTGGCTGGGAGATAAGCTAGGATTAGAAGCAGGAATTATAGAATTATTTAGGCTCATAACTAATTACTTTTTTTTAATTAATAACTATCTGTAGATTTTGGCTATTTTATTATTCTTGAAAAAACCATGCTATTAAAAATTTTATCAATCAATTTTTTGGAGGAGATAAAATATATATTATTGATTATTATTTTAACATTAAGTTTTTAATTTCTTCTAAAAATTGTTGTTCAATATAAGGTTTAGTAAAGTAAGCATTAGCTCCTAAATGAGTGGCCAACTTACGATGTTTTTCGCTACTACGGGATGTTAACATTGCCACTGGAATTTCCATCAAATCCGGTTGACTACGACGTTTACCCAAAAACTCAAATCCATTCATATTAGGCATTTCCACATCACAAATAACTAATTGAACCCCAGGACTGTTGTGTAGCTGTTCGAGAGCTTCCTTGCCATCTTTGGCCTGTAGAACACGGTAACCTGCTTTTTGCAAAGTTAAAGCTAAAGTTCGCCGTAAAGCAGCCGAATCATCTACCACCAAAATCATCGGAGTTTGGGGAACCGAAAAGGGAATTGATGGCTCACCATTGTCTATTTCGGGGATTATTTGCGGTGTATTTGATTCCCAGGGCCGACTCGAAACAATTGGATCAAGAAATTGTTCGATTAGGATACTACCATTAACCACTGGAATTAATGTTCCATCACCTAAAATTGTACAACCATAGATATAAGAAGGAGGAGTAAGCACACTACCAAAAGGTTTAACCACTAATTCCTGTTCTGTTATGAGACGAGTCACCTCCAGAGCAAAAAGTTGCTGTCCTTGACGGATAATTAATAGAGGTAAACCCCAATCTGTTGGATGAGGAACTGCTTGGAGAGCTTTGCTAGTAAATCCTTCGGCAAAGGCACAATTGTATTCTAGTATTTCTCCTAGAGCATAAATCGGGATAATTTGCGATTGCCAGTTTAAAAACCGTGCTTGACCAGATTTTTTCAGTTGTTGATCCTGGGGCATAATGACTTCTTCAATACTATCAGAAGGTAAAGCGATCGCTGTCTTTGTTCCCTCCTCTTGTTCGAGCAAACAGACCAACAATTTGGAGATAGTTAAAGTGAGGGGAAGACTGAGGGTAAAAGTCGTCCCTTTACCAACAATAGAACTCACAGAAACCTTACCTTTGAGGGTACGTAGTTGATCTTTGACCACATCTAAACCCACTCCCCTTCCTGATAAATCGCTCACTTGAGAAGCAGTGGAAAATCCAGGTTCAAAAATCAAATTCTGTAATCTTTCTTGATCAATTGTTTTGATTTGTTCTTGGCTGATTAATCCAGCATCAACGGCTTTTTGAGCAATTTTATCGAGATTAATCCCTTGACCATCGTCAATAATCTCAATCATCGTTTGATTTCCTTGATGATAAGCACGAATTAGGATCTGTCCAGCTTCGGGTTTACCCAATTGACGACGGACTTCTGGGGATTCAATCCCATGATCAAAAGCATTGCGTAATAGATGTAACAAAGGATCATACAACTTTTCGAGGGCTGCTTTATCCACTAAAACTCCTGTCCCCTGAAGCTCAAGCTTAACCAATTTGTTATGAGTATGGGAAAGATCCCGCAAAACTCGAGGAAATCGATTTAAGACTTCTGCCAAGGGTAACATTCGAGCCCACATTAACTCATCCCTAAGATTAGTGAGCATTTGACCCTGTTGATCCAAACTTTTATTAGAAGAACGAGCAAACAAGACAATATCATCTACAGATTCCTCAAGCTGAACCATCTCATCAAGGACAATTTGGACTAAAGAATGAAGCTTGCCATAAGAATCCATTTCCAAAGAATCAAAATCTGTTGCTAGTTGTCCCCTGTTATTCGAAGACTTCACAGAAGAATCAGAATGATCTTGAGTTCCTACAGCATAGCGTTCAGGAGCAACCAACATTTCATCGGAAGTTTCCCTCAATTTCCGTGTTATCTGTTGGAAATTTTCAAAGCGATGCAATAATTCCCTAACTCCACCTTGTAACTGCTCATTTTGAAGGGAGAGACTATTGCGGTTAATAGCCAATTCCCCAATTAAATTATTCATCCGTTCGAGACGCTCAAAATCCACCTTAATCGAGAGATTTCCTTGGGCTACCTGGTTTTTATCCCTAGACTTATTCGGCCGACCTTGTAAATCCTTGTTATAAGAACTACTTCTGACTTCTGACTTCTGACTTCTGACTTCCTGAACTTGACTGTGTGGCGAATTTTCCTCATTGTCTGTCAGAGTAGGAAGTTCTTCAAAAACAGCCTCAACTGATTGCACCACCTCCGATATCTTTTCAGTTGATTGTGCCATTAAGGCCGCTGATTGTGGAGAAAGATCAGATGGTGATGATTGGTCTTCTACAGCTTCTAGTGGGTCAAAACCGCCAAACACGTCTTCTAAAGCCTGATTTTGCTGAGAATCTAACCCATCTAATTGACTATTATCCCCTACCGCTTCAAGAACGTTACCAAAAACATCATCTAAAGAAGGAGCATCTAAAAACAGTTCCGTGGAGTCTGATACCGTATGGGTGGGTGGTGCGTGATCTTTTTCTTGTAGTGGAAGTTGTTCAATCTCTAAAAAATCAAGCTCTGGGAAGACAAAATCAGCCTCATCCGATTCATCTGGTTCTTCTTCAAATAAATTATCGATGGTGAAAGCTCTTACTTCTTGATTTTGTAGATTTGATTGAAAAGTTGACACTTCAGAATTTGTCGTTGTAATTGGGCCAACATCTTGACTATCCTCCACTTCAAAGCTCAAATTAGGGGGTGCAACTTCTAATGACTGAGTATTAGGATCTAACTTAATCTGGTTCCAAGCTAAAAGTTCTGGGGAAGGTTGTCCCCCTTGAGTGCGATCGCCTTGTTCTATTACTTGATGATAACTTCCTCGAAAATCAGCTAAAGCTAATTTAGCAAGAGCCAGAGTTTGCTCACCTTCATCTTCCACCGCCATTAAAACTGCTTGAGCAATGGCTACCAAACCAGGTAAATTGAGTAATTCCCCAAAACCGTGAAAAACCTCGGCTTGATTGCGTAATTCAGCCGCGAGATCGTAATCTTCAGAATTAGAGATCATCGTAGCTAGATGGTCTAATCCCTCGACAAAATCCACTTCAAAAATAGAGGAGACAATATCAACCCCCAAATCTTGACTAGAAGGAATATATTGTTCCCCTTGAATCAAACTATCCCCTAAACTTTGCTCAATGGTGGCGCAAATTGGCATAGCTTTTTCCAGGGCCAATACTTCGTCAAAACTACCCGTCTCAATTTGCTCCATCAGGGGATCTCTCAGACAATCGTAAGCCTTGAGGAGATTACTTTCTAATTCCCCGTCAATTTCCACAGTTTCATCATAGAAAGCCTTAAAAATATCTTCGAGACGATGGGCGATTATTTTGATAGTATCAAGTTCTACACTAGCAGCTCCCCCCTTGAGGGAATGAGCCGCCCGCATAATCTCATGAACTTTTGGCTTACTGCGATCGTCTCTCAGGGTGAGTAGACCCGATTCGATAATTTCTAGGAGTTCTGGAGCTTCTTCGATAAAGAATTGATAGGCCCCGTCACGGATGTCAGGATTAATCATGGGAATTGGTCAGGGGATGTTAAAAGAATAGAATTTGCTAGTTTTAACTAACTTTAAATTGGTCAACACTGGTTTGAAGTTGATGGGCAACTGCTAATAATTCTTGGAAAGAATCGGAAACCTCAGTAGCAGAAGAAGAGGTATCTAGAGCGATCGCTGATACTTCTCCCATAACTTGGGTCACGGTTTCTGATGCGGCTGATTGTTCAACGGCTGCATTAGCAATAGATTCCACTAATTGTTTAATTTGATCACTAGCACCAGCAATTTGATGGAGACTTTGACGAGTTTGTTCAACCAATTGGGAACCAAGGACTACTTGTTCTGTTCCTGTCATCATTGCTTGAGCAACCTGTTTGGTTTCTCCTTGAATATTGAGTACCAGACCTTCAATTTCGGCGGTTGCTTCGGCTGATTGAGCAGCTAAGGTCCTAACCTCATCGGCAATTACGGCAAATCCTCGGCCTTGTTCTCCAGCCCTGGCCGCTTCAATGGACGCTTTGAGAGCCAGTAAGTGGGTTTGGGCAGCAAAGCGACTAATCAGATTAACCGCTTGAGAAATTTGTCCAGAGGCTTCTGAAAGGCTTTCTACTTTTTGGGCAGCTTCCGTAACGGTTTCTCTAATTGACATCATGCCATCAACGGTTTGGTTCATGACCATTTCCCCTGCTGCCACTGTTTGACTGGCTTCAGAAAAGGCATCAAGGGTAGTTGCCGCATTGTTGGCCACCATTTTGATCGAACTTCCCATAACTTTTAGTTGCTCAGTCGCTTGGGCAATTTCTTCCACCTGACGTAATGCTTCATTAGCCAGGGATTGAATGGAGTGATCATTTTTATCGGTGGTGATAGATAACTTATGGGAGGCTTGCTGTACTTGACTGACAATGCGCCGTAGGTTTTCCACCGTTGAATTATAGGAATCAGCAATGGTTCCGATTTCATTTTGAGTTACTGTAGCCCTAATGGTCAGATCTCCTTGGCTGATCGGTTCAACCTGCATCAATAATTGAAAAGCTTCTTGCTGTAATTTTTCTTTAGCCTGTCGTTGTTCTTCGAGGTTACGAGCTTGTTCGTTGAGTAAATTTGACCGTTCTAGGGCGACTCCTACTTGTAGTGCTACTTGGGTAAAAAAGTCAATGGCTGATTGATTCCAATATCTCGGAGATTGACAATGATGGGCAATTAATAGTCCATAAAGGGTTCCTGACACTACAATCGGAGCAACTAAATTAGCTTTAACCCCAAAGGGTTCTAGTTGTTTTAGATGACACTCGGTTAAACCTGCTGTTTGAATATTCGCAGTAGCTTGCACACGACCTTCACGGTACTTGTCCACATATTTTTCAGCAAAACAAGGATCAGCAATTTGCGCCCCTAAAGCTTGAGGATAACCGGCTTGAACTGATTCAGCCATCACCGTTCCTTTCCAATCTTCATCAAAACAATAAACAATTACTCGGTCGGTTAATAGTGCCTCCCGACAATTTTCGACTACCACTGAAAAAAGATTTTCTGTTTCAAAAGCCCCTGAAATTTGTTGAGTAATACTTTTTAAAGATTTGGTTAATTGGGAATCTAATGCTTGTTGACGGCTTAAACTTAGACGGTCTAAAGTAACTTGTAATTGAGTAGATAATTGTTTAAGAAAGTTAATATCTTGTTCTTTCCATTGACGGGGAGCAGTACATTGATGGGCAATTAATAAACCAAATAAATTTCCTTGATTTAAAATAGGAATAACTAAATTAGCTTGAACTCCTAGTCTAATTAATAGTTCTTGATGTTCGGGATCTAAGGTTTCATCAGAGATATTGTTAATTATTCCTATGTTTTCTAGACGATAGGCTTCAAGTAAGTTACTCGGAATACAATTATCTTCAATGTCTTCGTTTAAGGTACTACTAATTCCAGAAGCTAATGATTCATAAGCAATAGTTCCCCTGCCATCAGGGGTAAAACGATAGATTAGGAGACGATCGGCTTCTAAAAGTTGTCTAGCTCCGGCTAATGCCCCATTAAACCAGTTTTCTAAAGGTTTTAGACTTTCTGTCCCAGAGGTAGAAGATGGGAGGAAACTTGTGGTCTGTAATTCTGATAAAAAGCGGAAAAGTTCGGTTTCTTGGCGAATACGGCGATTATTGTGGCCAATACTCTGAGCCATCCTATTAAAAGTTTTGGCTAAGCGGCCTAATTCGTCTTGGCTACCTTCCCTCGCTCTCACTTCATAGTTACCCTGAGCAAAAGCTGCTGTGATTTTCTGAAGCTGTTTAATAGGAGTGTTAATAGCTTTAGCGATCGCCCAAGCAACCCCTAAAATAATGACTAAGACAACCCCTGACAAACCCAATTGTACTAATAAACTTTGTTTAATAATCTTATCTAAAGCAAATTCGGGGTCACCATGAACTAAAATAGCTACTGGATTTCCTTTTCTATTAGGTAAAGCTTTAGCGGCCAAAGTATAAGTATCCTTACCGATAACGCTACGATCAAAAACCGTTTCTCCTTTAGCTTTTATGGCTTTATTGAGTATAGAATTATCGCTCAAACCAATGTTAACAATAGATTGTCGCAGTTCATTTTTACCGAAGGAAGTGGCCAAAGAAAAAGTACCCGTGGCTACATCATAGACATAAACAGCACTATATCCGATTTCTTGGAAAGCATCGATAGTTTTCTGGACAATGGCTAGGTTTTTGTTGACTATATCTCCAGAAATCAAAGCCCCAATAACTTTTTGGCTACCTGGTATTTTAATAGGAGTAATAGTATAACGGATTAAAGCGTCTTGACCGGAAAAATCTTCAGGTAAAGGGGGTTTTTCGATAGTAAGTTCTTTCCAAGAGACAATTTCACTGGTGCGAATTTGTTGAGAATTTTTAAAGGCCTGACTAACTAATTTTTTTGGATCAAAAACTTGTCCAGCACGATCAGCATTAGCATTAGCAATAATCTTTAAATCTTTACCGACTAAAGTAGCATACTCAAGATTACGCAGTTTGAGTTCCCCTGCTAAAATCGATTGGAGACGGGCGCGAGTTTCTGAAGATGGGAGCTTACCATTGGCATAATTAAGGGTCGCTTGTAGAATATTGGGGTTAGTGGCAGTAGAAGTAAACCCTAAACCCATGTCTTCTAAATCTCTGTTATAGTTAAGCTCGGTCACAGCTAATTGAGATTGGGTTTGATAGCGTAATTGAGAACGTAAGCTACTGACTAATGATTGGGAACCCAAACCAATAAAGCCACCAATAGATACCACCACTAAGGCTGTTACTAACTGAGTTTTTTGACTGATGGGAAGATCAGAGAATCTTTGCCATAAGCTATCATTTTGTGGACCTGAGGGTAGAACAACCTGAGATTCTAGGTTTTCCTCATTCTTAGCCAACAGTTCTTTTGGCTCTAAACTAGAGGGAGATTGGTCAGAGGTGATGGAAATTTTGCTAGAGGCATCAATATTTGGTTTAACAGGAGTTTGCATAATTATTGACTCTATAATGATTGGTGCAGGCTCAATGCGTGATTTTTATCCTCGATCCAGGGGTAAATTGATCAAAATTCCCCCCATCACATCCCCAACTTTAAAAACTTTATTGGGATAGCGTTGTTTATGGATTGGATGCGCATTATGACAGTCCGCACAAGCTGCTGAAACTGCCTTATCGGGATACACAGCAGTAAAGTATTTTTCGCCATTTTTAACTTGAATGTCTTTAACCGGTAAGCCTGTTTCTACAACTTTCTTCATGGCTTGCTTTTCAAATTCAGTTTTTGGTTGATGGTTATCATTGAGACTCCAAGTAGAGAGGGAACCATAACTGAAAGGGCTATTTTCTGAGGCGAGTTCCGCACTCATGCGAAACATCTGCGCGGGGAGGGGAAGGGAGTGTTCTTGTTGCCAATTTTCTGTAGCATTGAGGACTTTTTCGTCTTTTAGTCTCTGGACAACGTATTTCCCATAGATGGTACGCTGAGATTTAATAATACGGAAAATGTAATCGGTGATCTGGTCTGGTGGCAGATTAACAGTATCTTGTCGAGCATTAAGGTTACTGCAAGATACGACAATAAACCAACTCAGAACCGCTAAAATTATCAGGGAGATAATTCTTAGGGAAATTTTAAATTGACGTTTGGGGGAAGGAATAGAAGTCATGATAGGATTCAGTGGGTAAATAAGGTTGATCTCAAATGGGAAATTTGATAGTTTCTAATCAAACAATAAGATCATCTGGTGCAAATTGCTTCAACCTATTGTGGGATTAGGTTTTGTCTATTGGACTTTAAACTGACGAACACTTTCTTGAAGAGTTTGAGCTACTTCTAGAAGTTGTTTAAAAGAGTCAGAAACTTGTGCCGCTTCGGCGGAGGTTTTGCTCGAAATAGTCGCCACCTCAGTCATGGTTTGAGTCACTGATTGACTCGCATCGGACTGTTCGAGGGCTGCTTTAGTAATAGCTTCGACCAATTCCGTAATTTGAACACTGGCTGCGGTAATTTGATTAAGACTTTTACGGGTTTCATCGACTAATTTTGTTCCCGTTACCACCTGTTGTGTCCCTGCTTCCATCGCTGTTACCACTTCATTGGTTTCTGCTTG
>DLXW01000286.1:13886-19751 GCA_003448685.1 Cyanothece sp. UBA12306
CTGCTTGGATACTAGCTACTAGGGATTCAATTTCGGCGGTAGCTTCGGCTGACTGACGAGCTAGGGAACGAACCTCCGAGGCAACCACAGCAAAGCCTCGTCCTTCTTCCCCTGCATGGGCTGCTTCAATCGAAGCATTCAACGCTAAAAGGTTGGTTTGATCGGCAAAGCTACTAATTAAGTTGACAACTTTGGAGATTTTTTGCGATGATTCGCCTAATCTTTTCACTTTTTTGGCGGTTTCAGCTACCGTTTCCCGAATAGCCATAATTCCATCCACAGTGCGGTTCATGGCTAATTCCCCTGATTCCACTGTCTGGGTTGCTTGTTGCACCGTAGCCTGGGCTAATTCGGCATTGGTGGCAACTGCACGAATGGAATGGGTCATGGTTTGTAGGCGATCGAGGGCGGCGGCAATATCTTGGGCTTGACGGTTGGATTCGTGCGATAGCTCCCGTACAGCAGATTCATTATTATTAGTGGTATGAGCCACAACACTGGCTGATTGTTGTACTTGGGTTACAATTTTGCGCAGATTTTCAATAGTAGCGTTGTAGGAATCGGCAATTGTCCCGATTTCATCTTCTGTAACTTGGGCGCGAATGGTAAGATCGCCGCGGCTGACGGGGTCAACTTCCATCAGCAGTTCTAAGGCTCGTTGTTGCAGTTGTTCTTTGGCTTGGCGTTGCTCTTCTTGGGCTATTTTTTGTTTTTCTAGGAGATCTGCTCGATCTAAGGCAAAGCCAACTTGGGTGGCTACTTGGCTGAGGAAGTTAATTTCCGATTCTTCCCATTTACGGGTTCGAGAACATTGATGGGTAATTAATAAGCCTAATAGTTTGCCTTTGCGTAAAATTGGGGCGACTAAATTGGCTTTGACCTTAAAAGGTTCGAGTTGCTTTAAATGACAATCGGTTAAACCCGCATTATAAATGTCTGCGGTAGCAGCAACCCGTCCTTGTCGATATTTTTCTACGTAACGTTCGGCAAAACAGGGATCTCGAATTTCTGCACCTAAAACGGTGGGAAACTCCTCATTGACAGATTCAGCGATAATAGTTCCGTTCCAAGTTTGATCAAACTTATAAACGATAACCCGATCAGTATTAAGAGCAGAATGTACCTGAGTCACACAAACTTTTAAAATGCTATCGGTACTCAAAGCAGCAGCCATTCTTAAGGTAATTTGTTTGAGATCCTCAGCTTTTTGATTATCTTTTGCCTTTTGTTCAGAAACCTTGAGACGATCAAGACTAATGCCAAATTGTTGAGCTAAATTGTTGAAAAAGTTAATTTCTGTTTCTTGCCAACCATGGGTTTTTTCACAGTGATGGGCAATTAATAAGCCAAAAAGTTCTCCTGAACAGACAATAGGTACGACAAGATTGGCTTTAATCCCTAGACGTTCCATGAGAGCTAGGTGTTCGGGGTGAAATCCTGCTTGATAGACATCTTCGGTAGGAACTATTCGCCCCTCTTTATATTGATCGAGTAAACGTTGAGGAATACAGCGATCGCCTACTTGTGTATTAAAAGCACTTAAATAACCCTGACTCACCGACTCATGGGAAATCAAACCAGCGTTTTGCTCTAGATCGAATTGATAGATAACAACTCTTTCTACTCCCAAACTCTCCCTAACTTGCTCTAGAGAATCATTTAATAGTTTATCGAAGCTTAAACGACTATTAACAACTGTTCCAGCCACTTGCACTAGAATGTTAGCCTGTTCCACAGAAACTGATTGTTCTTCGATCAGGGTTTTCAGTCGTTGGGTCATACTGTTAACAGTCTGGCCTAAGATAGCAAATTCATTTTGTCCTTGAGTTGGGACTTTGACGTTAAGATCTCCAGCACTAATTTTTTTCAGAGTTGAAAGCACCTTATTTAGGGGACGGATAGCTCGTTCAGTCAAAAGAAGGGCACTGACTCCGACAATGGCGGTAATTAATATGGTTTGCAAAAATATGATGGTTAAAACCTTGTTTTTCGAGGCAAAAGCTATGTTTTTATCTAAGGTTGTTACAGCAGTCCAACCTAAATTTGGTAAACCTTCTAATTGTTCAAAAGGAGCATAAGCTATTAATTTATCACCAATTTCTAGAGTGGAAGGAATGTTGTTTTTGATTAACTTATCATAGCCTTTAATTTCCTGGCTGGCTTCTATAGCTTGATATTCATATTTCTCTCCCCGTTCATCATTTTTTCCTGCACTATTAACTTGGTTAGCATAGATACCTTGGGGACCAAGAAAGATTTTTTGATTACTATTAATTAGATAATTTTCTTCCCCTAACCTGGTTTTTGTGTTGAAAATTTCCTGTAAGATTTTGACTGGCATTCTAGCACGAATAACGCCAATAATTTTACCGCTAAATTTGTCTTTAACAGGAGCAGCCATATAAACGTTAAATGTCCCCTCAGTGGTAGAAATTAAGGGCTGACTAAAAACTGCTTGGCCACTATTAAGTGCAGCTTGAAAATAACTCCGGTTGCGATGATTTTTTAACGTAGTACCTTGGGATTGACTAATTACATCTCCTTTGAGATCAAAAAAGGCGATACTATCATAAACTTGTGAAATTTTAATAAAGTTATCTAAGGAAGCTTGTTGAGAAGCTTTTGATGTATTCTTTCTTAATGTGGGATTAGCAAATATTTCCCAACTTGCCAGTTCTTGAATATCGAAATAGCGATCCTTCATAAAACTGCTCACCAATGAACTCAATTTTTGAGTATTGGTGGTTTCTAGTTTTTTTAATTCTTGAGTTAAACCTCCCTCAACAACGCCATAGGTAATGGAACTACCTGCTAACACAGGAACAACCCCAATTAGAGTCGCTAGGATGACGGCTTGAGAACGCAGACTGAGAGTTTTCCACCAGGAAATAGGTCGCCAATTACCCGAATTTTTGGGTGATTTCGGGTTATCTATGGCAGTTAGGTTAGAAATTGGGGGAAGACTTATTTTGGGCACATTAGAAGCTAATATTGAGCTATCTTGGGAACTAACAGTCGAGGATGTTAGATTAGACTTTGGTGAATTATTAGGAAGAGAATCGTTATTGGTTACTCGAACATCTGAGAGAGGAGGACTGTTATTAGAATCTTGAGAATGGGATTTAGATGGTGTTTGGGTCATGATCTGATAAAGTTTAAAATTTAGATAATATTTTGATAGTTTTTCTAATAGTTAGACATAGCGCTCATAATTGCGTTTCCGTCAAGAACAACTAGCATTTCTCCTTGAGGATTTAACCAATAACCTCGTAAAAAAGGAGCCAAATTTTGAGTAATTGCAGAAGCGGGAGGGGATTGAATCTCAGCAGGATTACACCAGGCCATTTCTTCAATACGACTGACTACCAAACCTAGAATCTGTCGACCCGATGCAATTCGAGAACTAGACTCAGAAGTTGATCGCAGCACTACAGCACGATGTACAGGGGTTGTCAGAGGTTGTTCGTGCCAAGGAGTTAGTCCCAGTAACGCGCCTAAATCAACTAACCACAACACTTCTCCACGCCAGTTATAAACACCCATTACCCAAGACGGCATTTGGGGAATGGGGATAATTTGACCGAGGGGAATGGCCAAAACTTCTGTCAATTGAGCAACAGGCAGCATAATGGTGCTATCAGGAACAAGATGTAACTGGAGAAATTGTTCGACGTTACTCTGGTGTGGATTTTCTTGGGTTGAAGTGGAGGACAATTGATTAAAAGCCACGGGAAAATTCTCCTAAATTAGGCAACAATTAGTTAATTAGTTGTTGAACAGTATTGACAAAGGTTGTTTGATCAATGGGTTTGATCTCGTAGGCATCAGCCCCTTGTTTTTTTGCCCAAAATTTGTCCATCTCGGTATTTTTAGTTGAACAAATAATGATAGGAATCTGACTAGTCCGGCCTTCTGCTTTAATGGCTCGGCAAATTTCAAAGCCACTGCGTCCAGGTAAAACTACGTCGAGTACAATCACATCAGGTAGTTGGTTATTCAGCTTTTCTAGAGCTTCTTCTCCACTAGCGGCGATGGATACGCTTAAACCTGCTTGTTTTAAACATTGGCTAATAATTTCTCTTTCGGTTAATGAATCTTCTACGACAAGGGCAATTCCCATAACTTTTGTTCCTCAATCCATTAATTAAATTAGTTTAATAGGGGGTTTATATTGATAGCATTCCCCTAAATTTGATTCAAATTAACATCTTGATGCCAATATTCTTCAAGGACAGCCATCAATTACGGTAAAAATTAAATAGTATGTACCGACTTGAGATGTTTACCAATGGTATTAAGTACGACTTCAGCGTTAACTGGTTTACTAATAAAGTCTGTTGAACCAACCATTTTGGCTCTAACTCGATCAACTATTCCGTCATTACCGGTTAAAATGATGATGGGAGTCTGGCGAAAAAATGAGAGTTTGCGCAATTGAGAACAAATTTCATAGCCATTGGCATTGGGCATAACCAAATCTAAGAAAATTAGGGCAGGCTTGTGTGAAAGAAGGATAGCGATCGCTCGCAGAGGATCATTGATTCCTATAAATTGATAATGGGCAGAGATGAGGATTTTCTCCATTGTTTGGCACATCAGGGGACTGTCATCAATACAGGCAATTAATGGGCCAGGAGCATTATTTGAGATGTTGCCCGTAGGGATGGTAGGAACTGAAATAGGGGGAGTAAGATCGGAAATTTCGATTAGTTCGACTAATCCTAGCTGAATGTAGGGCAGTAGAGAACTGGTTACCGTTACTACATCTCGTTTCATCCGCACCGCTAAGTCTCTTAGAGTTTGGTTGCCATCAAGTAGTTGATTGAGGGTCTGATAAACTTGGGGGGATATTCTTTTTTGTAATTGTTCGGGGTGTCGAATTAGGGGTGCTGAATTAGGAGAGCGATCGGCGATTTTTGCCCCTTGCCAAGCTTCCCAAAGTTTTTGGGCTTCTGTAACTACTTGATCAGCGTCAATCAACACTAAACGGGTTGATAATAGGTTATTTTGTCTTAATTCGCAGGTCACTTCCATGATTTGGGTGATATCAAATAGCACTTCAATAATCAGGGAACGGATCAGACGGGCAGCTTGTTCTCGACTAATTTTTTTTTGTTCTACCCACAGGCAAAGCAGTTGATATTCCCAACATAGGCGGAAATCTTGGGTGTCTAGGGTCGCTAGATCAACTTGCACAGAGGAAAGATGGGCTGCGATTTCAGGGAGATAAACGGCAATGTGCCTTCGCCAACGTCTCACGGGATGTTTTCCCCCGGTGGCGTACATAAGTCTTCCTAGGTAGAGATAGAAAAACCATTGTTTTCCCTTGGGATCGGTAAGTACCAGTTGACCACTAAATCTAGGTTGTTTTAGCGTATCAAAAAAATTGGCTTGTTTGGAGGCCGTAAATTCGGGAATTGAAATGGGATTAGAAGGACTATATTGAGCAGTCATTATGGCATATCCAATTGATTGACTAAATCTGCTGTGTTTACAGTTCTAGAGTTCCCGAAAATTTTTTAAAAGTAACATCATTACTACTAGAAATTCCTTTAAATCAGAAACAATTACATCTCAAGCATTTATTCGCATAAAGATTTACCTAAACAATTGCTGCTGTACTGAACTTAAAAAAGTAGTATTAAAAAATTTTTTGAGTTATTTAATTAAGTTGAATAAAAATAAAATTGTGGACAATCCAAAATACAAAATCGATTTGATATTCCCACCTTTAATTGCTAAGTAATAGACAAGACCATATTAAAAACAGGGGTTAGGGGTTAGGGAAAATTACCCTCACGGGGTGACAAGGGGGTTAAAGTGTAGATGGGGTGTGGGGTGTAGGGTGTAGGGTGTAGTGAAAAT
>DLXW01000106.1:0-6518 GCA_003448685.1 Cyanothece sp. UBA12306
CATGGTGTAATCCCCTGCTCTAGCAGGGGATTACACCATGCAGCAATATCTCGGCAGCATGGAAGGAGCCGTACTATCAGGAAAATTAGCTGCTCAAGCGATCGCCGAAGATTATCCCACCCAAGTAGTTTCGGCTGAATCTGAAGCCGAAAAACAAGCCTCCTTAGTTTAGTCAAAGGATTGGTAATTTCACTCATATGTGAAGATCATTAATCAATAAAGTGACTAAAGGCTCATTGAATGCGACAATGCTAAATGGCTGACGGTCAACGATTTGGTAACGTCCCCATTGTACCTCTATAAACCCATTCTGCCTGTGCTGAATGCTGCAACTGCCTAAACCAACCCAAACCCCAAAAAATCTCGCCTCCCTTAATGAGGCCTACGAAATTTGTCGCCAAATTACGGCAAAATACTCCAAAACGTTTTATCTAGGAACGTTATTAATGCCCCCCGAAAAGCGTCAAGCTATTTGGGCCATTTACGTTTGGTGTCGCCGTACCGATGAATTAGTTGATGGACCCCAAGCTCAATTTACGACCCCAGAAACTCTCAAACGTTGGCAAGAAAATCTAGAGACAGTATTTTCGGGTTATCCCCTTGATGATGCTGATGTGGCTTTAGTTGATACTATTCAACGTTTTCCTCTTAAAATTGAGCCTTTTCAGGATATGATTGCCGGACAGCAAATGGATTTATATCGCAGTCGATATGAAACCTTTGAAGAACTAAAGTTATATTGTTACCGTGTGGCCGGAACAGTGGGTTTAATGTCCAGTGCTGTTTTAGGTATTGATGGGAAGAATTCTCGGGTTCCTTGGCAACAAGATCAAGATGTTTATATTCCAAAGGAAGAAGCAGTTGCTCTGGGTATTGCTAATCAATTAACCAATATTCTCAGAGATGTGGGAGAAGATGCTCAAAGGGGTCGTATTTATTTGCCACTCGAAGATTTGGAAAAATTTGATTACACCCAAGAAGATTTATTTAAGGGGGTTATTGATGAACGCTGGCAAGCATTAATGAGCTTCCAAATTCAAAGAGCTCGTTATTATTATAAGGAATCAGAAAAGGGTATTCGTTATCTGTGTCCAGATTCTCGTTGGCCAGTATGGTCAGCATTAATGCTTTATCAAGGTATTTTGGATGCGATCGAAGCCAATAACTACGATGTGTTTACTAAACGCGCTTTTGTTCCCACTTCCAAGAAGATTCTCTATCTTCCAGTAGCTTGGCTAAGGGCTCAAGCTCTTTAAATGACTGCAAAAGTTAAATAAAAATTTAGCTATTTGTCAAGATGTTATTAAATTTAATTAATTGGCTGTATTTAGCATTTCTCTGTTACACATATGGCCAGGGTTTCCTGGGAATTATTCAGCGATGGTTACCTAACAATGATGATAGAAAATTATCGGTTTTTCTGATTATAATTACTGGGTTAGCTGTATTAGGATCAATTACCAATTATCTTTCTATTATTATTCCCATTAGTTGGGGTGCTAATTTGATAATTTTAGGCGGTGCTATCGGCTTATTTTGGCTAAATTATAGGTTAATTATCGAACAAACTGAATCTTTACGAGAAGGATTGCAAAAGACTCCTAAATTTTTTTTATTATTAAGTATTATTCTCGGTTTGCTGTTGGTTTTCCAAGCTTCAGTTGGTCCATTCCATTATGATACTGGACTCTATCACTCTCAGGCTGTTCAATGGATTGAAAAATATAAAGTAGTTCCAGGTTTAGGAAATCTTCACTATAGATTTGCTTACAATTCATTATTATTTCCTTTAGCTTCTTTAGTTAGTTTTTCTTTTATTTTTCCTCCAGGATTACATTCTATAAACGGGTTTATTTTACTAATTTGTTTGTTATTTTCTTTTTCGAGTATTCGACATTTTATTAAAAACCAGTATCAGTTTAGTCATGTCATACAATTTTTGATTGCACTACCATTAATTGAAATGATTTATGATGAAAATTTTAAATCAGTTGATGTCTCATCTCTCTCTTCAGATTTACCAGTTAGTGCTTTAACTTTAGTGACAACTGTATTAATTACCCAATATATTGAGCATAATCAATCCCAAAAAAATATTAGCTATCTAGTTTTTATATTACCTTTGATCATAACTTTTATTGTTTGCATAAAAATTAGTGCTTTACCCTTAATTTGCTGGATAGTTTATCTCATTTATCAAGAATTAAAGCAAAATAGATTAAAGTCAGTTATCATCATCACAGGAATTATCTTATCTCTTATTATACCTCAGTTTATCCGCAATATAATTTTATCAGGATATTTAATCTATCCACTGTCAAATGTTGATTTGTTTAACGTTAATTGGAAAATCCCCCAAGAAATTGCCGATTTAGATCGATCTAATATTAAAAAATGGGCTATTATGCTGGCTACTAAAGGGGAAAAACCATTAGATCAGGATTTAAGCACCTGGATTCCCCTTTGGCTACAATCAAATTTATCGAGTAACATAGCTCTAAAATTTTTAATAAGTTCAATCATTATTTTTGTCTTGAGTTTACTAATTTGGTTGCGAGATATTTTGCTATATTTAAAGCGATTTTTCCCCGTTTATCTTACTTTGATTATTGCTACAACTTTTTGGTTTATGACAGCACCTTTGGTAAGATATGGTTATGGATTTGTTACAGCCTTATCAGTAATATTTGTTGCCCCTTGTTTTAGTTTATTATCCAGCCAAATTACTAAATCAGTTAAATTGACTAAAATTATTGTATTTGCTTACGGTTGTCTAATTTTAGTAGTTTCTTTAAACAATGTTAGTTTTTATTCGAGTGATATTGCTTATTTGATTAGGCCCATGGACTATCCCAAAGTTAAAGTTGAAGATGTAGCCGTTAGTGAAACTATCATCTATCGACCTATCGAAGGAATCCAAGGTAACGATCAATGTTGGAATTCTGCTTTTCCCTGTAGCCCTTATATTGTACCCCAGTTACAAATGCGAGGAAAGTCTCTCAGCCAAGGATTTATGGTAAAATCTCAGAGATTTGAATAGAATTGATCGAAGAAGATCACACTTATTGAATTTTACAAAAAGTTAAGTAACTCTTACAATTTGCCGGAGATTCTTCCTATTCTATATTAGAGTTTGTTATGATCTGATCAAACTGCATTGGAACATAGTTGGCCATAAAATCGTCTTCGGTAAACAGATGACAGAAGCTAAAGGTTAAAAATTATTCTACGTTTGACGCAAATTAAAACACTTTTAAGTTAATATTTCTATGTTTTTTGACTTTAAACTCACAACCAACTATTAATCCTTAAATCTATTTTTGATGATCAGTTATTATAAAAGATGAGATCTAGCAAAAATTAGGTTAGATGAATTGAACAATCTTCGAAAGAAGAGATTTGTTAAAATCATAGAAGATTAATCATAAATGTAAGTAATAAAATTTTGAGGCTATACCTTATGAAATCATTAATCCGTTCGGCGACAACTTTTGGATTGGTTGGTAGTACTCTATTAGCTTCTTGGCTAGGATCTACCTTAAATGTTCTAGCATTAACCCAAGAACAGATTATCAATAAATTAAATGGAGTACCCGTATATACTATTGGTAACAACAAAGAAATATTATTACAAGCTGGTCAAAATAATCAAACAATCTTTGTTACCTACATGAGTCATCAACAAGCTCAACAAGTAGTTGAAGGTATTAAAGAAGCAGATCCTAGTAAAGATGTTGAAGTGATAACCTTACCCCTAGGAAAAGTTTATGAGTTAGTAAAAGAAAAAGAAAAAAATCAATCTCAGAAACCACCAGATGCGTTTACTTTTGTGCCTTTAGAGAAAGAAATTCCCTCGGCTCTTTCACTTCTCAAAGAAGATAATCCAAAAGCTGAAGTATTTCCAGGCATTCCATTATTTTATGCCATGGTAACAATTGATAATAAACAAAGTTTTCTATCAATAAAAGATGGAGAAAAGAGCTTAACTCCTTTTTACTTTGAAAAACAATCTTTACAAAATTTGGTTGAAAATCTCAAAAAACAACAGCCCGAACTTGCTTCATCAGTAGAGATTAAAGTAACTCCTCTAGGAGGAATTGTTGAGACATTTGAAAATAGTCAAAACAAGAAAGAGCAAGAAGAATTTGCTGAAAGTGTAGTATTAATTCCTTCTGAGGAGTCAGCAGCGATTCTCAGAACACTTCTACAACAAAAAAATCAAGGGCAAGGAACACAATCTCAATAGATAAATGATATAACAAATTTATTGAATACAAATATTTGTATTCAAATATTCAAGCCTTAATGTTGAGAGATCTAGAAATGATTCAGTTAAGCTAAGAAATTTAACGCTTAATTAAAGCTATGTCTAGATTTCTTTTAATAATAATAAAAATAGCTTAACGCATTTAGAGTTTAGGTAAATACAGTTACTATTGCGATGAGGTAGAAAAAAACAATTATGAAAAATCTAATTAGTTGGGGTGCAACTCTGGGTTTAATTGCTAGTACCATTTTCTTTAATGGAGTTAGTTTAATGCGTCCAGCCTTTGCCTTACCCCAAGAAGATGTTGTAAAATTGTTGGCTAGTATTCCTACATTTATCCTAGTTGATGAAAAAAACTTTCCCCTCGGCGGCAAACTAGATGAAAAAACTGTTTTCACAAATGTTTTCATGAGTAGACAAAGTGCTGAGAAAATTTTGGCAAATTTAAAGAAAGAACAGCCTGATGTTGCTGGCAAATATAAAATACAACTAATATCTTTGGGGGCTATTTATGAAATAGCACAAAAAAATACTAATTCATCTCAGCGTTTCGCGCTGCAATATATTCCTAATCAACAAGAAGTAGAAGCAGCTAAACCTATTTTAAGTGCTAATGGCGATCAATATGAGGGAGGAGTTCCTCTCTATATTGCTAGAGGCGGCCCCGAACAAGCTTACTTAACAATACAAAGAAATGGAGAAACAATTTCTCCTGTGTTTTTTGAAAAAAAGACGATCCAATCAATGCTTGATGAATTCAAAAAACAACAGCCAGATCTAGCTCCAACTATTAAAATAGAAGTGGTTATGCTGAATAATTTAATTGCTACCTTAGAGCAGAATGACGATGATTTTATGAAAAGTATTCGTCTATGGCCATCAGAGGAGATGTTCCAAATTATTCGCTCAAGCCAACAAAATCAAGGAAATCCCCAAAGTGCACCTCAATAAGGTTAGATATGGTAGAAAAAAGCGAATCTTCTACTATATCAGGTCAGGCAATAGCTAATTGGCGCAATTGGGCTAAACAACAAGCAATAGCCTACAAAATTCCTGCCCATGAAGTAGACTGGTTACTGCAAGAAGTGGCACAATTAGATGCACTTGCTTTACGTCTAGAATCATTTAAAGAGCGATCGCAGATTAGCGTTAAATTGCCATTATCTGAGTTAACTCAATTGTGGGAAACTCGGGTTAAAGAGAGGGTTCCTGTTCAATATCTGGTGGGAATCACTCCTTGGCGGAATTTTTCACTAAAAGTTTCCTCCTCAGTTTTAATACCCCGTCCTGAAACCGAGTTAATGATCGATTTAGCAGTTAAAGCAGTGGGAGAAAGTCTGGTAACTGACTTAGAATTAGGAAATTGGGTCGATTTAGGGACAGGTAGCGGTGCGATCGCTCTTGGACTTGCTCAAGTATTTCCGCAAGCTAAAATTCATGCCGTAGATAATAGTTATTCTGCTTTAAAAATTGCCCAAGAAAATGCTATCGATTTGGGCTTTTCTGGTAGAATTAATTTCTATCAAGGCTCATGGTGGAATCCTCTTGAAAATTTACAGGGGAAAGTTAGCGGTTTATTATCTAATCCTCCCTATATTCCCACAAAAATGTTGTCTCAACTAGCACCAGAAGTGAGAGAAAATGAGCCTTATTTAGCCTTAGACGGCGGTAAAGATGGTTTAGATGCCATTCGCCATTTAATCAATACTGCCCCTGATTATCTCCATTCTGGTGGCATTTTCTTGATTGAAATGATGGCGGGACAAGGGGAGACTGTATCTCAATTGCTTCATGATTTTTCTGCTTATCAACAGATAAAAATATTGACTGATTTAGCAGGAAAAGAACGCTTTGCTTTAGCCTATCTTAGGTGAATTATAGTCTATTTAATTGATTTTTGCGGTTAGATTTACGGAGTTTATACCAACGATTAATGAAGCGAAAACTAATCATGTAAGCCAAGAAAGATAAAACCAAACCGACAATGAAACAACCTAAAAATAGGGTCATAATAAACTCAAGTCCTGACTCCATTAAGGCTGACCAAGATTGCCAATTTTCCTGTAAACTTTCTTCAGAAACTATCTCTGTAGATCTTAATAATAGTTGTCCTATTTTATAATTAAAAACGAAAATAGGAACATAGGTAAAGGGATTGCTGATCCAAGTTCCGGCTGCGGCTGCTAATTTATTGCCTCGCCAAAAAACCGCTAATAAAACTCCGATAATGGTTTGTAAACCAAACAAAGGA
>DLXW01000106.1:6745-25190 GCA_003448685.1 Cyanothece sp. UBA12306
AAAAGGAAAAGATCCAGCAAATACCCCACAGGCTAAACCACGAGCAATCGCTGCTGGAGTTCCTCGCAACCGGCGGAATTTTAATAACCAATAGCGGCAAGATCGATTCCATCGAAAACCTAGACGTTTAACCTGTATATTAGATTTGGGAGGTTTTTTTTCCTTCGTTAACACCGAAACTCGAGAATAATTAGAAGAATTATTTAAGGCCATTACTGGTCAAAATTAAATAACTATTTTTCTATATTACCAGTCTTTTTCATAATCGATAATCGCAAAAAAACCTTTATCAACAAGAGAAAATATCTTGTAGTTAAGTAAAGTTTATGGTTGAAATTGTTACATCAGGAGACACGATAGCCGCGATCGCTACTGCTATTGTTCCCCAACAAGGGAGTATTGGAATTGTACGTCTATCGGGAAGCGAATCCCTAATAATCGCCCGTCAGCTTTTTCATACTCCTGGGAAACAAAAATGGGACAGTCATCACATTCTCTATGGTTACATCCTTGATCCCCAAACTCAACAGGTGATCGATGAAGCCCTATTATTATTGATGTTAGCTCCTCGTTCTTACACCCGCGAAGATGTGATTGAATTTCATTGTCACGGGGGTATTATTCCTGTACAGCAGGTGCTGCAATTGTGTTTAGAACAAGGGGCAAAATTAGCCCAACCTGGAGAGTTTACCCTAAGAGCGTTTCTCAATGGCAGAATTGATTTAACCCAAGCTGAAAGTATTGCCCAATTAGTGGGAGCGCGATCGCCTCAAGCTTCTCAAATGGCTGTGGCAGGGTTACAAGGCAAATTAGCCCATCCTATTCGTCAATTACGCGATCGCTGTTTGGATATTTTAGCGGAAGTTGAGGCGAGAATCGATTTTGAGGATGATTTACCCTCTTTAGACCAAAATTTGATTATAGGGGGGTTACAGGGGATTTTAGGAGAAGTTCAGACTATTTTGGCTACGGCTGATCGAGGGGAATTATTGCAAACTGGGTTAAAGGTGGCGATTGTGGGCCGTCCTAATGTGGGAAAATCAAGTTTGTTGAATGCTTGGAGTCGTAGCGATCGCGCTATTGTTACGGATTTACCAGGGACAACGCGGGATGTAGTCGAGTCTCAGTTAGTGGTGGGCGGAATTCCGATCCAGGTCTTGGATACGGCTGGGATTCGCGATACAGTGGATACAGTGGAAAAAATTGGGGTTGAGCGATCGCGTCATGCTGCTGAACAAGCAGATCTTATTTTACTAACTATTGATGCTCAAATAGGATGGACGAAGGAGGATGAGGAAATTTATCAATTGGTTCAGGATTGTCCTTTAATTTTAGTTATTAATAAGGTTGATTTGGGTTGCTCTGATTCTCTTCAATTGCTACCAGAAATTCAGCAAATTGTCAAGACAGTTGCTTCACAAAATCAAGGTATTGAGGACTTAGAACAAGCAATTTTAGCTTCAATTAAAATGAAAAATATTGAGGCAGCTAATCTTGATTTAGCAATTAATCAACGACAAAAAGAAGCTTTGATTCGAGCTAAAATTGCCCTAGAACAGGTAGCAGAAACTATTGCCAATCAACTTCCTTTCGATTTTTGGACAATTGATTTAAGATCCGCTATTCAAGCATTAGGAGAAATTACGGGAGAGGAGATTATTGAATCAGTTTTAGAGCGAATTTTTAGTAAGTTTTGTATTGGAAAGTAATGGCAAAATTTAGAATTTAGAATTTAGAATTTAGAATTTTACATACGAGCCAGAGCATTAATCTTGGCCAACTTGTTCGGCTCTAAAGCTTTTAATTCATCGAGACTCAGCCATCCTTCTTTGAGTAAGCGAGCAAAGACGAAGATAAGGACTGAATACCTATAGTCGTACTTGCCATCGATCTCATGCCTTCTGGCACTCAAGAAGTCGTGCAGTCGCCACAAGTCATCAATCTCAGCAGTATCAATCGCTTTTTGTCGCACTTCCTCAATCAGACTGTTGATTTCTCGCTCGTAAGCTCTCTTAAAAATCTCATCAGCCGCTTTCTTCTCATTTTCAGACCAGTTAATTTCACTCACTTAATCATTACCAAAGGTTGGATTTGAAAAAAGGTAGCTTTTTACAATACAAAATAGGGCTTGCTTGCTACCTGAGGACTTCCCAAGAAGAATTTATCCAATTTTATCAAGGAAATATTTAGACATCACTATAGCGTGACCATACCTGTTGTGCCTACCAAGATATTTGGAACATTTTCTTATTTGGAAGTCCCCTATATTCGGATTGAAATTTCTCTCACTTAGCCCTTTTCTAGCGAACTAGGTTTAAGAGTTCTTTAGGAGATGCTAGTAAATCTATAGCTACAAAGAAAACTTTGTTTTCAGGGTTGAGCAAGAAGCGCCAGGCTATATTCATGCCCACATTGCCCCCAAACCAAGGGGTTTGCACTTTGCCAGTCACTTTGATCTGAGTATAGCCCTCATCTGCCGATTCCTCAACTCCCTTTTCTGGGATTAACTTGAGGTTTTGGCATTCTTCCCTAAAAAACTGTAGCACCTTATCCTTACCCACAATCGGTTTTTGGAAGGGAGGTTGCAAAGCCCCATCAGCAGCAAACAGGGCGATAAGCTTGTCAAAATCGTTGGCATTCAAGTTGTTCATGTAGTCCAGAACGGTGGGGTTGCTAACGCCTTCAATCTTGACTTGAGTGCGTTGGGACATATCTTTGGGAGGAACTACTGGTTCTGCTACGCGTGAGTAGCTACCTAATTTGCTGGTATTGAAGCCCATATCCACTACAGCATTGCGTAAGACAGTAATTTGCTGGCCCGGATCAAGTCCCTGAATCGTTTGCAACACTGCTGAAGCATTGGCAGAAAGCTTGTATCCTTCGGGAATGGGAGCCACACTTCCCTCGTCCATCCACTTTGATCATGTCCCGAGCAATAGTAGCTTAATATTATTAAGCCCTCCAAATTATACAATTGGAGGTAAAATCGACGTTAGACTGAGCATCAAACGAGGGAGTGCTAGGGGTGTCACCTGATGGGGTTCATTAAGAATTAAATGGCTAGTATAACCTGTAGGAGTGGGATCACGGAAAATGTGAAGTTGGCGGTTTTTAACATCTAATACCCAATAATCAGCAATATTTGCTTGAGCATAAAGTTTTTCTTTGATTTCGCAGTCTTGTTTGAGAGTTGAATCTGCAACTTCTACTACAAGATAAACTTCATCGGGACGAGGATGATGGTCAGCGTAATCTAAAATGGTTCCTTTGGCAATAATTAGATCGGGTTCGGGTTCGGAAAAATTATCAAGTCGAATGGGATCTTGGGTACTCACAAAAACAGACTGATCCGCAAGTAGTCTATCGAATTGAGTCGCTAATAAGCGTAAAGCAGTCACATGAGGTATTCCTTTAGCAGTCATCAGGATAATTTGTCCGTCAATTAGTTCAGTCCTTTCATCGGGATCAAGAATACCTAATTCACTCATCTGATGATATTCTTGAACTGTCCAACGTTTAAGAGAAACTGTTTCTAGAGGTACAGTTTGGAGTGGGATATTTAAAGAAGTCATAGTTATTTTTCTGTTTTATTGTTAGCTGTTTCCAAGTTATCTAAAATGGCTAATAATTCCCGTTCAAAAGTGACTTGTGCGCGATTAGTTTTCCCACCAAGATAACAGCGATCGCCTTCTTGTAATACCCAAATTTGGGAATGGGAAACATAACTCATAATCACCCCAAGCATCAATAAACCAAACCCAGTATAAACAAAAGGAATGCCAGGATCAGCTTTGATTTGTAATCCCGTACTGCCAATTAATTCATGTATTTTCAGGGTAACACCATCAATATCAATTGCCATTCCTGGACGAATAGCAGTAAAAAGATCGCCATTTTTGTCGTAAACCATCATGGTTCCCTGTAAGTCTCGAGTTAATAGAGATACCCCTTCACTCAAATCTGGTTTAATAGGAATCCAAGTTCCCCAAAGATTTCCTTCTCCATCACCTTTTAAGGGAGCAACAGGAATTTGAAAAATAGGACTATTATTAACTTGAGCCTTAACCGCAGCAATTCCCCAACTAGTTTGATAAAAAGTAACTCCTTCATGGCGTAAAGGTTGATTGACAAAAATTGTTTTACGATCTAACTCTTCTCCTTGATTATTAATTACAGAAAGATCGGAATAAAACTGATCAATATCACCATTAGGGGTATAATCAATCCAAAATCTATTAACCCTAATTCCCCAATCCTTGGGAATTAAGGAACTCGAAAAAGGTCCAGCTTCAATAATATTTTTGACTTGAAAACTTGTACCGCTAGGAATCATTTCTTGTGCCAAGAATCCTGTTAATGCTCCCCCAATTGCTCCCCCGAGAATTATCAACATAGCAGCATGAACAATAATAGGTCCAATTCGTCCAATAATTCCTTTACGAGCATAGATAGATTGATTATCTTGGAATACTTTATAACCCTTATTTTCTAATAAAGGAATCACACTAGAGACAGATTTGTTGCTAACTTGTCCGCTTAAAGCAAGTTTTTCAAACTGTCTGGGTTTCTGATAAAAACGCCAACTACGGGCAGCTTTTAGAGCAGGAAATTGACGGTTAAAAGTACAAGCAGTGAGACTGGTTCCTAATAAAATTAATAAAGATAAAAACCACCAAGTAGTATAAACATGATTTAAGCCTAAAATCAAAATAACTTGCCAGGTTAAAAAGCCAAATAATGCTGGTTGTTCAGGATAATTTTCTTGATAAAAAGCTAAACTCTCTCCTTGTTCAATAACAGTTCCACTAATACTAAATAAGGCAATAACTAATAAAAGAATAATGGCCAAACGCAAATCAGCTATGGTTTTAAGAATTTGCTGCCATGCTTGTTTAATTAATGAGCCAAAATCGTTGTTTTGGGAAGCATCAGAAATGGTCATAGTTGAAATTTATCTAAAGATTTAAGACTGGCAATGCAAAAATGTGGTAAGTATTTTTTACCATCAAGATTGTTGTCTAACTGATCATCATTATATCTTTAAATCCAAGGTAAATTTTTGTCAGCACTATCGGTTTAAAAACAAGAACTAAAACAGTCCTTTGAAAATCAATGATTGTCAATGGCATAACTCATGGTACGATCTTGTTTGATCCATTAAAAATAAAACTAAGGGAAGGTAAATTAAGAATATGGAATTAGCTCTTTTATTAGCCAAATTGCCTGAAGCCTATCAAATTTTTGATCCTTTGGTAGATGTACTACCCGTTATTCCTCTTTTCTTCTTAGCACTTGCTTTTGTATGGCAAGCTGCTGTCGGATTCAAGTAAGTTTTGAGTTAATCTCGTTAAGATATAATAGGGGTATCTTCGACGAGATACCCCTATTTTTGTCAATAAATGCTAAATTGACTACTTAAAGTTAAAGCTAAAATGATTAATCTGCGTCGTTCTCAAGAAAGAGGCCTTGTTGATTTTGGTTGGCTAGATAGTAGACACACTTTTTCTTTTGGTCATTACTACGATCCCAATTTTATGGGATTTTCTAGCTTAAGAGTGATTAATGAAGATAAAGTTATCCCAGGTAAGGGTTTTGCTACCCACGGACATCATGAGATGGAAATCATTACCTATATTATTGATGGTGCCTTAGAACATCAAGATAGCTCAGGAAATAGGTCAATTATCCGTCCTGGAGATGTGCAAAGGATGTCAGCAGGGACAGGTATCAAACATAGTGAATATAATGCTTCTGAGAGTGCTCCAGTTCATTTACTACAAATTTGGATTTTACCCGATACTCCAGGGTTAGAACCAAGTTATGAAGAAAAGCATTTTTCAACTCAAGATAAACAGGGAAAATTAAAGTTAATTGGTTCAAAAAATGGTCGAGATGGTTCAGTTACTATTCACCAAGATGTTGATTTGTATAGCTCTATTTTAAGTAATGGAGAAACAGTTAAACATTCTTTAAATAACGAGAGAAAAGCTTGGATACAAGTAGTTCAAGGTTCAGTTCAATTAGAAAATTATCAACTTTATATAGGAGATGGAGTAGCTATTTCTGATGAACCAAGTCTCTCTTTAACAGGAATTTCTGATAAGTCTGAAATTTTGTTATTGGATTTAAGATAGTGATAGTAATAATTTTTGGAGTAAGACTCGCTGGTACTTGTATTAGAAAGCATCACTCGTTGAATCAGGAATCTCCCGCTACATTGCCTGATTCTATTAGCGGTGAGAGTGTCAAATATGCCTTACAATATCGTATTTTAAAAAGTCTACAAAATTATACACAAAGGTGATATTTCTGGTCTTTGTTCATAACTACACTTGAGCATAACTGTTTTTCCTTGTCTATTTTTAGCTTTGCATAAAACTGCTCCATCCCCATCATTATCTTCTGCTTCACATCGCCAAGCTTCTAATTTATTTCCGTGAGCAAATGCTCTGAGGTTTCGTTCAGCTGGTTTTCTAATCTGGCGACTTTCAGGGTTTTCTAAGAGATTGTGTAAGGCAATAATGATCACAATGATCACAATCAATAGACCAATAATCAAATCCACCATAGAAAAGTTTTTCTCTTGTTTACTTTGATAATTTAAAGGCATTGGTTAAAAATTGGCAATTAATTTAAGTACCTTGACACAAATCAACTTTAATTATGCAGTGAGTGGGGAAGAGAGGGAAGACAAAAATTAAACTATTGCTTAATTCTCCCCACACTCTCTACCCCGTCAAGTTTTCGAACTTAATGGATTTTTTTCTATCAAAAAATTGATCAGAAAGGAAGAGATAATCGTACTCTTTCTTCAGGAGCAGGACGTTCTTCTCGAATATCAAGAGAGGGAGAACCATTACGATCAAATATTCTTATTCTTGTTTGTGGTCTGCGTTGTTCTTCTAATCCGACATTTAAGCGACCATTGTCTCCCGAAATTCTAACATTTGTTCTCGAACGACGATAACGATCATTAGAAGTATTAATTCTAATATTATCTCCAAGTTCAATGATTTGAGCTCTTACTGGCAATATAATTAAGGAAACTGAACTAACAATTAAGCCACAACTAAACAATTTACAAACTAAATTTTGTGCCATCGGAATGATCTCCAAAAAATGGTAGATTAAGAACCAACATAAACTAAATTATAGCTATATATTTACTTTATTATCTTCACCCAATTGGATGATTAATCAGACACTTAAATGATGACATCATGATATATTATCTGATTTTTCTACTGAATAAAATACTGATTGTTCTCAAAATATTTTTTTAAAATTCTTCTTTTTCTATCTGTAAAAATCAAAGAAAATAAAGGAACGATCTTTAAGAGCAATTTTTGTTGCCTTTTTAATTAACAAAAAAAACAAAAATAGATTATTATGATTGGCTAATCTAATGTGACATTGCCAAATTTCTCAGAAGTATTACAATTAATGATAATCGTAGGCGATCGCTTACAATATAATGATTATCAAAGGTAACAAATGCAAATCAATCTTCAAACTATCCTCAATAATATTGATTTAACCGCAGATTGGATCGGATTACGTCAAGTTACAGAAACTAATACAACCCATTCCATGAGAGACGGTCAACCACAAAGCAATGGTAGAACTAAAACCAAAGGAATTATGGTAGAAGTCCTAGTTCAAGGACAATTTGGTTATAGTGCCACTAATTATCTTACAGAAAAAAGTATCCAAAAAGCTGCTGAAGCAGCATACAAACAAGCTATAAGTGCCGCTAATTGGGGTATTCATCCTTTCAGCATTGACCAAAGACCAAAAGCAGTTGGTCATTACCACTCACCCTACTTAAAACCCCTAAATTCATTAAGTACCCAAGATATTAATGATCTCCTTTTTAAGGTTTGTGAAATTCTTAAAGTTTCCGACAAAATTGTCAAAACCAGTGCCTTAGTACAAATTACTGAAACCGAAGTCCAATTAATTAGCAGTAACGGTTCTGATATTTATCAAAAATTTCTTTTTATCACCAGCAATTATACAGCAACTGCCCAAGAAGGTAATATTATTCAAACTCGAACCGATAATGGAATGAGCGGTCGTTGTTATCAAGGAGGAACAGAATTACTGGAGTTGGAAAGTGCTTTAAGTAGGGCAAAAAATATTGGAGAACAAGCAGTAGAATTACTAACAGCACCTGATTGTCCTACTACCACAACTCAATTGGTATTGGCTCCCGATCAAATGATGTTACAAATTCATGAAAGTATCGGCCATCCCTTAGAAATTGATCGCATTTTAGGAGATGAACGTAACTATGCTGGATCAAGTTTTGTTAAATTGTCAGACTTTGGAAATTTGACCTACGGATCGCCTTTAATGAATGTTACTTTTGACCCTTCAGTATCAGGACAATTTGCTAGCTATGCTTTTGATGATGGGGGTTTAGTAGCTAGTCGTGAATATTTAATTAAAGATGGAATCCTATTAAGAGGTTTAGGAAGTTTAGAAAGTCAAAGCAGGGCAAATATTCCTGGAGTAGCTAATTTTCGTGCTTCTTCTTGGAATCGCGCGCCCATTGATCGTATGGCTAATATTAATCTTGAACCTGGAAATTCTAGCTTTGAACAGATGATTTCTGACATTGAATACGGAGTTTATATGGAAACAAATCGTTCTTGGTCTATTGATGATTATCGCAATAAATTTCAGTTTGGTTGTGAATATGCTAAACTAATAGAAAATGGACGATTAACTAAGACATTAAAAAATCCTAATTATCGTGGTATTACTAATCAATTTTGGGGAGGATTATCGCAGGTAGGAGATGGGGAAACAGTCAAGATATATGGCAGTCCCTTTTGTGGCAAAGGAGAACCAAATCAAATAATTCGAGTTGGACATTCTTCTCCTATTTGTGTGTTCGATAATATTGAAGTTTTTGGAGGTGTTGCATGAATTTAGATCGCCTAGAACAGTTAGAATCTAGTTTTAATCAGTTGTCTGATTTTTTAATTAATAAATTAAAAAGCGGTGAGCATATTTCCCTAGAATTAAGTGGTGAAAATACTCAATTTGTGCGATTTAATGGAGCAAGAGTTCGACAAACGGGACTGGTAGCTGATGGAAATATTAAACTGAGTTTAATTGCTAATCAGCGTACTGCTTTTGTTGCTTTTCCTTTTACTGGAAATTTCATAATAGATCAAGAAATAGCATTAGAAAGTCTTGATTATTTACGTCAAGAAATACACCAAATTCCTGAAGATCCCCATCTAGTATTACCAGAAAATAAAGGAACAACAAGAGAAGTATATCCAGGTAATTTATTAGCACCAGAGATGGTAGTACAAACTATAATATCTGGGATACAGGAGCTAGATATGACAGGAATTTATACTGCTGGTCAAGTAATTCGGGGTAACGCTAATTCCGCAGGACAAAATCATTGGTTTGCTACAGATTCTTTTTGTTTAGACTACTCTTTAATTACTCCTTCAGAAAAAGCAGTTAAAGGTGTTTTATCTGGTCAAGAATGGAATTTTCAACAATACGAAAATCAAATAAAGTCTTCTCAAAATCAACTTTTAGTCCTTAATAAATCTCCCAAAGAGATCCAACCTGGAGGTTATCGTACCTATTTTGCACCTGCTGCTACTGCTAATCTTCTTGGTATGCTTTCCTGGGGTGCAATTAGTGAGTCATCTTTACGTCAGGGGGGAAGTGCTTTAATGAAGTTAAAAGAAGGTAAAACACTCTCTCCTAAGCTCAATATTCAAGAGAATTTTAGTCGAGGAACCGTTCCTAAATTTAATGAATTTGGCGAAATTGCCCCTGATATTCTCCCCCTAATTACTGAAGGAAAATTAGTTAATACTTTAATTAATTCTAGAACTGCTGCTGAATATAAAATTGAAGCTAATGGTGCAAATTATTCTGAGTCTTTAAGATCTCCTGAATTAGGGACAGGAAACTTGGCAAACGAAGACATTCTCAAAACATTAGATAGAGGATTATATTTATCCAATCTTCATTATTTGAATTGGAGCGATCGCCCAGGGGGAAGAATTACGGGAATGACTCGCTACGCTTGCTTTTGGGTCGAAAATGGCGAAATAGTTGCCCCTATTAAAGACCTAAGATTTGATGAAAGTCTCTATAACTTTTGGGGAGAAAATCTGAAAAATTTAACCAATTTCTCAGAGTTTATACCTGAAACCAGTACCTATAGAAACCGTAAAATAGGGGGTAGTTTAGTACCAGGAATGTTAGTTAATAATTTTCAATTTACTTTATAGTATTTAATGGAGATAAGATAATGTGAACTGTGTTATGATTCTAGAATGATATTCAATAAAATTGCTGATGGAACCATTAACAACATCTGCGATCGCTCTTGCTTCTGTTATCGCTACCAAAGCATTAGAAAAAACTGGACAAAATCTAGGGGATACTATTTGGGAACAGACAAAACATTTTGTTAGCATTCTTAGGGAACAATCTCCTGATACTGTCGCTATAATCGAAGAAGCACCTGAACAGCCTTTAGACTATAATAAAATGGTCTTAGAGAGTGATCATCAAGATATTGCTATCAGTTTAGATAATTTAGCTAATCTTTACTCTTTTCAAGGACGTTATGAAGCAGCAGAACCTTTATATCTAGAAGCATTAGCTATGAAACAACGAATCTGGATAAGTGATCATCAAGATATTGCTACCAGTTTAGATAATCTAGCTAATCTCTATATACTTGAAAACTATTAAATATTTATTAATTAATTTTTAAAGGTGCAATTTTGGTTAATAAACTGGTTGACCAATAATATTACCTTGGGGACTATATCGGCAGATTAAAATGTCATTTTTCTCGGTTTTAGAAATAGCACAGCCTAACTTAGTGGTATTTTTCCAAATTATTTGAGTATAGTGACCAACATCACTCCAATTGCCAGTAGAACTAATCTTATTAGGGTTAAATAGTCCAGGGATAAAATACTGCTTTTCTCGTCCCCAACGGTCAACCATTTGAGTATAGCTTAATCGGTTCGAAGGGCCTAACCAAAGATTTTCTCCTTGTCCACTTAAATTAGGATCATGTTGCAATTGATTTCCTCCTAAAGAAGCTAAATAATCTGCCCATTGTTGAGCCTGATTTGCTAATCTATCAGACCATTTTAAAGACGGAACATCAACCTCTTGACGATACTTATTATGAGCAGATAGAACCTCTTGTTTAAAATTAGGTTGACTGACAACAGGTTGATTAACAGTGAATAAAGAACTAACTAAGATAATCGATCTTAAAAGTTGTTTCATTGGTTAAAATCCAGAAAATTATTATATAAAACACAAAAATTCTAGTTTTGACGAAAAAGTTGAAATTTTTTAAATGTTGCCTCAAAGGCAAGAAGTGCTGACTTCTGAGTGCGTTAAGTAAACCGAGATCAAGATGGACTCAGATCAATCATAAGCTAAAATAAGTCATCATATCCTCCGAAGCTATGACCCAAAAACCTCCATCCCCTCCCAAACAAAATCTCAGTCAATTGGTTACCCAAGCAGTTCAAAAGCTAGCGAAAGGTAAACTTAATACCTCAAATCTCAAACAAGGGGTAAAAGTCCCCGAATTATGGATACAAGATGGAGAAGAAAAGCGTCCCCAAATTTACTCATTAATCGGCGATCGCTATATTTTAGGGCGTAGTTCAAGATCCTGCGATATTACCATTGTCAATGCGGTTGTCAGTCAAGTTCATTGTTCCTTGCACAGAGACAAGAAAAACCCCCACCGCTTCATCCTCAAAGACGAACACTCCACCAACGGAATTTACCTCAATAGACGACGACTCAAAAGTCTATCTCTGCGTCACGGCGATGTCATTACCCTTGGTCCACCAGAATTAGCCAAAACCGCTAAATTAACCTATCATAACCCCCCTCCTGTTTGGCAAAAAGTCATTTCCTATAGCTTCTACGGGATGATCGGACTCTCAACCCTTTTAACCTGCGCTATCATCTGGGAAAGTCGTAAATATAGTGTTTATCCCTTACCATCAGGAGTTAATGGACCAGTTGTTATTTATGCTAGGGATAACAAAACTTCCCTCAACCCTATTAGTAAACAGACCCACCAAGAAATTAACGATTTAAGAGACTTTTCCTCCTATTTACCCAAAGCCCTAATGGCTTCCGAAGATAGCCGGTTTTATTGGCATTTTGGGGTTGATCCCTACGGAATTATTAGAGCTTTAGTAATTAATTCCCAAAATGAAGGGATTCGTCAAGGGGCCAGTACCCTTACCCAACAGTTGGCCCGTAGTTTATTCCCAGAAGTGGGGCGGGAAAATACCGCTGGACGCAAGTTACGGGAGATGATTGTTGCCCTAAAATTAGAGGCCGTTTATAGCAAAAATAAGATTCTCACCACCTATCTTAACCAAGTCTATCTAGGAGTAGGCAATTATGGCTTTGAAGATGCCGCCCAATTCTATTTTGAAAAGTCGGCCAGGGATGTAACCTTAGCTGAAGCAGCTACCTTAGTAGCTATGTTACCTGCACCCAATCTTTATAATCCAGTTCAAAATTACGATACCTCTGTGCAACTACGCAACCGTGTGATAACTCGCATGGCAGCCTTGAAAATGATTACCCTCGAAGAAGCTGCTCGAGCTAGGCGATCGCGGATTGAAATTAGTCCCAAAGCGACTAAAGCCCTATCCAATAGTATAGCTCCCTATTTCTATGGTTACGTTTTTCAAGAATTACGAAGCTTATTAGGAAATGAGGTGGCTAAAGAAGGCAATTTTATTGTAGAAACGGGATTAGATCCTACACTACAAACTAAAGCCGAGAAAGAACTCAAAAATAAGGTTAAAACTGCTGGAAAAACCTACGGTTTTGACCAAGGAGCAATGGTGACATTAGATAGTCAAACGGGGGAAATTTTAGCCTTAGTTGGGGGAGTAGATTATAAACAAAGCCAATTTAATCGTGTTACCCAAGCTAAACGCCAACCTGGATCAACTTTTAAGGTGTTTGCTTATGCAGCAGCTATTGAAAAAGGAATATCTCCAGGTAAAGTTTACTCCTGTAGGGGAGTTTTTTGGATGGGACAAAGATATAAACCCTGTGAACGTAGTGGAGGGGCAGTGGATATGTATCGGGGTTTAGCCCAGTCTGAAAATGCTATCGCCCTCAGGATCGCCCAGGATGCAGGATTAAATCGAGTCATCGAGATGGCCAAAAAGTTAGGCGTAGAATCGGAGTTAACGCGATCGCCAGGCTTGATTTTAGGACAAAGTGAAGTTACCGTCTTGGAAATGGCTGGAGCCTATGCTACCTTTGCTAATCAAGGGGTATGGAACCGTCCCCATGCTATTCGTCGTATCCTCGATGGAGGAGACTGTTCTGATGTTAATAACCCACAGACTTGTCGAGTGATTTACGATTTCAAAGAAGATAAAAATAATACTAAACAAGCTATTTCTCCCCAATTAGCCCAAACTCTGACCAATTTATTGCGAGGAGTGATTAAAAGCGGAACTGGAAGAGCAGCTAGTATTGGACTTGGAGAAGTGGGAAAAACGGGAACTACTGATAAAGCAGTCGATCTTTGGTTTATGGGATATGTCCCTAGTCGTAAAGTGGTGACAGGAGTGTGGTTAGGTAATGATAATAATGCTCCCACTAAAGGTAGTAGTGGACAAGCGGCAGCTTTGTGGGGAAATTATATGGGAGAAGGGTTAGCTGCTAATTGACACTCCCACCGTTAAACGCTACCGCGTTATAGCGGGGGTCTTCACCTCGACATTTCAAGATAATATTTTGAACACACCCCATCTAAATCAAAGATTTTAGATGGGGTTAGGGAAACGATTTTGTTCAAGAACAAATTATAGAGTTTGTCCTTGAAAATTAATTTTATTGAGGAAGACCCAACATTTTGGTAATTTTGGTTTGGAGAGATTTATCGTCTTCTACTGCGATGGCAATTTCATTAAATCGCTTTACACTAAAGCCTTCAGACTTTACCATTGCCTGTAACTTCTCTTTGTAAGTTTCGGTAATTGACTTAATTTTTGGTAAAGCTTGCTTATATTGTTGCATTTCTTCAGATGTAACCCCTTCAGCTGCCTGAGAATTGGAATTACTTTGTTGCTTAGCAATTTCTCTAAAACGTTTTTGGGTTAATCCTTCCCGTTGCAGAACCGTGACCATCATATCTTGGGTTTTTTTGGCCAATTTGGCTTGTTCCAGGATAATTTTGGCAAATTTTTCTAATTCTTGGTCACTAACATTAGTGGACTGAGCTTGAGCGACGAGAGAGTGACTGTGATTAGAGACTGGAATAGCATTAGCTCCGGACATTAGGGGAAAAATTGTGGCCAATCCGCTCAAAATCAGTTTGTTAAACATTCTTTGATTTTCCTTCGTAATTTAATATCTGGCTATTAGTCTATCGAACAATTATCAATTTGGGTTTAATTGTGGGGAATCCATCATTCGGCACTCGGCAGTCGGCAAAAAATCAAAGTGTACCCCATCAAAGTGAAAAACGCTATATTTTTTGGTTAACTTTCTAATTAGTCTCCCAAATAAGCTTCAAGAACCAGGGGATTATTTTGAATTTCTTGGGGAGTTCCATTGGCTAAATTAGTCCCTTCTGCTAATACCCAAATGTGGCTACATAATGACATAATTACATCCATATTGTGTTCAATAATCAAAAAAGAAATTCCCTGCTTATTCCAAGTAACAATATGCTCACAAATTTGTCCAATCAAAGTGGGATTGACCCCTGCGGCAGGTTCATCGAGTAAAATGAGTTTGGGACGAGTCATCAAAGCTCGGGCAATTTCCAATAGCTTACGCTGACCTCCTGACAAAGCTCCAGCATAATCATAAGCTTTAGGAGCTAAACCTACTGATTCGAGAATTGACAGCGCTCTTTCCTTATTTTCTCGTTCTTCTGTCCTAATTTGACTTTGCTTGAACCAAACTTGCATTAAATTTTCTCCTGTTTGTTTTTGAGTACCCAATAACATATTTTCAAGTACGGTAAGTCGGGACAGCACTCTCGCTACTTGAAAAGTCCGAACACAGCCTTGTAAGGCAATCTCATGGGGTGATAAAGGGTGAATAGGTTGACCATCAAAAATTACTTCCCCTTCGTCAGGATGAATAAAATTGGAGAGCAGGTTAAATAGGGTAGTTTTCCCCGCACCATTAGGGCCAATTAAACCGGTAATAGTACCAGTTTGGACTTTAATCTGGGCATGATTAACGGCTCTTAGTCCGCCAAAACTTTTGGATAAATGGTTCGCACTGAGTAAATTAGAGATTGTTAAATCAGAATTTATCATTGAGCAGTAGTTTGGCCTTTTGGCAAAATTAACTATAAACTAAGATAATAACAACAAAATCGCCGTTTCATTTCGTAAACAAGTTTGTTATAGTAATGCTAAATGATTAGTCAAAGTCAATATTGACTCAGGTCTTGGAGTCTAAAACAAGGGGGAAGCAAACTAATGACAATCAATCCAGCAATCAAGACAAAAAAAAAATTCTGCTTTTGTACTTTAGCTATTGGCTATCGTTATCGATTGATGGCTAAAAATCTAGCTCAAGATTTAGCTAGTTATTCTCCAGGAACATCATTTTATATCCTAACAGATAATCTTAGGGATTTTTCCCAACAAAAAAATGTAGTTGCTTTTAGATATCATCGGCGTGGAATTCAACACTGTTATAATGATAGGCGATTTATATTTGAACAGGCTTTAGCTGACTTTCCTGTTGCTATTCATATTGATGCTGATACTAAAATCCTCGGCGAATTACCTGATGATCTTGATGCTCCTCCTGGTGTTACGGGGATTCATGAGAATCTTATTGAACATATTTCTAAATATCGACCTGATAGGTTCGAAAATATTCGTAAAATCGCCGAAAAGCTAGACATTCCCCTAGAGAAATCCCAATGGATAGGAGAATCTTTATTAATAGTTGCTCAAGATGGAGGGAAAGAAAAGGAATTTATTAAACTCTGGGGGTTAATTGCAACTTATGCTGAACTTAAAGGTATTTATAGTGGACAAGGAAATTTAATGGGATTAGCAGCAGCTAAAATAGGGTGGGAAGTTTCCACCAATTCTAGTTGGAAAACTCTTTATCAATTGACGAAACATCTTGATGCTTCCCATTCAGTAAAAAGAAGTTTTTGGGAGCAATTACAACGAAGAATTGGTTATCATTATCGACTCAATAAAGAGCGTTTATTAGCCTTAAAAGATTTTGATTTTTATTATCGCTAACTTGCTAATTTGTCCGAGTAATCTGTCAATGACTACCTATAAACTTTCAAACAAGTTACAATCTATAAAAACAGTAACTATTTACCTGATTATCGCAATAATATGGTCTAAAAACTGGCTTGTTCAAGGTGTTAGGTGAAGTCTTCGTTGAGCCGCGAAAAGTTTTTGAAACGAGGCATAAATCCTCTTAACAAATACTATGTAGAGACTTGGTGACTTCAGACTTGGTGACTTCGTTAATAATGGGTGTCATGGAAATCGATCATATTCATTTTTACGTTGAAGATGCAGCACGACAAAGAGATTGGTTGATTGAGAAAATGGGCTTTCAATCAATCAGCCATCAAATCAATCATCAGACTCATACCGAGATGGTGACTAATAATCACGTAAACTTTATTATTTCTTCGCCCCTTAGTTTTTCTAGTCCAGTTGCTCGTTATTTGAAATCTCATCCCCCTGGAGTTGCTGATATCGCTTTTCGAATTGAAAATCTGTCATCTTTTCTTGAAAAAGCAAAATGTACTAATCAGCAGATACTGCAACCTACTATAATAGCTCAATTGACTAATGGTCAAGTTAAATCAGCTAAAATCAGAGGTTGGGGTTCCCTTAATCACACCTTAATAGATCAAAGTAGTTCTCGAATTTTTAGTTACTCAAAAATGATCCCTAAAACTAATATTGTTGGTATAGATCATGTAGTTTTAAATGTTCCTAAAAATCAATTTTATTTGGCAGTAAACTGGTATAAAACTTTATTTGGCTTGCAAACTAATCAGAGTTTTAAGATTGAGACTAAGCGTTCAGGTTTATCGAGTGAAGCTTTAATAGATGCTTCAAAAAAAATACAGTTCAATATTAATCAACCTAGTTCAAACAATTCTCAAATCCAGGAATTCTTAGAGAAGAATAATGGTTCGGGAATACAACATATTGGGTTACAAACAACTAATATTTTGCAAACAGTTGCTCAAATGCGTCAACATGGTTTACAGTTTCTTCCCATTCCTTTAACCTATTATCAAAAACTAAAACAGTCGGCTAAAAAGCTAAAAGTTGAAATTTTTAGTCAACTCGAATGGGAGAAAATTCAAACCGAACAAATTTTAGTTTGTTGGCCACAATATGAGCCTCAATTAATCTTGATGCAAATCTTCACCAAACCAATTTTTGATCAGCCTACTTTCTTTTTTGAATTTATCGAAAGACGTAATCAAGCAAAAGGATTCGGAGAGGGAAATTTCCAAGCCTTATTTGAGGCAATAGAAACAGAACAAATCAAAAGAAAATATCATATTGATCATGATCAAGAAAACTTTAAGCAACAGGGAATAGTTAAGATTTGATACTAACTATTACTTTTTGTAAAACTAAAGTAAGTCATCTTTTATAATTTCATAATTATTAGGGACTTGATTAATAGTTATTTTAATGGTAGGCTTAATGGCAAGACGGGAGTTTCAGTAACTTTGGATACACAAAATCAAGGCGATTAATCTGAGAATATAAAATATATATAAAGAATCAAAGCATTATCAGAACTCTTGTCTAAAATTCGGGCAAACATCTCTTTGAAAAACTTAACAAAAATGAACATACTGAAAAATTTAACAGTAACTGCTATCTCAGCAAGTATGATTTTAGCTTCGGGTAATCAATCAGTCTTAGCATCAAAGATCTATCCTAATCTTGAAAAAATTGGCAATAACCATGATTTAGCCATGAGTTCAACCCAATTAATTGAACAAAGTTCTCTAATTTCGAGTTCTAATAAGGCTGTAGAGATCCAAGATTCCGCCATTTCTGCTGGGATTCCTCAACCAATAACTCTAGGATTTTTCTTAGTTATGGCCGGATTAGGCGGGTTTTTTAAGCTAAAAATTGCTCATGCTAAAATCAATCAACATTCAACATTTATCAGCGATTGAGTTATCGAGTCTCGTTTTTGGGATCTTACAAGCTGTTATTGATGTATACTGGTTGTGTTTGAGATTATTAATAAGCCTTGAATAACATCAAACTTGAATAAATTGTAAGGTTAAAAAAGAAGAATCCAATCTTGATCTTGACATGGAAAAAAATGTAACCGACGGGAGTATGCCAAAAGGGTTAATCGTTAGTTAAACAAATTGACATCCTCACGCGCCGTA
>DLXW01000232.1:0-174 GCA_003448685.1 Cyanothece sp. UBA12306
AACTTAAATACCCAGTTTAAATTCACAACAGCTTAATTAATGGGAAGGGGGTGGATTAATTTCAACTACAGTCATTTGGCCGCAAAAAAATTTGATATTGCGGGCTAAAGCGATGTTATCTGCTGAGTTAATCGCCATTCCTCGGACTAAGATATGAGGTTGACCAACTACGCC
>DLXW01000232.1:352-5403 GCA_003448685.1 Cyanothece sp. UBA12306
ATGAGGTTGACCAACTACGCCAAATCCCGCCACAACCCATCCTAATAAGTAAAAGCCAAATCCCCACGGTAAAATAGTAATTAGGGCTGAAATTACCGTAATTAGGTATCCTCCCTTATTTTTTTGTCCCAAAAAGGCTGAGACTGTTTCAGACTCCGTTTCCTGAGAAACTAATCTTAATCTTTTGAAAATCAAACACCAAGCAATATAATCTCCGATCGCCCAAGCAAGCGGTATCCAAATTGAAGCAAAACCAACCTTGTAGGTAAATCCAATTACACCGATAAATAGGTAACCACTCTGACCAGTTGACATTGCAGACAGGGCGGTTAGCCAAGGGTTAACATTTCTACTGGCTAGTAGATAATCTGTCGTTGTGTTTTGTTTTTTGGTTGCAGAGTAAATACCCACTACTGTAAATAATAGTAAAAAGGCAATAAATGTAATAGCAATCCAAATTTTTTTATCCATATTTTTAATATAAAAATACCAGATTTTTTTACTCTGACTTTTTTTACCCCTTTTTTGGTGAAGATTATTTATAGCAGGAGAGAGCATTAAATGTTAATTTCTGACTTAGAGACTTCATTCNNCCGTCTGCCCGGCGGTATTTAAGATACTTGCGCTTGCTACTTACCCCAATTGTTGCTTAGTTTTCACAACTACAGGATTTTCACCTAGCTAGCTCATTGTATCACAAATCCTGCCCGCGATTCATCTCGCCGTTAACCGGGGCGTGTGAACTGGCTGGACTTTGTTTGCATTGTCCTGCTAATTGTTAACTTCATGACTTCTGACTTAGAGACTTCATTCAATCTCCTCCTAATTCAACCAGTTTTCCAATGTTAAAATCGATTCTTAACCAGCCTTTTAATTTTCGCATATTCTCTAACAAAAGCAAGGGGATTTGCCAGTGATGCACCATTAAAAAAGGAAGGGGATCATTCACTTGAAAAATTCCATCTGTTCCTTCTGTAATTCTTTTAATCCAAGCTGTTAATTGTCCCCAAGATCTGATACTTGTTAGTCGCCATAGTTCGTGGTAAGTCCAATAAGTTGGTTGACTATTTGGCAAGGGAATTAGTGGGGGTTCATTTTCCGAATCACTATCTTTTAAATAAGCATCTGCTACCCCTGGATGATCATGAAAAGTTGTAATGGCTGAATGAGTTCTTGGATTACACTCAATGGGATAAACTCTACCATCTGCTGTTTCAATAAAGTCAAATGAAATTTGTCCACTAATCTTTAATTCTCTGGCAAATTTTTCTACCCAATCATAAATTTTAGGTTGTTCAACGTGTTGATAATTAACTTGAAATTCTGAGGATTCACAACAGCAATAGAGTCGTATTTTTCCCTTTCTCACGGTGCTATGGGTACAATATTCTTTACCTTTAACAAACTCTTGCATAATCCACGTTTTTTCTGCACTAATTGGCAAACTATTGACAAATTTCTCCATTTCTGACGTTGAATTCATGGGTAATTTTGTCAAGTCTAAACGCCTTACCGAATCATAGGGAATACTTTTAAGAATATATTGACTCCCATCAGCTATAAAATCAAAATTGAGAATTTGTTCGGGATTGGTAATTAAAAATGATTTGGGTACAGATAAACCAAAACTTTTGGCTTTTTCGATAAACTTAAACTTATTATCTAACATTTGGGTAATATCTACATCAAAATGCAATACTTCACAATATTTAGATAAAAGTGGTTTAATTAAAGATTCATAATAACTTCCTGCTGGACTGGATACAGGAATGAATATATCTATATTTTTCTGATCAACAATATTCAATAATCCTTGACAATAACCATCCCAATCTTTCTGGGGATCAGGTATTGTATAAAAACCTGAAATTGCTCGAGAAAACCTATTTCCTGACAACCAATATTTGTCAGTTTCTACCAAAAAAACTCTATGACCATCCCGATAAAATGAACGGGCAATTTGCAAAGATTTTGTCATTTTCCCCCCTGTGATTAGAATATTCTTGGGGGAGTTAATTGTTTTTTTTGTTTCAAAGATTGAGAAAAAACAGCTCCAGATAATGGAATAAATAGCTACAATTAGATCAAATGGTAGAGTTAATAAAAGTAGTATTAAAACTCCTAAATTTTTGATAAATACAGTCAGTTTATTCATGATAAATTAATTGCAAAATTTTTAAAGACAATACATTTAGTAACAAAGCTATCTAATTGTAAGAAAGGCAAAACTTAGCAAATGGCAGTAAATTTAATCTAGGGCTTTTTGAACTCATCAGGTACGTCTAATACTAAGTCTGCTTTAGATAGTATGTATAGTATCAAGTCTCAGAGCTTCGGAGAAAAAACGTTACTCTACTAAAATAAGCGGATTTGGGATAACTGTTGCCTCAAAGCGATCAATTCTGTACCCCACAAGTATGAGAACTGCGATAGTTTTTTCACCTTTTAATATTTGTTTTTTTTAACTTTTTGGTAACGGTACAATATCTCAATGGAGAAACTTATTGGAAAAAACAAGGGAAAAATTATCTAATTATTGACTATCGATTAGAGTTTTCCCTTGTAGTTTCAATAATCATTGTAGATTATTTTACGTCTAATAATCGTTAAACCATCGCGCAAAGGTAGCAAAACCTGTTCAACCCGCGGATCATCCGCTACAATTTGGTTAAATTGGGCGATCGCTTCTCCATTAAGAGTACGTTGTTCTGAAGGTAAATAAGGTTGTCCTTGAAGCAAGGTATTATCGACACAGATCAAGCCACCAGATGGCAATAATTCATGATCCAACAGGACTTGAAAATAATCGACATATTCCTTTTTATCGGCATCAATGAACACCAAATCAAAAGAATCTTCAGCCAATGCTAATTGATGGAGTGTATCTAAGGCAGGCCCAACTTTTACCTGAATTTTGTTGCCGTGGGGAGATTCCTGAAAGCAATTAAGGGCAAAATCTGCGACATATTGATCAACTTCACAGGCGATCATGGTTCCATCGTCGGGCAAAGCTTCGGCCATGGCCAATGCAGAATAACCGGTAAACATCCCCACTTCTAAAATACGCTTAGCCCCTGTCAGATAGACCAATAGCTTTAAGGTTTGTCCTTCAATATGGCCCGAGAGCATCTCTTGTTCCAACTGACGTACCGTTTCTCCATCGGAAAAGCGTTTACTCCAGTCTTCATCTGCGGTTTTTCGAGCTAAAGCCGCTAAAGCCTCCGATTCAGGGGTTGTACATTCTTCGAGATAGGGGTCAAGCTTAGCAGCGAGTTCATAAGCTTGTTGAATATAAGTCTGCAAAGAAGCCGATACAGACTCAGACTCAGCTATGGAGACAATTTCGGATAGTTTTTCAACTAGAATACCCAAAGGTGTTACGGGTCTAGGGAGATTGGGAATTTGGACTGATTGAATCATGATGAATTTTCTCTACTCAAGACCGAGATCACGAAGGTACATTTGTTGACCGTTTCCTTGGTTAGGAAATGCAGTACAGAGTTGTTTATGGGTTTCAATAGCTGCTTCTAACACCCCTGAGGATACTTCCTGAGCATAATCACACGAGCCAATTCCCGTCGGTAAAGGAGCCCAAAGACCCCCTTCTCCACGCTTACGGCGCATATTCTTCTGACCTTCAAGCATTAGGTCAATATCTTCGAGAATCGGGTGATAAACCGATAAACCCAAGGAACGACATAACTCAATAATGCGATCGCGTTCAGTGGTCTTTAACCATCCCATCTGTTGGGCTAAGGTTGCACCAAATGCCATACCAATAGTAACGGCATGACCGTGCATCAACTTAACAGCCGGTTCAAAACGGGGACTCCAGGTGTGACCGTAAGCATGGGGACGATCCTGATAAGTTTCGAACATATTTGTTCCTTCATGCTTCATATAAGAGAATAAAGCTCGATAGATCACATCATCAGCAATCTCCGCTAGTTCACTATCCCCTCCAAGAGTGGCAAAGTGAGTCTCTAACAAACGCGAACCGTAGTTTTCGAGTAACTCAAAGAGAACCGGATCATCGGTTACCGCCATTTTAATAATTTCTGCCATACCATTGCGGACATGACCAATATCGAGAGTGCGGAAAAAGTTACGGTCTACTAAGGTCAAAACGGGAGGATGATAGACTCCCATACTATTTTTGAATTGCTTACCGTTGGTACAGGTACGAGGAGAAGGCCCTGCATCAATAGCTGCGACTACCGTTGTCCCTACCATAATGTAAGGGGTACGGCGATGTTGTAAGGCACAGGCTAAACCCGCTACATCGCTGAGTACGCCTCCTCCAACGACTAAAACTGGTTCGTTGCGCGAAACATCGCAACCATCTTTCCCCAGGAAGTGCAGTAACCGATGGACGGTTTCGGGGGTTTTGTCCGACTCCCAAGCACGACAAACCATTAATTCTAGGGGGATGTCATGGGCTTGAAAATAGCCTCGTATTGACTCTCCGTAAATCTCTTCGACAGTTTGATCAACAATCGCTACACAACGACCACGACGGCGGTAAACATCGGCTAAGAGTGGATTAGATGACTCAAAAATGCCTTCTACTACTTTGACTTCTGCTTTTAGGGTATAGCTGGCAGAGATCTCAAAAGAGCGACCATCGCCTTGGGCCGCAATTTTTCCCTGTCCTGTGTACCACTCTGAGGTTCGATATTTGGTCGGGTGGTCAAATTCGATAATTTGCTCACAATCTGAGAAATTGAACTGGTTGTCATTCTCAGTTTTAGAAGGGAATTGGAACTTCTCTTGAACTATGCTCATAACCTAGATAAAAAAATGGCTAGTTTAATGTAAATATTGCAAGACTGCGAAGTATTTTGAGCAGAATAACTGTTCAAAAGCTTAATTATGCAGAAATACTGTCTCAGAAAGCTTGTTACAAATACTTAACAATCACAAAAATACTGTAACAGAAACTTAACATTATGTAAAGTTTTGTAAAGAAAAATATTTTTGAGGAGCATAAAAATAATCGGCAAATTCTTCGAGCCAATGTCCAATAAGATATAGCAGTCGAAGCATAGTTT
>DLXW01000283.1:0-13147 GCA_003448685.1 Cyanothece sp. UBA12306
TGGAGGAGATTCGGTTGCTCAGCCATCTTCAATACTATCAACGCTAACGGTTTTAGAATTAGCATCTGGAGCAAAATTATCAGCTAAAATAACATCAGAAGGTAACAAAAAAGTTTTACCCTGTTCTTTAGCCTTAGCTTCAAGAGATTTAGCCAACTCCAGCTTGTCGTCTTCTACTAAAGATTTACCAACACTTAAACCACGGGCTTTATAAAAGGTAAAAATCATACCGCCGCCGATAATCAGCTTATCGCATTTTTCTAAGAGAGTTTCAATGACACCAATTTTACTAGAAACCTTAGAACCGCCGATAATAGCCGCCAAAGGACGTTGGGGATTATCAATTGCTGCTTGGAGATATTTTAGTTCTTTTTCAATCAAATAACCGGCAACACAGGGGCTAAGATGGTGAGTAACCCCTTCGGTGGAAGCATGGGCGCGGTGAGCGGTGCCAAAAGCATCATTAACATATAAATCTGCATTAGCAGCTAATTGCTTCGTAAATTCGGGTTCATTAGCTTCTTCCCCTCCATGGAAGCGAACATTTTCGAGTAACGCTACTTGACCATTTTCGAGTTTACCAATAGCAGCAGCTACCGAGTCCCCGATACAGTCATTACACATTACCACCTCTTGTCCTAATAATTCAGACAAGCGTTTCGCTACAGGGGTCAGACGCATACTGTCAACCACTTTACCCTTGGGACGACCAAAATGGCTACACAGAACAACCTTAGCCCCTTTTTCAATTAAATCTTTAATGGTGGGTAAGGCTGCCCGAATACGAGTATCATCAGTAATGGCACCCCCATCAATGGGAACATTAAAATCAACGCGAACTAAAACCCGCTTTCCAGCTACGTCAGCAGAGGACAAATTTGCTATACTCTTTTTGGCCATGGTCAATCTCCTTTTATGATTGCTTTGTGATCCTAAAAAAAAGATTAACACCAATGTTGACCTAAATCTCGATTGATTACGTTATTTTTTCCTAGAGTTCCCAACCTATGCTGATAGGCTCAACATTGAGCAAAAATCAAGATCAAGCACCATCAAAAGCCGATTCCTGAGATAATGGAAATAATCAAGGAGTAATCAAGCGATCGCTGATCTTGCTGATTGTCTTGGAATGCGTGTCAAGGAGATAAATTAAGCTATGTTTAACACCGTTTTATTCCCTGTCGATCAGAGTCGAGAAGCTCGGGAAGCTGCCGAAACCGTGGCTAATATTGTCAAAACCTATAACAGCCGCCTAGTTTTATTATCAGTGGTTGAAAAGCCCCCAGAAGGAGAAGAAGTTGCCAAATCAGGAGTGATGGGTTCCCCTGATGCTGTGGCCAAATTACTACAAGGGGCGCAAAGTTTATTTGCCAACCAAGGAATTGAAACCGATGTGGTAGAACGAGAAGGAATGCCCTCATTTACCATCTGTGATGTTGCTGATGAAATAAATGCGGACTTAATCGTTATGGGGTGTCGAGGACTCGGATTAACCACTGAAGGCGCCTCAGAAAGCGTAACTGCCCGTGTGATTAATTTATCCCCTTGTCCTGTGTTGATTATTCCCTAGTAGTCCAACACTTTGCAGGAGACAGCTTAGAATTGACTCAGGAAAAAGGGAGATCAGGGGCAGTAGGGGAAAGATCTAATTTTTAGCTTAAGGTTTAACTAACTTGGGGAATTTGCTAGGTTAAATTATAGATCCTAACTACAATAACTATTTTAAGCCTGACGATGCAGCTAAAAAACCCTCCCTTATCTTCTTGTTTGTCTAATACTTTAACTCCTTTGTTAGTCTCCCCAAGTCAAGTAATCAAGGGAGAAGGTATTTTGTCCCAAGCTGGAAGTGCGATCGCCCGTTTTGGTCAGCGTCCCGTAATGGTAGGAGGAGAACAAACCCTAAAAGTGATTAGGCCTTACCTTGAACCCATCTTGAACAAATTTAAGCTACAGTCAGCCCAAGCTACCTATACGCCTGACTGTTCAGAAAGTTCTTTAGAAGCTCTCACAAAGGCAGTTAAGGGGCATCAGGGAGATTTTATTATTGGCGTTGGAGGTGGTAAGGCCCTTGATACAGCTAAATTGTTAGCGCATCAACAACAGTTACCCATAATTACCATACCCACTTCAGCAGCTACCTGTGCTGCTTGGACAGCGTTATCAAATATTTATTCCGATCAAGGGGCGTTTCAATATGATGTACCCTTACTAAAATGTCCTGACTTAGTGATTCTTGACTACGAAGTAGTTAAAACCGCACCAAAAAGAACCCTAGTGGCCGGAATTGGTGATGCGATCGCTAAATGGTACGAAGCGTCGGTAAGTAGCCGAAATTCTACCGCAACCTTAACCGTGGCAGCAGTACAACAGGCTAGGGTATTGCGGGATCTCTTATTGCAAAAGTCTGTTGCTGCTTTAGAAACTCCTGGGGGTGAACAATGGCAAGAAGTAGTGGATGCTTCTGTCTTGTTAGCTGGAGTTATTGGCGGTTTGGGAGGTGCTAATTGTCGGACAGTGGCTGCCCATGCTGTCCACAATGGATTAACCCATATTCCGGCTGCCCATAGTGCCTTACACGGGGAAAAAGTGGCTTATGGTATTTTAGTCCAATTGCGTTTAGAAGAGATGATCCAGGGTAATCAATTGGCTGTTTCCTCTCGGCAGCAATTATTGAAATTTTATGAAGAAATTGGCTTACCCAAGACCTTAGAAGAGTTAGGATTATCTGATGTTACTTTAGCCCAATTGCGTCAAGCAGCAGAGGTTACTTGTCAGCCAAAATCTGATCTTCATCGCCTTCCTTTTAAAGTTTGTGCTGAACAATTATTAGCGGCAATGATGTCAACTACGGTCTAAAATCAAGGAGAATATTTAATGGAGAAAAGTCTACCTTTATGGCTAATTCTGGTGATTTGGTGGTGATATTAAGATAACATCACTACATATTTATCACTACCGAGGAATTTTAAAACCTTAAGCTATTTTTACCATTTCCCGTCCCCTATCCCCTGCTATGATTATCTTTGGCTTTACTTAGAAATCAATCATGACTCAAGCAAAAATCGGTATTCTAGGCGGTAGTGGTTTATACCAAATGGATGCCCTCAAAGATGTCCAAGAAATTCAGCTAGATACTCCCTTTGGTTCCCCCTCCGATGCTTATATTCTCGGAACCCTCGAAGGAACTCCTGTAGTTTTCCTAGCGCGTCACGGAAGAAATCATCACCTCATCCCTTCAGAATTGCCCTTTCGGGCCAATATCCACGGCATGAAACAGTTAGGAGTAGAATATCTCATCTCTGCTTCTGCTGTTGGTTCCCTCAAGCAAGAAGTTAAACCCCGTGATCTAATTATTCCCGATCAATTTATTGATCGCACCCGCAACCGCATTTCTACTTTTTTTGGAGAGGGAATGGTAGCCCATATCGGTTTTGGTCATCCAGTTTGTAATGAATTAGCCAAAATTTTAGGGGATGCGGTAGAAAGTCTCAACTTACCTGAGACTACCCTCCATCGAGGAGGAACCTATGTCTGTATGGAAGGGCCTGCCTTTTCTACTGTTGCTGAGTCTAACCTCTATCGTAGTTGGGGTGCATCCATCATTGGTATGACCAATTTACCCGAAGCAAAACTAGCTAGAGAAGCAGAAATCGCCTATGCTACCCTAGCATTAGTGACCGATTATGACTGTTGGCACCCCGACCATGATCATGTCACAGTGGAGATGATCATCAATAATTTAAACCATAACTCTATTAACGCCCAAAAAGTTATTCTAGAAACGGTAAAACGGTTAAGTCAAAATCCTCCTGCATCTGAAGCCCATAATGCCTTAAAATACGCAGGTTTAACACCGTGGGAGAAGATACCACCCAAAACTCAAGAAAAATTAAAGATAATCATCCAAAAATATTTGTAGGATAAATTTAGAAAATATTTGGTACCCAATCTCTAATTAATGATTCCTATCACATGAAATTTACTTTTATTATCGATCCCCTATCTAGGTTAGATCCTGCACACGATAGCACAGTGGCCATCATGGAAGCAGCCCAAGCTGCAGGCCATGAAGTTTGGGTAACAGAAGTTCATCAACTTAGTGTTATTGAAGGGAAAGCTTGGGCCTCCTTGTCGCCAATTGAATTAACTCCCGTTGAATTACAGGGAGAAAAATGGGTCGCGGTTCCTAATTGGTATCAAACATTTGAGACGGTTTTAAGATGTTTAGAAGACATGGATGCAGTCTTTATGAGAAAAGACCCCCCCGTTACAATTCGCTATCTTTATGCTACCTACATTTTAGAGTTAATTAATCCTGAAAAAACTTTAGTGATTAATTCACCCCAAGGGTTACGGGAGGCTAATGAAAAAATGTATACTCTACAATTTTATTCGGTCATGCCAGAAACCGTCGTCAGTAGGGATAAATCTATTATTAGGAAATTTGTTGAGGAGAAAAAAACAGCTATTCTTAAACCATTAGGGGGAAAAGCAGGGGAAGGGATTTTAATTTTAGAAGAGGGCGATCGCAACTTTAATTCTATCATCGAAATTAGTACAGATTATGGACAAGAACCTGTTATGATACAACGTTTTATCCCCGAGGCAAAAGACGGTGATAAACGTATTATTCTTCTTAATGGTCAACCAATTGGGGCAGTTAATCGAATTCCTAGTGGACAAGAATTTCGAGGAAATATGGCAGTTGGAGGAAAGAGTGAAAAAACCAAAATAACTCCTCGAGAAGCAGAAATATGTTCTATTATTGGTCCAAAATTACAAAAAGATGGTTTATACTTTGTGGGAATTGATGTTATTGGTGGCTATTTAACTGAAGTTAATGTTACCAGTCCGACAGGAATTAGAGAAATTGATCGTTTAGATCAAACTAATTTAGGGAAAAAAGTGATTGAATCTCTAGAAAAAATGTTAAATAAGCAGAAGTAGCTTGAATTTATTATTTAGATTTACTCAACTACAAACCGTCAGTTATTAATAGTTAATAGTTAATTTTATGAATGTACTTTCAATTCCCACCTGGATAGTTCACACCTCTAGTGTTATTGAGTGGATTGCTGCAATCTGGTTAGTTTGGACCTATGGAGAAGTGACCAAGAATTATTACTGGAGGTGGCTATCTTTAGCTATGTTACCTGCTTTAGTCAGTGCCATGTGTGCTTGTACCTGGCACTTTTTCGATAATCTAGACTCGTTAACCTGGTTAGTTACATTACAAGCCACAATGACTGTTATTGGCAATTGTACCCTATGTGGTGCAGCTTGGTGGATTTGGCGTTGTTCTACCGCGTCGAATATCTCTAATCAACAATAAACAACTGATCACTCATCACTCATAATTTTTAGTATGTCAAAAGATACTTTATTTGCCATTTCTTTGTTCCCCTATCTAGGTTTTTTATGGTTTCTTACTCGTTCTAAAAAAACCCCAAAATTAGCCTTAATTGGCTTTTATGTTTTATTGATTTTTGTTGGTATAACAATTCCGGCGGGAATTTATGCCAAAATACATTATGGGGAAGCCTTAGCTAATATTGATTGGTTACATGGTAGCGCTGAATCTTTTTTAAGTATTTCTAATATTTTAGTTGTCTTAGGATTTCGTCAAGCCATAATTGAAGCTAAGCAAAACAATATAAAACAATAGAACTTAGAATTTAGAAGAGTTACAACTTTGGAATACTCGCAAACAATAACTTTAAAATGAGACTTATAATTCATAAGATCTAGGTTAAGAAAATTTACACATTTCCCAGATAATTCATACTGTCAGGAAACTATGAGATAGTATGGGAGTTAGGAGGGAGACGTTTATCGTTTTTCAACTCTCAAATCAAGACAATGACAATAGATTATTTAATTGTAGGTAGTGGGTTGTCTGCATTGGTGTTTGGTGCCTTGATGGCTAACGCAGGAAAAAAAGTTACAATATTAGAAGCCCATGAACATCCAGGAGGTTTTGGTCATAGCTTTAAGATTGGTAATAAATATACCTTTAATGCGCAACTTCATTATGTTTGGGACTGTGGAGAAGGGGAAACAGTTAATTGTGTTCTAAAAAGACTTAATTTAGCGGAAAAAGTCACCTTTGAACGATATAATCCTGATGGATTTGATCACATGAGAATGCCAAGTTATTCCCTAGATATTCCTTCAGATTCTCAGGTTTTAATTAATAAATTATCTCAACTATTTCCTGAAAAACAACATCAAATTCGTCAATTTATTTTAGAAGTTAACACCGTTAGTCAAGGATTAAAATATCTTTCACCTCCTCTAATTCCTTTTGAACTATTAAAACACTTCCGAGGAGTTACAACAACTCTTAAATACCTCAATCAAACCCTACAAGATGTTTTTGATCAATTTAACTTACCTAAAGCAGCACAAACTTTATTGGCGTTGCAGTGGCCAGATTTTTTATTACCTCCAGAACAATTATCATTTTATGCGTGGGTTATTTTATTTACTGGATATCAAAGAGGTGCTTATTATCCAACAAAACATTTTGAATTTGTGATTAATTCCTTGGTACAAGTAATCGAAGAAAAACAGGGTAAAGTCTTATTAAACCAAGAAGTAACTGAGTTTATTGTTAAGGGTAAAACTGTTACCGGAGTCAAAGCAATTGATCATCTTACCCAGCAGATTAATCAGTTTAGTGGAGAGACAGTGATCTGTAATATTGACCCCCAAAAAGCAGCTAAAATAATTGGTATAGAGAAGTTTTCTGCAAAAGTACGTCGTCAACTAAATTATCAATATTCACCTTCTAATTATGTTGCTTATTGTGTGGTTAAAGATCTCGATCTTAGGGACTATGGTTTTGGCAAATGGAATACTTTTCATACCGAACATCCAGACTTAAATAAAGCTTTTTCTCAAATGTATGAAGAACATAATTTTTCCCAATTAAGTTTTGCTATTACTACCCCAACTTTAATCACAGATGCCATTCGAGATTGTCCAGAAGACTGTCAGATTATTCAGTTTTTAACCGTTGCTAATTACGATTATTTTAGAAAATTAAAAGACAATAATAAAAAAGCATATAAGCAAAAAAAAGAAGAAATTTTAAATATTATAATTGACATAGTAGAAAAACATTATATCCCTAATTTCAGAGAACATATTGTTTTAAAAATAACAGGAAGTCCCACCACCAATGAACGATTTTGTTGGTGTCCCCAAGGTAATTCTTATGGTTCTAATATGACTCCAAAGCAAATGACTTTGGGTCGTCTAACCCATGAAAGTTCCTTAAACAACTTCTATTTTTGTAATGCTTCTTCAGGCTATCCAGGGTTTGCTGCAACCTTTTGGACGGGGGCTATTTTGTATCAACATTTATCAAAAGATTTAATTCTATCGAAAAGTTTAAATAGTAATAATTTAATTTAATTATTGATTTTATCTAGAGGTAAAAAAATGAAAATTTGTATCATTGGTGGTGGTGCTAGTGGGGTAGTCACAGCTTATTTGCTTGAAAAAAAAGGACATTACTTGACCATTTTTGAAAAACAGAATATCCTAGGTGGTCATATTCGTACTTTAAATAAAAATGTTATTCCCAATCATTCTAATTCTGATTTAATTTTAGAGTGTGGAGTTTTAGAATTTCCAGTTGTTTTCCATAACTTTATCAATTTAATGGAGGATTTAAACGTAGAATTAGAACCCATAAAAATAGGATCAGGTTTATTTCTAAAAGATGGTAGTCATTTCTTGTCTGGGGGGATGATCAAAAACAATTTTGAAGGTTGGAATAGGTTGATTGAATATCTGCGTTTAGATACATTATATGCTCGTTCTGCTGGACTATGGGCGAAAATCAAATTTGGCAACCAAAAAGAATTTCAGAATTACCCTATTTCCTACTATTTAAAACGTCAATGTATTCGCAATTGTTGGCTAAAATTATTATTAATGTATAGCTATTCTATGTCATTTAATTTAATTGATCACTTCCCCGCAGAATTAGGTATTCCCATTCTTAGAGATTATGTGTTTGTAGACTGGGTAAGAATTAAAGGTGGGGTATATTCTTATATTGAAAAAATCTTAGAATGCTTTCAAGGAAAAATTTTTCTTCAAGCAGAAGTTATAAAAATTGATCGACAAAATAATTCCGTGACTATTGAACTAGCTGACGGAACAAAACAAGAATTTGATAAAATTGTTTTGGCGACACCTCCTGATCAAGTTTTATTTTTATTGTCAGATCCCACCGATGATGAAATTAAACGCTTTTCTCCTTGGCAAAAGAATATCGCCATTAATATGATTCATGATGATACTTCAATTTATCAAAGATACGGAATTGACCAATTTTCAGAATTTGACTTTTTCCAAACTGACACAGGATGGGGTTACAATGCTTATTTGAATCAACTTTGTGGTGTTTCTAGTTCCCATCCCTATAGTCTTGCTTTTAACTTAGATAGTTTAATTAATAAAGATAAGATACTTCATGTACAGGAACATCATACACCTTTATATACGGTAAACTCCCTTGAATATGTTGAAGAAATTATTCAGACGAATGGAGAAAATAATACCTATTATGCAGGTGCTTATTTGGCCGATGGTTTACATGAAGGTGCTATTACTTCTGCACTACGAGTTGCTCAATTAATTGATAGATAATTCCGTTTTTTAATTAATTCTAGTTAACCTTGAATCAAATTTATGAGTTTTCTCTTTCTATCAAAAATTTTACCACTTTTTATTTATCCTTATGCTTATTTATAGATTAAAAGGATGGCTCTAAATCAAGTCAGAAGTGTTTTTTTGATGGATATTTAAGATCAAGTGGGTAAAAGAATGCTATAATTATTATTTAAAGTAATTTTAATCTAATTGTAAAAAATCTCCAAAAAATTCATTATTAAAATGACTTCCATAACAACTTCTTGGGATATCATCAAATCCGAATTGTCTAATCTAGAACTAATTACTGATCCGATTCAACTGACGAAACTTTCTCTAGATTATTATCACTTTAGCCCGATTTTAACCGATAAATTACAGGATAAACGGGGTGAGCTAGTTGTTCGTCCCAGTAATGAAGCAGAAGTTATACAAGTTGCCCAAACCTGTGTTAAGTATAAAATCCCCCTCACCGTTAGAGGAGCAGGGACAGGGAATTATGGCCAATGTATCCCCCTCAAAGGCGGTATTATCCTTGATATGAGTAAAATGAATCAGATTTACTCCATCGAACCTGGTACTGCTTGTGTGGAACCTGGAGTTAAAATGGCTGCATTTGATAAAAAAGCAAGAGAGATTGGTTGGGAACTAAGGATGGCTCCTTCTACCTACCGCACAGCAACCATTGGCGGATTTATTGGTGGAGGAAGTGGGGGGATGGGATCAGTTACCTATGGACAGTTGCGCGATCGCGGTAATCTTCAGTCAGTGCGGGTTGTCTCTGTCGAAGATGAACCCCGTGTCATAGAATTGCGCGGCGATGAAGTACAACAAGTTAACCACGCTTACGGGACTAATGGCATTATTACCCAATTAGAAATTCCCCTAGCTCCTGCTTATCCCTGGGCAGAAATTATCGTTACTTTTGATGATTTTATGACAGCAGCAAAATTTGGACAAGCTCTCAGTGACAGTGATGGTATTGTTAAAAAGCTAGTGAGTATTCATGCTGCTCCTATTTGTCGTTATTTTCATGCTTTAAAGGAGCATCTTCGGGAGGGGAAACATGGTGCTTTATTGATGGTTTCTGAATACGATTTAAAAGCTTTTGATGATTTAGTTAATCAATATCAAGGAGAGGTAACTTATTTAAAAACACCACAAGAAGCTAGTCACGGAAGCAGCTTATTAGAGTTTACTTGGAATCATACAACCCTTCATGCTCGTAGTATTGATCATACCTTAACCTATCTGCAAACTTTTTATTTTACTTTAGAGAATGTTGAGCATTTTTATCATCATTTTGGTGATGAAGTTATGATCCATTTAGAATTTTTTCAAGTAAATGGTAAAGCTATTCCAGGAGGATTGCAATTAGTTCGTTTTACCACAGAAGCAAGGCTTAATGAAATTATTGAATATCATGAAAAAAAAGGTGCAGGTATTGCTAACCCCCATACTTTCATTCTTGAGGATGGTGGAAGGAAAGTGATTGAACCTGAACAATTAGCCTTTAAAAAATTAGTTGATCCCTATGGGTTAATGAACCCTGGTAAAATGCGTTCCTGGGAACAAGTGGTTGGTTAAAATTAATCTTATCGTCGTGATTTATCCGAAAATAATCCTAATAAAGGACTAAGAATAAAACCAAATATAAAACCTCCGGCGTGGGACCAATAAGCAATACCACCACTTTCCATACCAATATTAGAAGGAACATTTAAACTAAGCAAACTATACAAAGCCTGTTGTAAAAACCAAAATCCTAGGAAGAATACAGCCGGAATTCTTATGGTAGTTATAAAAAATCCAATGGGCATTAACGTCACAATTCTAGCTTGGGGAAAGCGAATAATATAGGCTCCCATCACTCCGGCGATCGCTCCACTTGCTCCCAAAGAAGGAATAGAAGAATAAGGGGAAAAAAACCATTGACTCAAACCGGCTAAAGCACCACAAGTTAAATAGAAAAATAAATATTTATAATGTCCTAATTCTTCTTCAATATTGTTACCAAAAATCCAGAGAAATAACATATTACCTGCAATATGAAGGAAGCCACCATGGAGAAATTGGGAAGTAATTAAAGTCATCCATTCAGGGATTGGTTGATTAATGTTATATCCATTAAAACTAGCAGTTAACTCCTTGGGAACAATGGCATAATGCTGAAAAAATAAGTTAAGTTGTTGAGGATCAAGAGTCATTTCGTGGAAGAAGACCCAGACATTAATTATAATCAATACATAGGTGATAAAAGGAGTAATTTGTGTAGGATTATCATCGTATAAAGGAACCATAATTAGTTAATAGTTAATAGTTAATAGTTAATAGTTGATAGTTGATAGTTATAATTACGGAGCATAAATTTTTTATTGACTGGCTTTTTTAGCTAACCATTGATTAAATTGCCCAATTGACTCTCGAACTTTATCAGACACATAATTGACTTTTTGTGCCAATTTTAATACTTGATCGCCCTTTAATTTAATTTGATAATTATGTCGAGTTAAATGCCTAAATTTGCGATACTCGTCCAATTCTAATAATAGAGAACCTTGCCACAATGGAGGACGATTATTCCCTCCAGGATCAGCCATTTGACATAAGAGTTGTTGATGCCAATTTTCTCCTTGGGGTAAACCCCCATCTAAAGCAACTGCTACCCGTTCACTCAAACGTTCACAACCTGTATAAAAATCGGTGATATATCCGGCTAAAGCTGGTTTTAAAGCAATCTCAGGGATATTTTTAGCTTGATCTAATAAAGAATTGAGGGTTTTAACATTCTCTTCTAAAGCTAACATTTCCTCATTTAGGCGAGTTTGAAGTGCTAAATATTGATTATCCGACATGGGGGTAGTTTCTAAAATTCTATCGCGGATGTAGTCAGGAACTTCTTCTAAAGAAACTAAATCAAATTTAAGCCAATGGGGTACAATTTTTTCGATGGTTCCATAAGCTTGCCACAATTGCTCCTCAGATAGTCCTTTAACGGCCAAATCTAGATCGGATTTTTCATGCCAGGGACTATCCCCTCTGAGGGAACCAAATAGAATAACCTCTGTTGCGCCAAAATCATCTTTTAAGATATTAATACATTTTTGAGCAATTTTAAGGGCTTCAGTTTTTCTGTGTTGTAGGGTAATTTGGAGGAGAATCATCTTGTTTTATCTTAAATTGAGCAGACAAAAATCCCTCTAGGTAATTTAGAGGGATCTTAACAAAATTGAGCTTAAATTAGTTCTTTGATCTACATTAGAAATAGATAGAACCACCCCAATAGGGATCTAAGTTAGGTGCAACCAACATATAACCTGAAACATCATAGGCATCATCTTCGGTCCAGTTTTTCAATTCTGGGAAGATATCAGGACGGATAATATTGACGTGCAATTCTGTGTAGTCGTCTTCTCCATCGTAGCTAGTAGGATATTTGAGATAATCTACTAAGGCTAAGAGATTATCACGGGGAGGTTCTGCCTTAGCTAAGTCCTCGAGCCCTAAACTAACATTATTGTTAGTTTTAGTTTTTCCTTGGAGGTGGCATTGAGTACATTCTTGGACAAATAAACGATTGCCATTGACGTATTGTTCTTGAGTTATGATGGTGGTTTTGCCCGTTTCATCTAAAGCGATGGTTCGAGTTGTTTCATCAAGTTCTAAAGCATTAGCAGGGTTAATCTGAAATTGGAAAAAGAAAAATACTGTGGCGATCGCCAGTAAAATGAATCGTTTCACTATTGTTCTCCTTAAAGTGATTGATTTTGTCTTGACAATTTGTTTTTTGGGGGGTTAAGGCTAGGGGACTAGCCAAAATATGTCAATCTAGGATTGATTAGCCATCGAACCCCAGAAAATTGTGACGCTTATCATAACTATCATGCCATCTTTTAGGTTAATTTCAGAGATCATAATCAAAGGGATGAAGAATTGAGAATTTAGAATTGAGAATTTAGAATTAATCGGGAACATTTGGCTGTCGGGGAACGTTTAAACCAATATATAAATATTAAATTTACTTATCCAAAATAGAGAAAGCCCCTAGATTTAATCGATAGGGTATATCCTTTAAGAGTTAAGTGTGTTCATGTGAGGAAGTGAAAAAGATGGTAAGTTCCTTATCTCGTAACGGAAACGGTCGTCTCAATCGTGCTAACACCACCATAAACCCAGCTTTTCTGGGACAATTAGCCCCCTTACCCGAAGGTCCTTTGTTTGGAACCGACGGCATTCGCGGCAAAGCAGGAGAATTATTAACAGCCCCATTTGCTCTACAATTGGGATTTTGGGCTGGACAGGTACTAAAAGCTAATAGAATTATCCCAGGCCCAATTATAATCGGTCAAGATTCCCGTAACTCTAGCGATATGTTAGCCATGGCCATGGCTGCTGGACTAACTTCTGCGGGGTTAGAAGTTTGGAATTTAGGTCTTTGTCCTACTCCTTGTGTAGCCTATTTAACTCGCATCAGTCAAGC
>DLXW01000283.1:13397-22927 GCA_003448685.1 Cyanothece sp. UBA12306
CCTAGTCATAACCCCCCCGAAGATAACGGAATCAAGTTTTTTAACCACGAAGGAACAAAACTAAGTCAAACTCTAGCACAAAGAATTGAAGACGGTTTACGGGGTAAAAGTTCTTTCGATTTAGATCCCAATAGAGAATGGGGTAAAACCTATCATCAACCCGATTTAGTCGATAATTATTGTCAATTTTTACAGCAAAATCTCCCTCAAAATCTAGATTTACAGGGAATGCGAGTGGTTTTAGATTTAGCTTGGGGTGCATCAGTCCAAGTTGGGCCGAAACTATTTGAAGCATTAGGAGCCGAGGTTATTTGTTTACACGATATTCCTGATGGCGATCGCATTAATGTCAATTGTGGATCAACCCATTTAGATCTTCTAAAACAGGCTATTAAAGATTATCAAGCGGACTTAGGGTTTGCTTTTGATGGAGATGCAGATCGGGTGATGGCCGTTGATGATCAAGGTCATGTGGTGGATGGTGATTATATTCTTTATTTGTGGGGTAAAAATCTTCTCGAACAGGGAAAACTCCCCGATAATCTCCTGGTGGGGACGGTAATGGCTAACTTGGGTTTTGAACGGGCCTGGGAAAAATTAGGTGGTCAATTGATGCGTACCGCAGTAGGCGATCGCCATGTTCAAGCCCAAATGTGGGAAACGGGCGCTATGCTCGGTGGTGAACAGTCAGGACACATTATCTGTCATCATCACAGTTTTTCTGGCGATGGAGTCCAAACCGCTTTACATTTAGCAGCTTTAGTCCGTCAGTCTGGGGAGTCTCTAGCAACCTTGGTTAATGAGAGTTTCCAAACCTATCCCCAAATTCTCCTTAATGTTCGCGTAGAAGACCGCGATCGCCGTCGTTATTGGCAAGAATGCACCCCTGTAATGGAGGCTATTCAACAAGCAGAAACAGCCATGGGTAATACCGGACGAATCTTAGTTCGTCCTTCGGGAACTGAACCTTTAATTCGCGTGATGGTCGAATCAGAAAATGCCAGTGATGCCAATTATTGGGTTGAATATTTAGTTAATGTTGTTAAACAACATTTAGCTAGTTAATAGTTAATAGTTAACATAATTGATTGACTAGAAATCATAGCGCTACGTGTTAAGGTTAGGACACTTAAATAAAGCTTGAAATTAAGTCATAGCTGATTCTACATTCTACATTGGTGCATTCTTAATTTCGCGTAGCGCTTATAGTCCACTCTTGTTTATTTTAAAATAAATTTAATATTTTGTTAACCTCAAAGGAAGCCATCTGATCGTAAGATAGACCTTAATGTCCATAATTGATCTAGATTATCTACCGAGGAAATAGCTTTGAAATCAGCACTAATCCTGATCGATATCCAGAAGGATTATTTTCCTAATGGTTACCTGGAATTGTTAGGCATGGATTTGGCTGCACAAAACGCAAGCCATTTGTTGAAATACTTCCGAGACAATCAATTACCTGTATTCTACACACAACACTTGATTAAAGCAGAGCCTGGAGCTAGTCCTTTCGTAGAAGGCACAACAGGAGCAGAAATTCATGAAATTGTCAAACCCCTCGAAGGTGAATTAGTAATCCCTAAACATTATCCTAATAGCTTCAGAGAAACTAATTTACTGCACGAACTCAAAAAAATCGAAGTTGAAGAATTAGTCATTTGTGGTGCAATGACCCCTATGTGCATTGATTCTACCACCCGCGCAGCCGCAGATTTGGGCTTTAAATGTGTAGTTATTCACGATGCTTGTGCCACCAGAGACATTGTTTTTCGTAATCATTTAATCCCAGCTAAAGATGTCCATTGTGCCATACTCAGTGCTTTAGAAGTTGCCTATGCACAAGTTTTGAGCGTACAAGAGTTTTTGACCAAAGATTGGAGAATGTAGATTGCAGATTGCTTTCTTGGAATATTACACAAACCCCTAGCTTTTAAGCAGGGGAAAATCAACAATCAACAATCAACAATCACACATTTAATCTACAATCTAACAAGTCTTTTATCCCAAGCTCCTGTCTCGTAATAGGGAGTCAATCTACAATCTACAATCTACAATCTACAATCTACAATCTGCAATCCATTGACCTTCAAGTGTGCTGAAGCTTGAATTTAATCGACAGACAATAGTCAGAATTATTAATTAGGAGATTAGCTAAATGTCTTGGCATAATCAGTCTGAGTCCCTAGAAGTCTTACCAAACTTTCTTGAGGAAAACTTACTAGACGATAGAACAACAGGACTACAACTTGACGCTTTCAATCCTCAATTATTCCGTAAAAATGTAGAAGTTGTTGTCTCTAAGCTAGAAGAATATTTAGCCGACTCCTCTATTAGGGGGATAGAACTGATCAACCCCTATAAGCTTTTACAACAAGCAAAAGAAATAATGAACGCCCCAAACAAAACCTGGGGTTCGGGAGAGCAAGAAAAACTAGAAGCCATTATTGATCTATATTTGAAAACAGGGATAGCCATCCACTCTCCTGGCTATATGGGACGACAATTTTCCGGTGTTATTCCCTTGGCCGGTATTATAGACCTAGTGAACTCTACCATTAATCAGCCATCCTCATTTTACGAAGCAGCACAGCTACCTAACGTTGTTGAGGAGATTATGGCCCATGAATTAAACCAGTTCATCGGGTGGGAACCTGGAACTTTTGCCATGGTGACCACATCAGGAGGTTCATTAGGCACTTTAACCGCCCTTTTAGCGGCCAGAAACGATAAATTTCCTCAACTGTGGTCTCAAGGATTTTCTGCTCTAGAGGGGCAAGGTCGTCCAGCGATCGCCGTGGGTGACGCTCATTACAGTATTTCTCGGGCTGCGGGTATTTTAGGTATTGGAGAAGAACAGATCGTTCGGTTACCCTTGAATGAGAAAAAACAAATTTGTCTCGAAAAAGTACGACCCACCCTCGAAGCGGCAGCCCAAAAAGGCTTAAATGTGTTTGCTATGGTCGCCTCCACAGGAACCACAACCATGGCTGCTTTTGACCCCATTGAGCAATTAGCTGATATTGCCCAAGAAAAAAATATCTGGCTGCACGTTGATGGTTGTCATGGTGCTAGTTTACTCGTTTGCGATCAATTACGTCACAAACTAAAAGGTATTGAAAAAGTAGATTCCTTCGTCTGGGATGCTCACAAAACCATGTTTGTGCCTGGAGTCTGTACCCTTCTTTTCTACAAAAATAAAGAAAAGAGTTATGGAGCCTTCCATCAAGATGCCAGTTATGTCTTTGAAAAACAACCCGACGTTTATACTCAGTTTGATAGAGCGCAACAGAACTTTGAATGTACCAAACGACCCCTAATCATGAATTTATGGGTAACATGGAGCATTTATGGCAGAAAATTATTTGCTGATAAACTCGAATATTTATGTCAGTTGACCAAAGAAGCTTATGGGATACTTGAGCAAGAAAAAGATTTTGAGACCGTTCATGACCCAGAAATGAACATTCTCTGCTTTCGCTATTGTCCCTCAAACTTCGACGAAAAAGCATGGCCTGAGTTTCAGGTTATGATTAGAAACCGCCTCAAAGAAGAGGGAACCTTTTTCATTTCTAAGGTGAATGTGAATGGAAAAGCCTGTCTACGTGTGGTTTTCATGAATCATAAAATCGAGATGGATCATTTCCAACTCTTGCTGCGCGAAATCAGAAAAATAGGACAAGAAATCATTCAAAACGTCTAAATAAATCCAAGAAAAACGCCCTAGGCATATTTCTCAAGCATTCTATCTTCTACTAAAAATTAACGAACAACTATGACTCAGACCTCAGTCGTTGTCAATTCTCTCGAAACAATGGTTAATCAGTTGATTACCCCCGAAGAGTTACAACCCAAATCCATCGATCAAGTGGTGAAATTGCCCTCATTCGCCCAGAAAATGCACGAATGTGCCAAACTTTGTGAGCAACCTTACAGTGAAATTGACCATTCCCTTCAAGATACATTGGTCTTGCGACGTTTGCAGCAAATGATCCATACCTTAAAACTTAACCCCTTGTGGCAAGAAAAAATTGAACAATCAGGGGTTAAAGGAGTTCCTCATAACTTTGAAGAATGGCAACAATTGCCCATTTCTGATAAAACAGTCATGAGTGACTTTTTTATGGGAGATAGACCTGGTTTAGTTGTCCCGTTAAACTATGGTGGATTTGAAATCGTCGCTAGTGGGGGAACCAGTAGTGGAGTTCCGGCCGAGATGGTTTATTCTTTGCGAGAACTACAAGATACTTACAAAATAGCCGGTGATTTTATTGGCAATTATATGCTCAAAGATTACCTGGCCTCAGATGAACCGAAATGGGTTGCCACCACCTTAGCTGACTTCCAAATGTGGAGTAGTGGCACCATGGTGGGTGGGGTTTTACAAAATATACCAGGAATCAATTATCTCGGTGCCGGTCCTGTGATGAAAGAAGTCTATCAACACATTATGTCTTACCAAGGACCTAAAGCGATTATGGCTATTTCAGCAGGTATTGCCATACTCAGTGATCTCGGGGTTGGGTTGAATGAAGAAGCAAGAAAAAGCTTTCGTGTTGCAATGTATGGTAGTGGGGTTTTACCACATCGGAAACAAGTTGAACTCAAGCAAATGTATCCTAATGTGGAGATTTTAAGCTATTTTGCTACGGTTCAAAACGAGGCGATCGGGTTACAATTAAAAGCTGACTCTACTTATTTAGCTGCCGTTCCTGGGTTACATCTGATTGAAGTTGTCGATGAACAAGGTCGTTGGGTAGCTGAGGGAGAAGAAGGAGAGTTAGTAGTCACACGACTGCATGGCCATGAAACCCCCTTTCTGCGGTTTAAATCAGGGGATAGGGTAATTCGTCGTCCCAACATAGACGGAACTGGATTAAAAACTCAACAATTTGAATTTTTGGGTCGCAGTGGGGATGTGATTCATCTGGGAGATACACAATTTCCCGCTCCTCGAGTTTATCAGCATTTATGTCGCCAATTCAAGGAAATTGGAGTTTTTGATTGGGAAGCATTGGCCCATGAAACCCAGTTTGTTAATCATCGGACTAATAAAACCTTATCTTTAATTGTTGCGGTAGATGAACCTAAAGACGTGTTTCTCAAAATGGAAAATACCCTCGGTTCTGAAGGGGTAAAACGTTTGTTTATTGAAGCTTTAATCAGTTCTCTGTCTATCTTTAATAGTGGAGAAGCGAATCCTTATTACATTGAAAAAACAGGCTATAGTTTTGAGGTAAAATTGGTTCAACCCTGGTCTGAGGAAATTTATAGAACCCCTCTAAGTAAGGTTCCTGTCATTCGGGATATTGTTTAACAATTATGCTTACTAATTATATTCAATAAGGGTATTTTGTGTTATGAACATCGAAACAAATAATACTCAGATCGAGGAAATTCTTCTAGAATGGAAAGACCGCATCGGAGTGGATTACGATGGCTACTTAATTAGCTATCATTAAAATTTTTAGTGCAACTCCCTTCTCCCCTGCTGCCCTTGCTCACCCTATTTTAACCTATGGTGAGACTGAAACAAAAGATTTTAATATCTAAATTCATCTGATTAAAACTATGTTTTAGACTGTCGACTTTTTTCCTAGAATTAGTTGATAGTAGACTTGTATTTTTATTTTATTTGAATAGAAAAAATAGAAAAATAGTGAATTATTGATCAAGTTTTGTGATACAGTTGAGCTGAGAAACAAATCTTAGAAAACTAAGTTAGTTGAGATAAGAATTGTTTTTTGTTTGCATAACTTTGCCGTTTGTATTAAATACAAAAAACAGAGAAAATAGTTGAGCAATTTTGCTTAGACCAGTGATATTTTTTGTAGCAAACAAATTAGGAGAAAAATTGTGGAATCCAAAATCACTATATTTAGCGTCGTCGATGTCATCGAATCCCTTTCAGGGGGAACTCTTGGCAATGGCAACCTCTGCATGATGGATAACAGTCCCTTGGAAAGTCTTAATCAAGGAACCCCTAATCTTTGTACCTTATGTCATCCAGGACAAACCATTTATTGGCATATGTTAGCTCTTGATTTACAGACTCCTGTGGCCATCAGAAACATTTCTTTTCTCCCCCTTGATGGTAGTGGTGCCAAAGAACCGCCAAGTGATCCGATGAACGCTGAAAGTGACAAACTACACTTAAACGTTTGGGAAGGAATTGTTCCCTATTGGATGATTCCTGGAGTAGAGTACCGATACAGACTGGAACTGCAAATGTATGAAGGCAAAAACTGCATTATGTATGTTGATACACCTTCCCTCAAGTGTGTTAAAGCCTAGCTAAACCAAAAACATCAATCAGATTGGTGTTTTTGGACAGTTTATGCTCCATTATTCTCTAGGAAAAACTAACTTTAACTAAGGAAGAAAAGTTATGAGCCAACAATTAGGAATTATCTTGATGGTTGATGTAGAGGCTGCTATAAAAGCCGATACCTTAAAAGGGAATGCTTACCTGTTCGACAACATGAAATTGCAAGGTTCTGAAGGTCAAGGAACCGATAGCTTAATTTCTGCTGTGAATGGAACCTATTGGTGCGATGGTTCCCAGGCCAATGAGCAGGTGTTAAACTGGCTACCCTATGGCGTTGGTTCTTTACCCCCAACCATTCCCAAATCCTTTTTAACTGATAAATCAAAAAATAGTGATCTGCGAGCATTGAGTGAGTTTGAGCAATTGGCCGATAGGGTTGAAAACACTGAAAAAGATCAATTCAACACCGTTACAGCAATCATTAATGAACTGAAAAAAATAACAGCTAGTACAGGCCAGAAAACTAAAGTCAAAAGCAAACGTAAAACCCAAAAGCGCGATCTGGGGGCTTTCGGTGAAAAGCTGATGGATGTTACAGGACAGTTAGTGGATGTTTCTAGTGAAGATCAAGTACCTGAGATCAACTCCCTCAATCCTATTATTACCGACATTACCGGAGAAGCAGTAGACAAGAAAATCATCTATCCTGCTGCCTATGGTTCTCCTGATTTAGTGACAGACGGTTGGTACTGGGCGGCTTCTGTAGATACATCTAAACCGGGAATCTATGCCTACACCATGCACGTTCAACTCTATAAACTGGCATTAGATCAAGGGGAATGGACTTGGGTTCCAGTGGATATGACTTGTGATGCTTATCTCAAGATTACTAGCGGTCCGAAAGTCAATGGTTTCACCGGTGGCGGCATCGGAATGCTACCCATTATGTAGTTAATCTTAAGGCAAACAATATTGGAGGATAGATTATGGCAACACAAACAACACAGAAAACCATAACCATTGCATCTGTGATTGATGTAGTTGGAGCATTGGCCAACGATTCCTTGAGTGGACAAGTGTATTTTATGGATACCAATAAAGCTAATGGCTCCACCAATCAAGGAACTGAAAATTTGAGAACTGTGGTTAAAAAAGGCGATCGCTTAGTTTGGACGGTGATCTTTTTAGAATGTGAGGCCTATGCAGCCATTGATGACATCATCATCGACAAAGACTGCTGCGAACCCAAACAAGAGTTTTATGAAGGAACCGATGTTTCTTATTGGGTTGGCACAGTTAAAAAAGATATCACCATTAGTCCTTATAGTATCAAGTTTAAAGTGGGCACTCGAGCAGAACCAATTGCCACAGAGTCCTCTTTATGTCTTGTGGGTCAGTCTGTATAAGCCATTTTCAATGGTCACGAAATCAGGAAATAATCACAATTTGTTCAACTAACAGCGACTAAAATCATGGCAGATAACGGAACAACTCTCAAAAAGCAAAATCCAGGACAACTTAATTCAGTACAGCTTAATATCGTCTCAGTTATTGATATTCATAAAGCTGTAAAAAGAAGAAATGTTAAAGACACCATTTACATGATGGATAATAGTGTTGGTGGCTCAGGTCAAGGAACCGGCCATTTACAAACCGTCTGTAAACCAGGACAGGTGATCAACTGGATTATTTATCCTATGGATATGGAAAAAAGACCAGATGGCACTTGGCCGCCAATGCCCAAAATCAATAACCTTGTCTTTCTTGATGACCAAGACGGAGATGCAGAAGAGTTTGCCGAAGCCAAGGTAATGACCGAACTCAAAATTTATGGCGGCCCTGATATGATGCGAGATCCCTATTGTCCTGTCTATTATTATTGGGCTGGAACCGTTTTAAGTGACTTGCCTCCTGGTGTGTACAAGTACAGGTTTGTCCTGGAACTAGAACAGGAAGGAAAGAAAGAAAAAGTGTACTTAAATACAGTTGACAAACCTTCTTTAAAAGTTATTGCACTTTAAATCAGTCACCATTCACCAGTCACCAGGCGGTGACTGGTGAATAAAGTACAAATTCTTCCCACAGTTCCTAAACTTCCTCAACTTAAATCTTGATACAATCAATTGAAAACAGCTATAAAACTATGGTTGGTAGTACCTCTTTTAATGCGACAGACCGATTAGCTGTTATTAATCTTTTGTACAGCTATGGCTACTTTTTTAATGAAAATAAGTTAGAGGAATTCTCCGCGTTGTTTGCCAAGTCCGCTTTAATAGAGTTAGGACAGGGAAATAACAAAACGATTATGAATTTGTCCCAGTGGATAGAATATATTTCAGGTCTACAAACGTTTTTCACGCAACAGCAAACTCAACCTCGACATGTCTTGAGTTCTCCCAGATTTGATAGTCAAAGCAGTGATCAAGTACATGGACAGAGTTATTTACAATTATTTACTACGAAACATGGTATAACATCCTTGGTAACCACTGGGATATATGATTTTACAGCGATTAAAGCAGGAAATGAATGGAAGTTGAATCATTGGGTGGTCAAGTTAGATTCTCAACCGAGTCTCTAAGACATATGACAATTAACAACTAAAGAAATACCTAACAAATCTAACATTTTTTGTTGTAGTTAAGTTGGTCGAATTATTCACTCAAAACCTCAGATATAACTTCTAAGATTCTTCTATCTTTAACCATCCATTCATGAACTAAAACAGGCAGTTTAATCTCTTTACCAATATTAAGTTGAGAACTATGAGCAGGAACAATCATCAAATCATAGGGAGTCCAAACAATAGTAATATTAATTTTGTTTAAAGTTGCTTCAATATCTTGATTTAATTCTTGCAAAAATTGGCTATTAGGACGCATTTGCTTAATACCAGGATGGGGTAAAGCATACGCTGTGAATGTGCCATTATTGGGTGCAGAAATACTAATATAGCGATGTACTTTATCCACACCTCTAAGACGTTGTAGATAATAGCGTGTTACCAGTCCCCCCATACTAAAACCAATTAAATCAATTGGCTGTTCCGAAGCAAAGGTATGATTAATATAATTGGCGACTTGTTCTGCTAAATGTTCGAGATGACCATCCCCATTATTTGGTTTAAGATTAATACAATGGACTGACCAACCTAAATTAGTTAAATAACGATTCATGGTGTTAAATTTAGCTTCAGTATCGTAAATTCCATGAACCAGTACCAGAGGATTGCGATTTTTCATTAGTTAATAGTTAATAGTTA
>DLXW01000283.1:23133-26804 GCA_003448685.1 Cyanothece sp. UBA12306
TTAATAGTTAATAGTTAATAACCTGTATTTAGTCATCAAAATGAACAGATATTTGAATTTGACTATTTTTATTTAATCCAATATAGTTAGCAGAGATAGTTTGTCCTGCTTTAACAGGTATGAGGGGAGTAATACTTCCTAAAGATAATAAATCTCCTTTTTGTAAGCTTTTACCTTGAGATTGTAGTTGATTTTTGATCCAAAGTACAACTTTTAGCGGATCTCCTAATAAAGCTTTACTATTTCCTTTGGCTAATTTTTGACCTGATTGATCTGTAATAATGACTTGAATATTATTTAATCTATTATACCATTCTTTTGTTGCTTCTAAAGCAATAGCTTGGCCGATAATTCCTAATCTTGCACCTACATTAATTGCTATTAACATTTCCTTATTTAATTGTACATTTTTAGCATACATTAAGTCAGGTAATTCCAAAAAAGGAATAACTGTATCTAAAGATTGTAAAACTTCTTCAGCAGTTTTTGCCTGGTTAATATCTTCGTTTTTAACTCTTACTATTAAATCTCCTTCTAGCATGGGAATAGCACCGAATTCAGGAGAAATAGTTGTTCCTGATGGGAGTAGCATCTTTTCGAGTAAACTCCCTAAAACAGGTTGATTAGTATTAAACCTTGTTTGTATTTTTTTGTTGGTTAATCCTGCTTTATAACCAATTATTTTTCCTGATTTAAGCATTAATAATCTAAGAAAAATATTTTGTATTTTGATTGATTCTTGTAGAGTAAATTGAGTAGGCAAATCGGCAATATTTTTTTTATTTAAATAATGATTTTCTATAATTTTTGCGACTTTGTCTAGTTGTTGACTGGATAAGTCTTTAATGTTTTTTTGTTGATTGATTAAATATCTTCTTTTTAAGTAAACAGAATTATTATTGTGTTTAAATTTAATATCTAAATCGATTGATTGATCTATATTTTTTGTCTGTGCTACAACAGAAACAGGGGTTAATAAAAGTAACACAAGGAACAAAAGATAGTTGATTTTCATCTTTATATTATTTAGTTAGTTTGATTTGAGCCGATTTTTTGTTAAATGATTAGAACAGACTAGAGAAATATTAACACTAGCAATAATGTCGAAACTACTGTAACAATTATATCAGTCGTCAGCTTAACCCCTCCCTATGGACTCTAAAAAGCCATCTCTAACCCCAACTCAAATTGGTATTATATTAGGACTAATTTGGTTAGTCAGTAATCTAGTTGATCAATTATGGTTAATCCTAGATCATTCTGCACCAGCTTGGGATCAAAGTAACCATCTTGTTAAATCTTTACAATATCTCAATGCTTTAGACTCTTCCCCACAATTTTTGGACGGGGAATGGTGGCGTAATTTTTGGATGTTGTCCTCAAAATATCCTCCTTTAACTTATATTATTGCTGCTATTTTTCAAAAAATATTTGGCGTTGGGAATGATTCAGCTTTATTAACTAATTTACTTTACAATGCTATTTTAATTGTCTCGGTATATTTCATCGGAAAAAGACTTTTTAGTCCTCAAGTTGGATTATGGGGTGCAGGAATATCAATGCTTTTTCCCAGATTATATCAAACCAGTTTACAATTTCTTCTTGATACTCCATCAATGACTTTAACAGTCGCTTGTTTTTGCTGGTTAACAATTTGGAAATTAGAAAAAATACGCAGCAAGCAATGGATATTTACTGCGGTTTTTGGCTTATTTTGGGGATTAGCTTTACTGACTAAACAGAGTATTATGTTTTTTCTGTTTACTCCCTTGATCTGGCTAGCAATAACTTATTTATGGCAACAAAAATGGGAAAGAATATTACAATTATTAGTTAGTTTTATTGTATCTGCTTTTGTTTGGTTTCCTTGGTATCGAACCAATTGGATTTATTTATTTAGTACCATCAGTAATTCTAATGCAATTCCAGCTACCTATGAAGGAGATCCTCCTCTTAATACTGTAGCCGCTTGGACTTATTATTGGCAAGATCTACCCTTAGCAATAACTTGGATTTTATTAATTGTTCCTTTGGTGGGTTTGTTATTACAATTACTAGGTAAATTTCCTAAAAATAATGAAAAAATAGAATCACAAAAAGCTATACAAAGTATTGGTTGGTTAGCCATTTATTTTATTGGTTCTTACTTAATTTGCTCAGCTATTTTCAATAAGGATACCCGCTATATAATGTCTTACTTGCCGATTTTAGGAATATTTTTAGCCTACGGTTTAAGACAGTGGCATGGAAAATGGAAACCTATTAGATGGATTACAGTAGGACTAGCTTTTATAGTAATGATAACTAATTTATTTCCTATTCCTGGGACAAATCAAATTACCTTAGCTTTGAGTCCTGGAGTTTTATTTCGTCCCTATCTTGAACCTAAACTACCCAATGATGAATTGATCGAAAAAGTTCAAGAAATTAACCCCTATCAACTAACTAATCTAGGGGTTATTGTTAATACAGATTTTTTCAATCATAACACTTTTAATTATTACGGACAATTAGCAAATTTTCAAGTTTATGGACGAGAATTAGGGAATAAAACAGAAGATATTCAACAAGATCAAGAATATTTTGATTGGTTTATTACTAAAACCGGAGATAATGGATTTGCCAGACAACCTCAATTAGATTTAGCCAAAAATTTAGAAACTGATCCTAATTTTTACTCTATTCAAACTTGGGATTTAGCAGATAAAAGTAGATTGAAATTATATCATCGCCGAACCCCATCAGTCAGAGTGCAAAAAACATCAACTACTCAAAATAAAGTTCAGTTAAATGAAGTGATTGTTCCTGCAAAAGTTCCTTCCGGTTTTCCTATACCCATTACCTACCAATGGACAGGAAATTGGACAGAATTAAAATCAGGTTTACTATTAATTAGTTGGCAAAATAAACAGGACAACAATCAAGTTGATTTTTGGATACACGATCACGGTATTGGACAAGGAATGCTTTATGGAAATCAAGAAGGTAATCAAAGCTTCAAAGTTATTGAAAATCTCGCTATGTTTCCACCCAAAAATCTTACTAATGGCGACTATAAATTAAAAGTAGATTATCTTAATCGTCAAACAGGAAAAACCTATCCTATTCAAGTTCCTGACGTTAATATTACCATTGATGACAATACTTCTCCTGTTCCTTCTTTAGGCTTAGATTTAGTAACCCGTTTAAGGGAAACATCGGTTAATTTATCCCAAGGAATCAAAGGATTAGATACTATTTTTGATGATATTGATCGCATTAATCAATATGATCCCATACAAGATTATCTTAAACAAGCAGAAATTTCCTTGAAATATCGACTCAATAATGATCCAGGTCAACATGAATTAGACTGGAATTATGGGTTAATATTATCTCAGATTTTACAAGAAGATCCCCAAAAAGCGATCGCGACTTTAAAACAACTGATTGAAATTGCTCCTAATAACCCCTATCATCACGCTTATTTAGCCTTCGTTTATCTCTATAATTGGCAACCAAAAGCCGCAGAAATTGCTTTAAAACCTGCCCTTGAACAGCAACCCAATGTTAAAGAAATTCAGGCATTACAAGGTATTTCTCTTCTCATGCAAGGCAATGTGATTAAAGGGTGGCGCATCCTCTATCCTCTACTGTGACATCCTCCCCAAAGCAATAGTTGCTAGTTTAGG
>DLXW01000283.1:27026-36062 GCA_003448685.1 Cyanothece sp. UBA12306
TAGTTGCTAGTTTAGGTAGGGGAGAATGTTACCGAGAGTTCTCTGATTATACTTTTGAGCTAAATTTAGCTTTTTAGCTAACTTTTCCAAATTCTAGATTTAAGAGTTAAGCCAAGTCCCACAATTCCTAAAGCTAGTAAACTCCAAGGAGAAGACTTTTCTGGTACACTCTGAAACATATTTGGAGAAAGTTCGAATGTCCGAATTGAATTATCGAGATCGCCAGCTAGGTAAATAGTATCATCCAAAAGCGTAACCCCCGTCATACTATAAGGTGGTGGGCCACCAGCAACACCGGTAAGGCCAATAGGCAAATTGGCGGCTAAAATCTCACTTTTACCAGTATTAACGTCGATTGCCCTCAGACTTTGGCTACCAGTTTCAGCTACGACAGCGATTCCATTAGAATGATAAGCTACGCCTTCAGGTTGTGATAAATCTGTGGCAATAATTTCAACCTCCCCAGTTAAAAGATTAATAATCGAAAGTCGATTAGCCAGAAATTCAGTTACTAAAACATGATTAGCATCTATCACTGCAAGACCTGTTGGACAAAATAAATTGCTAGCAGCTGCTTGCCGATTATCCCCTTGTTCGTTGAGAATATGGGTTACTTGTCCTAAACCACAGTCAGCGACCAAAATAGTACCATCTGCTAATTCTATTGCATCAAAAGGTGCAACAAAATCGCCATAAGTATTTAAGACAGAACTAGTATTGCGATCTAGACGTTGTACCGAGCCATCAAACCAACTGCTTGCTAATATATGGTCATTATTAACAGAAGTATTGATGGGAAATTGAGGCTGACCAGCAAAGTAAGGGATGGTCTGTTCTATTGCACCAGTATCCGTATTAATGATCCGATAAGAATAAGTATCAGCAACATAAAGTTGATTATCAAAAGCTGCAATTCCGTTAGGTAGTGTCAGTCCACTCCCTTCGATGACGTTACGAACCTCTTTAGTGTTCGTATTGATTTCATAAACTGAACTATCTATGGTATGAGTGACGTAAAGCAGGTCACTAGAACTAAATGCCATAGTATCAAGACCTGGGGTAAGAGAAACAATTACCTCAGTTTGGCCAGTGTTGGTATCCACTTTTACAACTTGACCCGCAGCAGTATCCAATGCAAATAGCTCTCCTAAAGAGTTAAATTTAGCAGAAGTGGGACTCAATAAACCTGAAGCAACTGGTAGGGTATTTCCTGTGTCAACATCGATTTTAACAATTGCTCCACCAAATTGTATAGGACTATAAAGCAATCCATCTGGGCCAAAATCAAAAGAGTTCAAAAATCCTGGATTGTTACTGATAAATCTTGGCGCTTGGACTCCTGTTGGGTCAATTTCATACAATCCATTACCTTGGGTTGTTAAACTTTGAGCAACAAAGACACGACCGTCATCCTTTTGGATAATGGGATTAACACCAGGTAAATTAGAAACAATTGTGCTAACTGTTTGGGTTGTGGGATCGAATTTCCTTACTTCTCCACTGATGGTTGCTGTATATAGCATTTCACCGGTCGAAGTAAAAATAAAATCATCTCCTTGACCTTGGGGAGAACCAATAAATGTCTGAGACTGACCAGTGTTGATGTCGATATTATATAGGGTTTGTTCAGCGACACTTCCCACATAAAGTTGTCCAGCTGCATCAAAATTAATCCCATTAAGTCCCTTAAAAGGTGATGGAGGAACTAGAATGTTTGCATTAACTGCCCCACTATTGAGAAGAGCAAAACTACTAGTTAGGATTAGACCAACTTGTTGGCACTGATGAAGATAATTTTTCATTATTTAGATTAGAGGATTGTGACTCAAATGCCTTTAACAACAATAGGTTACCCAAAATTGACAAAAAATTAACATATTATTGCATGAAAATGATAAATTTTCACAAAAAAAGCTAAAATTATAGTTTAAAACTTAAATTAGATGTAGTATTATGAATAAGAATGCACATTATCAGTCGTAAAAATAGGATCTTTGTGATCTACTGATAATAGGGGTTGATGTTGGGTTTCGTTTCCTTAACCCAACCTACAGGCGATCGCATCACAATTAATAGTGAAATTTACACGAAATAATAACAATCTCTTCATCAGAAACACGATAAACTAGGCGATGCTCTTTGGTAATTCGCCGTGACCATAATCGAGCTAACTCATATTTTAACGCTTCTGGTTTTCCTAATCCAGAAAAAGGCTCTCTTTGAATATCTTTAATAAGGTTAACGATTTTAGTATAAATTTTTTTGTCTTCTACGGCCCATTGATTAAATTCCTCAAAACTTTGGGGTAGAAAAGCGACTTTTCTCATAGTTTTGTCGGATCTACGTAAATGTAGTTATCAGAATTTTTCAGAGATTTTATGGCTTCTTTAAGATGCTGACGGTTAGCTTCTGTTGACAGCAGATAGTCAGTTTCATCCATTTCCGTTGGTTCTTTAATCAATAAAATGGCTTCAACTACTGTTCCTTCAGGTAAGTCGAGAGATGGCAAATCAAGTTTACCATCTTTGATAATTGTTTGATATTTTCGCGCATTCATAAAAGTATTCTGAGCTTTACACTCTTTCATTTTAGTACAAAAATCAATATTCACCTCATTATTGATGGTTAAATGTGTCATTTCTGTGGTGGTAGGAACAAATTGAATATTATAGGGAACAGTTTCGTCGCTTCTTTCTCCCCTTAACATCAAGAAATAAGTCCCATCATTAGGGAGAACATATTCAAAATCACTGTTTAAACTAACTTCTCTTAATTCTTGATTACTTGCGTTATAAAGATGCCAATTTGTATTAGGTGAATTTTCTTGATTATGTAATTATTGCAGTCTAATGTAAACGTTTGTGTTAACTTTGTTGCTTTCTTCATACTTCTTCATATTTCTTCATATAATTGGACTTTGGAGAATCAAGCTAATAGCTGGTTTCAGAGATATCGTATTATATTAGATTTTTTATCCTAATTTTGACAACAATTTATCAAATAATTATTTATTTGATGATTTTTCCCCAAACTTTTTTAAGGAATAATTGGGTCAATTTCCATTGTGTCAAGTTCGGAATTTTATGACAATCCTGAGGTTGATAATCAAAGAACAAGTTAATGTCATTTAAGATAATTTCTAAGCGTTTAATAATATTCTCTGTACGATACTCTGCTAAAAGTTGGTTAGACAAAGTTAATTTTTCTGTAGTATTAATAGCTTTTAAAATTCTTTGGATATCATATTCTCTAGAATAACCGGCAATTTTATAACAATTAAACCCAGGATCTAAATAATCAGATAACCCTCCATTAACGCTAGAAAATACCTGACAACCACAAGCCAATGCTTCCATAGGTTGTAGTCCAAAACCTTCGCTTACCCTTTGCTGAGCCCAATATTGTGCCGAATCATAAATATATACTTTCGCTCGATTAAAAAGTTTAGCTAAATCTTCCACATACGAATCAATAAGTAGAACATTACAATGATTTTTTAACTCAGGTATTAGGTCTTTTAATAAATATTCTGATGATTTTCTAGCCTGAACTAAAACATCAATGTCCCTTTCAATATTTAAGTTAGTAAACTGATCAGAAATTTGATTAGGTAAATAATAAATCAAAGAATTAGGAGATTTTTGGCCCCAATAACCCATAGTATTCCGACTAACTGTTACAATAGGAATGTTGCTAGGTAATTTAAAGCCATAACCCGCACTATGGGCATGATAAATAACATGGTAACTTTTTAATTTAATAGCAAGTTTAGCAACATCAAATCCCCAACTTATCACAAAAATCACATCATCTAAATCGGTTTTCTTGAGTAGATCATCAAGGAATAGGGTATTATTTTCCCGTTGTCGATAAGTAACAACTTCAGCTTGACAAACCTGTTTAGCAAGTTCCAAGGTTTTCAATTCGGTCCAAAGTCCACCACAGGCAAATCTTCCTCCCGTTCCAGGAACTAAAAAATATAGCTTTCTCATGGGGATCATCTTGATTTAGTTATGTTTCTTCTAGGTAAGGGTAGCACGAGTAGTGATCATAATTAATTTGCTCAAAACAATAGATTCCGAAATTTTCACCATAATTCTTTACCAGAATTTTAGTCTTTTATGATTGGGTAGTTTTGAAGTTAGGGGAGAAAATGTATAGTATTTTCTCCCCTTGACACCATTTAAGTGACCAAAAAAATACAGATTTTTACTGATGAAGTACCAAATTAAACATGATTAACTTGTAAAAAGTTGATGTGATCTTTATTCGAGATCATTGTCCATAACTTTAAGAATTATTCTCAACCATGATCATATTTGAATGAAAAATCATGACCAAAGACCATCTAATCTCGATTAAAGAAGCGGCTGAACTTTTGGCCGTCAGCACTAAAACCATTCGGCGATGGGAACAACAGGGTAAAATTAAAGCAATTAGGACGGCGGGTGGCCATCGCCGCTTTAATGTCAGTGAATTGCTAGGAACCCAGAATAGTGCCAAATTAACTATTGTTTACGCAAGAATAGGCAATCATCAATCGACTGAAGATTTAGAATCACAGATAACCATCCTACAAAGGTTTTGTCACGAAAACAATTGGGATTCTCAAGTTATCAAAGATATTGGTGGTGGTATCAATAGCCATAACCCTGGTTTAGTCAGGTTGATCAAGCTAATTTGTTCTAAACAAGTTAAACGGCTAATTTTAACCCATACTGATCGCCTACTTCGTATCGGGGCCGATTTGATTTTTACGCTTTGCGAAATTTTCGGCACTCAAGTTATGATTGTTAACAGTCCTGAAAATGCCTTAGTTGAGGAAGAACTGACAGAAGATTTCAACGAAATACTTACTGTCTTCAAATCTCGACTATACGGGTCTCGTAATAGTAAAAATTCCCAACTATTAGCAGATCTTCAAGAAATAGCTAGACGTTTGGGTTAAAAAAAAACTTTTGAGTTAAGGATTTTTTATTAAAAGAAAACAGCTTTTAATATCCTGACTTTATTTGATTTTTAGACAACTTTTTGAACAGATGTGATCAATCTAACTTTTGTTGAGGTGAGCGAATGTTCTCCTCAACAAGTTAATAATTTGATTTGAAGTTATAATTTAAGTTGATCAATATAATCTTTAGTTTGTTCAACTTATGCCTCAAATTGAAGCGTCTCAAATTGAATATGTTGATGTTCTTGTGATCGGGGGAGGAGTCGCCGGAATTGCGATCGCTGAATTTTTAGCACGTCATAGTAATTTGTCGATTAAAGTTATAGAAAAGTCTGCCCAATTAGGTAACTTAGCTTCAGGTAAATTAGAAGGATGGTTTCATACAGGGGCACTTTATTCAGGTCAAGATGATGCTCAAACTTTTATTAATTGTGTCAATGGAGTCGAAGATTTAATTAACCTTTATACTTCCTATTTTAAAGGAAGATGTAACATCAACTTAGAGGAAAAACAAAAGGATTTTTTTACCCCAAAAATTCAAACCCATCCCCAGGGTTGGTTTAATGATCAACCTGTCTATATTATTCATCCTCAAACCGATGCTCCAGAAATTCAATTATCCCACCTCAAAAGCGATGCTGTACAGATTAATATTCAACGAAATCGAGTTTTAGGCCGACTAGAAGTTGCCTATGGAAAACAACATAATTGGAAAAATGGAAATCATTGTATTGCTCCAATTTATGCCCAAATAGAAAATTATGAAGGATTAAATTGTTCCCTCATAGATTCATCAGAAACTGTTCGTAATCTTTGTCGCCAATTTGATGCTTCTTATGGCATGAAATTGACTAATTATGATATTATCCAAACCTTGGATTCATCAATGAATACTAGCAATATTTTGAGAGATTTAGTTGTTAGTTCCCTAGCTCAAGGTGTTACCTTTGAAACAGGAGTAACTATTGATAAATTACTCATGGATCGCTACGGACCAATTCGGATTAAAAGTTTATTATGCCATACCGAAAAAGGATTGCCAAAACGCCTCAAAGCTAAGTTATTTATTTTTGCTGTTGGAGAAGGATTTACCCCATTTTTATCTGACTTACAAGTTCGCGCGAGACTAAAGAAAAGCCGTAGTGCTATGGTAGTTGCTTATCCAGCATTAGTTGATACTAATTTTGTGAGAATGTCTACTAAAAATAGATTTCATTTTAATCATTTTATTCAGCAAAGAGAGCAAGGAGAAAATAAGATTATTTATTCAATGTTAGCCGACTCTGGTTATGCAATAGATGGAGGAAATGATGAATTAGATATTGAACCTATTTTAGATTCAGCAGAGCGTTATTTTGGTAAAAATGAGTTATATAATCGTCAACTATTTAGTTATGAATGTGTAAAAACAGAATTTATTAGTGAGGAAGAACAAAAAAGACGCTATAGTTATTGGATTGAATCTAATCCTCAAAGTAATTATTTATGTGTACTTCCTGGTAAATTTTCTTTTTTCCCTACTGTCGCTTTTCAAGCTTATCAACGAATTAAAACCTTGATTGATTTTGATGATTGTTCTCCACCAGTTTGCTTTGAACCAAATAATTCCCTGAAGCAGCAAGCAGTAGCATTAGTAGCTGATTCCTATCCCCTACAAATTTTGTCCCATTCTTCATCTATTTAAAGATTAATTACTTTGATCTCGCCAAATAGCATCAGCTACTCGACAGACATCAGCCATTTGTGCTACATCATGTACCCTTAAAATATCTGCATTTTGGGCGATCGCACTACAACAAGCTGCTGCGGTTCCCCAAATTCTTTGTTGTGGGTCTTTTTGTTGCAAAATATGACCAATAAAACTCTTACGGGAGACTCCTACGAGAATTGGACATCCTAACCGCCTAAATTCACCTAAATGCCTCAATAATTCTAGATTCTGTTGATAAGTTTTAGCAAAACCAATTCCAGGATCTATGATTAAATGCGATCGCTTAATTCCTGCTTTGATGGCTAAATTAAGTTGATTTTCCAACCACTGACTAATCTCTGGGATTAAATCCCCATAATCGGTTAATTGTTGCATGGTTTGGGGAGTTCCGCGAATGTGCATTAAAATTAGAGGAACATCCAAACTTGCCACCACCGGAAACATTTGGGGATCAAAAGTGCCTCCAGAAATATCATTCACTAAATCTGCACCCGCTTCAACAGCAGCTTGGGCAACGGATGCTCTGGTAGTATCGATAGAGATAGGAATAGATGTTTCTTGACGTAAAACTTTAATAATAGGAATAACACGGTTTAATTCTTCTTCTAGAGTAATTTCTACCGCACCAGGACGGGTTGATTGTCCGCCAATATCGAGGATATCTGCACCTGAATTAATGAGTTTTTTTGCTTGAGTTAAAGCTGTTTCTAAAGTATTAAATTTACCCCCATCACTAAAACTGTCCGGGGTAGAATTAATAATCCCCATTAGATAGGTTTTTTGTCCCCAATCAAAAGATTTCTGTCTTATTATCAAATTTATCATGGATTATAGGGTAAATGAGCTGATATTAATTTATTCAGATAAATGTTAACTTTTAACTTCTAATTCCTAACATCTAACTTTTTAAATCAACTGAAGGACACAAATGGGCTAAACTACAATTACCACAATCGGGTTTTCTGGCACTACAAACTGCTCGACCATGATAAATCATGCGAATAGAGAAATTTTCCCAATCGGGTTGGGGTAATATCTTCATTAAATCCCGTTCAATTTTCACTGGATTGGTTTCTTTGGTCAATCCTAACCGTCCACTGAGCCGTTTAACGTGGGTATCTACTGTCACTCCCTGATTAATCCCAAATCCATGAGCAAGCACCACATTAGCCGTTTTTCTGGCAACTCCAGGCAAACTGAGTAACTGTTCCATCTGTTTGGGAACCTTACCATTGAATTCCGTAACGATTTTCTGACAAGCTCCTTGAATATTTTTGGCCTTATTGCGATAGAATCCTGTAGAACGAATCAATTGCTCTAATTCTTCGCGATCGGCCTTAGCTAAAGATAAAGCATCAGGAAAACGAGAGAATAGTTCAGGAGTGACTTTATTAACCCGTTCATCGGTGCATTGAGCAGAGAGAATAGTAGCTACCAAAAGTTGTACCACACTCTCGTAGGTCAAGCTACAGGTAGCATCAGGGTAAAGGCGTTTGAGTAATAATAAAACCTCTAACGCCCTTTGTTTGTTACTTGTTCCCTTGCGGGTTGTACTCATAAAAATTGCCCGCAATTATAAGCCAATTTGTTGGAATAACTCTTGGAAAAAAGTTAAATTAAAGGTATCACGGACAATTAAAAACACACCTAAGCTTAGGAGTAAGACTAAGCCAGTTTGCATAATACCTTCTTGCAATTTATCGGGTAAAGGTTTCCCCCGTAATCCTTCTAGTAATAAAAAGGCTAATTGACCGCCATCAAGGGCAGGTAAGGGCAAAATATTAATAATAGCCAGATTAATGCTGATTAAGGCTCCAAATTGGAAGAGATTTCCTGCATTATTTTGGGCAATACTAGCTCCATACTCTACGATTTTGACTGGACCTGCTACCTGCTTAGCATTTTCTGCAAAATTACTAATCAATTGCCAAAACCCTTTAACTGTGAGAGTTGCCAAGTTTTGAAAAGCATCAGCACTATAACTAAAAGCATCCCAAACATTTTGAGATTGGCGTAGTCTGATATTAGGGATCAATCCTACTCCAATTTTTCCCTGTCCTTGATCATCGGGTTTTGGGGTAACGGTAAGAGGAAAAGTTTGTTCTTCTCGTCTAACGGTAAATTCCAAGGGTTGATTAGGTGAGTTCTGCACTTTTTCGATGAAAAAGTCGGTTGCTTGCGGAAAATTATCTAATTCTACCCCATTAACCGCGAGGATAACGTCTCCTGATTCTATTCCAGCTTCCATAGCTGCTGAGGTAGGTTGAATACTTGGTATCACTAGTCCAGGTTGAATGTCTTGGATACCTACGGTGGCAACTTGTGCGACTAGAAGAAAATAGGCGAAAATTAGGTTAGCAATGACCCCTGCACT
>DLXW01000283.1:36275-39739 GCA_003448685.1 Cyanothece sp. UBA12306
CCCCTGCACTGATAACAATGGCACGATCAAAAATAGGACGGTTGCGTAATAAATTGGGGTCATCTAGGGGGATATCGCTATCGGGATCATCATCGGGAAATCCTACGTAACCTCCCAAAGGAAAGCAACGGATGGCATATTCGGTTTCTGGTCCATCATATTTAGCCAGAACTGGTCCAAAACCAATAGAAAAGCGATTAACTCTGATTCCTTGCCATCTCGCTGCGGCAAAGTGGCCTAATTCGTGAACAAAAATTAAAATTGCTAAAACGGCGATCGCTGCCAATACTGACATAGTTGCTTCGTAAAGGATTAATTGTTAACTTTTCTTATTGTAGGGCAATTGGACAAAAGCTTGAGAGTGTCGAGACTGTTGACCAAGATTGAAAGTTGCTAAGAAAAAAAATTGATTAAATTGTACAGAAACTTTCAATCTTTTTGACTCAAAATCTTAGTATTTTTGAGAGCTACAAAATTTCTGTTTTATTTTCTAAAGATTTTCAAAGATTTATAACAACCTCATCGGTTTCTTTTTGGGATCAACAAAAATTTATGTTATACCAGAATTGTCAAGGAATGATAATGGAGTAATAAACATATGTTTTTACAATACAAACCTAGTGGTGATGTCCTTGAAGTTATTACCATAGATACTCTTTACGATCCTTGTGAAAGTACCATTATGGCAAGGTTTCACTGTGGTGAAGAAATGCAAGATCCCGAAAGTTTTAAGAAATTAGAAGTTGTATTCCCTTCGGGTGAACCCCTTCCCCGTTGCTGGATAGATCCTAATTATCGATTACAAGCTGCTTAAAGATAACAACTTTCTTATTTTAGAGACGTTCTCCCTGAACGTCTCTGGGGACATTAATGTTCATTATAGATTAAATCAAGTTAAAAATCAGCTTCTTTAATCAATAATTGCGATATGGTAAAAAAGAAGATTATTGGCAAAATTGAAGATATCCAAAATCTGAAATAAAGTTGCCATTATGCGGAATATCAAACTAAAAACTACAGGATGGGAATTAGACGAAAATACCAGAAAAACGATTACCTTTATCGATACAAAAAAAATCGGTAGATTAAGACTAATATGTGACAGTGACGATAGTAGCTTAACAGCGGGAGTTTCAAGAAGTTGAATCAATTATTGATTGGAATATTAATCGGGTTTGATCTTATTTTTGGGTTTGATAATAACAACAAAATTACTGCATCTGAAAAGTATATTCAAACAGCAGTAAAAACTTCATTAACCAATGCTACGAAAACAGATACCGATAATAAAAAGAAACTCTCAAAAAAAATTCCCGCATTTCCTGGTGCAGAAGGTGCAGGCATGTGGTCAGTCGGAGGACGTGGTGGTAAAGTTTATGAGGTGACAACACTAGAGGATCTTGATTTTAGCGATCCCAAAAACCCCAAACCAACACCAGGTAGTCTACGGGAAGCTATAGAAGCTAAAGGTCCGAGGATCATTATATTTCGGGTTGCTGGTTACATAGATTTAGATAAACGACTTGTGGTCAAAAATCCCTACCTGACGATCGCTGGACAAACTGCACCTGGACAGGGTATTACCTTGAGAAACTGGGGATTAAATATTTATGCCGATCATGTCATTGTTAGATATCTTCGTATAAGACCTGGAGATAATGCCTTAAAAAAATGTGTAAATCCAAAAAATAGGTCACAAATAGCCTTTTCTGAAACTGATAGCCTCGAGATTCTTGGTAAAAGTAAGGATGTTATCATCGATCATTCCTCGATGAGTTGGTCCAATGATGAAACACTCTCCATAGATGGGCGAGATATCGACAGAATTACAGTCCAGTGGAACATTATTGCCGAACCTCTACATAAATCAACACATTGTGCAGGGGCAGTTGGTTACGGTTCGATTATTGGAGGCTCAAAAGGTGCTGAGTATAGCTTTCACCATAACCTCTATGCTCACACCAGTGCTCGTGCGCCAAAACTAAGTAATCGATTAAACAGCGATCGTGATGGCAATAATGACCAAAAAGGACTTCTCGTAGACTTTAGCAATAATGTTGTTTATAATCCAGGTGGAGCCTATCCTGGAGGGGTTACGACTTGTCTGTATAACGGGGCCAACAGGAGAAATACAGCTGGAAGCAACATTGTCAAGTTAAATTTCATCAACAACTATTATAAATTTGGATTTAACTCTAGAAAACAACCTGCATTGAATCGCTTTATCATCTATGGTGAGAATTGTCCGCGTAGCAAAACCTACTTTGCTGGTAATGCTGTTGTCAATCCCAGTCATGGAAAGCCTATAATACCAAGAGATCCTTGGAATTTAGTCTATTTTAATCCCAAATATTTAGATTCAAATGATATCAAAAATATTAAACAGTTAAATCCTTTTGCCACTAAGATGAACCGAAATCGTACTAAAAATCCAGTTCAAGCTTATCAAGATGTCTTGAATTATGCTGGGGCGACTAGACCATTTCGCGATAGTGTAGATAGACGAATTCTAGAAGGGGTGAAAAATGGAACCGGAAAGATAATTAACGACGAAATGGAATCTTGTGACAATCCAAAAGATAAAAGTACTTGTGGTTGGCCTACTCTACTTAGTGGAACACCGCCTATCGATTCAGATCGCGATGGTTTACCAGATGATTGGGAGAAAAAATACGGACTCAATCAAAATAATCCACAAGATGGAAACCTCGATTGCGATGGTGATGGATACACTAATATTGAGGAATATATCAATCAAGGTCCAGGAAAACCATGTCCTTAAAGGAAATAGTTAGGATAAGATCAGATGTTTTAAAATTAACTAACAAAGACCTTTGATTAGATATTCATGAGTCCTGAGACACAAGAACAATTTCAACTCAAGTATCAAACTGGACAAAAACTACTGGAACGGGGACAATACCGTTTAAGTGTCCAAAACCTAGAAGAAGCTAGGGACTTGGTTAATCTTTCCTCTCGTTTGGGGGGAGAAGTCCAAATGTGGTTGGTAACGGCTTATCAGGGTGTGGGAAGATTAGATGATGCGATCGCTCTTTGTCAACAGTTGACTGGTCATCCCCACCCCGAAATTCGTCACAAAAGTCAAGGGGTTCTTTATATTCTCCAAGCGCCTCAATTAAAACGTCCTGAAGAATGGATGGTTAAAATTCCCGAAGCAGAAGGGGAAACTTCACAAAAACCCCACTATGTGGCGGCTAAACCTATCAACAAACCCCAAGAAAAACCTTCCCTAGTTTTGGAAGATTTAAGTCAGATGAATACTAAAGATAATAATTTTATTTGGGTAGCTTTGGGGTTTTTATTATTACTTTTGGGCGTTATAATTTGGTTAGGTTATCGAGATTATTGGGTCTAAAACCTGGCTTTTTCAAGCGAAAAGTTTTTGGAGCGAGGCATAAATCCTCGTTACAAAAACTACTTCAGTAGGGGCTTAATATTATTAA
>DLXW01000194.1:0-222 GCA_003448685.1 Cyanothece sp. UBA12306
TTCTAAACTTGGGGTAGTTCAAACCAAATCCCCCCCTATGAGACTACACATCAAGATTATTTTAGCCATTTGTGAACAACTTTTTAGCAAAATTATATTAACTTTTGAGGGACTGTTTGCCATCCGAAGCATCACTGATAATTGTTTATTTATGAGAAAAATAACAATTATGATAAGTCGTTTTTATCTTAAAAAAAGGAGAAAAAAATTGAGAATAATTAT
>DLXW01000194.1:465-842 GCA_003448685.1 Cyanothece sp. UBA12306
ATTTTTTTCGAATATTTTCTAAGTTGTTGCCCAAAATTTCACGATATACCACAGGGCTTTAACCCCATCAGTCCAGTTAATTTTTTTGCCTTCAGCATAGGAACGTCCGTAATAGGAAACTCCTGCTTCATATAACCGCCAACGACGACGGGACTTAGCCACTTTAACTGTAAATTCTACTTCAAAACCAAAGTCATTACAAGTTAGTTTCATATCATCTAAAACGTCTCGACGGAACATTTTAGTGCAAACTTCAATATCTGTTAAGGTGGTATTACAAAGCAAGTTAATGAAGTTAGAAATTACTTGATTTCCTAACAGATGATGGAAATATAAAACCCGATGGGGTTCTCCATAGAAACGAGAACCATAGACTA
>DLXW01000194.1:1058-2057 GCA_003448685.1 Cyanothece sp. UBA12306
AGAAACGAGAACCATAGACTACATCTGCCCAACCTTCTTCGATCAGTCGCCACATCCTGCCCCAATCTTGGGGATCGTATTCTAAGTCCGCATCCTGAATGACAATAACTTCCCCTGTCGCTGCTTTAAACCCCGTGCGCAATGCTGCCCCTTTTCCCTGATTGCGTTTATGAAATATAACTTGAATGGCTATCTTCGCAGGGTCGGAAACGGCAACATCTGTCTTAGAATAATGACGATTGTAAGTTTCTTCCCCATCTTCAACCATTAATCTTTGATTGCTATCGAGGCTAATATTGACACCTTGTCCATTAATTTCCCCGAAAGTCTGGATTAACCATTCTCTAGTACCATCAGTTGAGCCGTCATCCACCAAAACAATTTCTTTAGGAGTCCCTGGAAGTGCTTGTGCTACCTTGGTTAAAGCACTGTCAATCGTATGAATTTCATTGTAAACGGGAATGACAACCGATAGTTTCATAAAAATCTCCTCAAACACCCTTGATTTAGCTACTTTTACCCAATCAATTAACTATAAAGGTAATTGATTTAAAGTTTAATTCTAGATGATAGCGTAACTAATAGCTGCTGTCATCATCAAGTGTAGAAAATTATTAGACGCTAAATCATCTAGTTTAGTTGCCTACTTGATCAAACTTCTATTATTCAAAAACATCTAGGTTAATGACATTAACTCGTAATTTAACTGGTTGCTTGAGGGCATTTGATAAAAAATTTTGAGCAAAGACCACTTCCTCTTGAGAAATTCTTCCCTTGGGGGCGGCAACTTCCATTTGGATCTCAATTAAATCTCCAGCAAACTGTTTACTTGGACGAATTTTAACAATAATTGAGCGCACTGAACCTCTGACCAGTTGCGATCGCGTTCTTCGTAATCTTGAAATACTTTGACGAACTTTGGCTCTTAAGAGAATATCTTCTAGGGAAAATCCCAAAGGAATTGCTAAAATAACTAATACAATCAAGGAAAAAAATAAC
>DLXW01000194.1:2258-21024 GCA_003448685.1 Cyanothece sp. UBA12306
AATGGAAAAAAATAACCCTCGACCAGCTTTTTTAAAAGAACCATAGGATTGACATAAGAAAACTAGGGCAGCACTCAAAATAATTCCAGCTAAATTCGTTAAAAATAGGATCAATGCTCCCATCGTTAAACTAGCTTCTCCGTCCAACTCACTTAAACCAACACTCACCTTTTTTCCTAGGGATAAACCAATCCCAACCACACTCAAAGGAGGCACCAAAGCAACCGCAATAGCAACTCCAGGTAAAGCATTAGCAATACTACGCCTAGTATAGGTAAAACCAGCGGCTGTTCCCGCAGCTATGGCGACTCCTAAATCTAATAATGTGGGTTTAGTTCGACCGATTATTTCTTCTTCCACTACGTTTAAATTAATTATATTAGTGGTAATAGAAGCAAGAAAAATTGTCAGAATAATTCCTGAACCTAAAGTCAGAGATGAGCGTTTAATTAAAGAATGATTTCCTATAACAATACCATAGGCTAAACTAATAATAGGATTCATTAGTGGGGCAATAATCATTGCTCCAATAATGGTGGCCGTACTATTAGATAAAAGTCCTAAAGTAGCGATAATAGTGGATAAACTCAGCAGAAAGTAAAAGCTAAGGGAAGGAATTGAACTTTGTTCTTGATTAAGGGTTAATTCTTCAAGAGGTACGGGAGATTCCTTGAGTACTTGCCAATTGCCAGCATAATCGTGCCAAAAGTTTTTCAAAGCTTTGATTATCGATTGTGGTGAGTCTTTCACAATGAACTATTCATAAGTCAGTATTTTTACTATAATAAGTCAATTGTCAATCATCTTAGATTCTTTTAATTTTCTATGTCTAGATCGCCAATTTCTTGGAAAAATCATCAAAATATTTTTCAAGCAATTTTTTCTTGGTTATATAGCTACTGGAAGTTTTCTCGTCCCCATACTATTATCGGTACTAGCTTAAGTGTTTTTGCTTTATATTCGATCTCGTTAGCTTCTACCCAAAGTCAAGTTAGTTTCAATAATTTAGGCTATTTTTTAGGATGCTTAATTGCCTGTATTTGTGGCAATGTTTATATTGTTGGTTTAAATCAATTAGAAGATGTGGAAATAGATCAAATTAATAAACCGCATCTTCCTTTAGCTGCGGGAGAGTTTTCTTTAAAACAAGGAAAAATAATTGTTATTATTACCGGAATTTTAGCTCTGGCTCTAGCAACAATTCTAGGACCTTGGTTAATCGCGACAGTAGCCATTAGTTTAACTATTGGGACTCTTTACTCCTTACCCCCCATTCGTTTAAAAAGATTTCCTTTTTTCGCTGCTTTATGTATTTTTACAGTCAGGGGAGTTATTGTTAATTTGGGACTATTTTTGTATTTTACTCAAGCATTAACAAACACAGCTTTTATCTCTGATGTGGTTTGGTTGTTAACCCTATTTATTTTAGTTTTTACCGTGGCGATCGCTATTTTTAAAGATGTTCCTGATCTCGAAGGAGATAAGCAGTATAACATCACTACTTTTACAATTCTCTTGGGAAAATCGGCTATTTTAAAGATAGCTTGTGGCATTATCATCTTTTGTTACTTATTGATGATAACAGCAGGATTAATTAAAGTTTCAGGGATTAATTCTTGGTTGACTATTGGTTCCCACTTCAGTTTATTAGCTTTACTGTTGTGGCGTAGTCAAGCAGTAGATTTAGACAATAAAATTTCTATTGCTTCGTTTTATCAGTTTATCTGGAAGTTATTTTTCTTAGAGTATTTACTCTTTCCCTTAACTTGTATTTTAGAATAATAAAGTTTGGGGAGAAACTATGTTTTATGCTCTTGGTATAAGAAAAGATTATTTTTGAAGCTGAATTAATTAAAAAATTTCAATAATAAGCTTTTCTTTACATAACTTAATGTTGGATCGACTTTGAGAGATTTTTTCTGAATTTGCTCGATTATTGACTTTTGGCAATTTTTAAAATATTATTTTAAGTGGTATGCTGTGGAATTATTGTATCTAAAAAGCAAAATAGATAACCGAAAATACTGATTAAATAAGGGTTTAACACTTTTAATAAAAAATCTGAATTGCCAATATAGAATCAAGGAGCAATTTGATGGAGAGTCAAAAAGAAGACAGTTTAACTTCTCCCGTGAGAAAGCCAAGTAAAATTGTTATAATGGGTGCCGCCGGCCGGGATTTTCATAATTTTAATCAAGTTTATCGCCAAGATCCAACAGTAGAAGTTGTGGCTTTTACTGCTGCCCAAATATCAGGAATTGCCAACCGTCGTTATCCAGCCAAATTAGCGGGTTCTCTGTATCGAGAGGGTATACCTATAGTTGAAGAAACCGAATTAGAATCCCTGTGTCGTCGAGAGTCAATTGATTGTGTCGTCTTTGCCTATAGCGATCTCACCCATGGAGAAGTCATGCACCTAGCTTCCCGTGCTATGGTAGCAGGCTCAGATTTCCTGCTTTTGGGTCCCCAAAGAACTATGCTGTCAGCCCAAGTCCCTGTGATAGCCGTTTCGGCAGTGCGCACTGGTTGCGGTAAATCTCAGACTACTCGTTGGCTTTCCAAGTTATTAAGACAAAAAGGATTGCGGGTAGGCGTGATTCGCCATCCTATGCCCTATGGTGACTTAGAAAAGCAAATTGTGCAAAGATTTGCCAGTAAAGCCGATTTAGATATGGCTCAATGCACCATCGAGGAACGGGAGGAATATGAACCCCATCTCGAAGCAGGCAATATTGTCTATGCCGGGGTTGATTATGGATTAATAGTTCAGCAAGCAGAGCAAGAAGCCGATATAATCCTCTGGGATGGTGGTAATAACGATTTCCCCCTTATTAAACCCGATTTACACCTTGTTTTAGTTGATCCCTTACGACCTGGAAACGAAACAACCCACCATCCAGGGGAAGTTGTCCTACGCATGGCCGATATAGCGATTATTGCTAAAACCGATGCAGCAGCCGATGCCGATATCCAGAAAGTTAGGGATACGGTCAAAAAGGTTAATCCCAAAGCCATTATCGTTCGTGGTGCTTCTCCGATCGAATTAGACAGTCCCGAAGCTGTGCGCGATCGCCGTGTGTTAGTAGTAGAAGATGGTCCAACCACTACCCATGGAGGAATGCCCTATGGCGCTGGCTATGTAGCAGCTACCCGCGCTCAAGCAGCCACCATTGTTGATCCGAGGACTTATGCTGTGCCAGAAATAGCCGCAGTTTATGCTAGTTACCCCCATATCGGACCAATCCTACCAGCGATGGGTTATTTTCCAGCTCAACTCAAAGCCCTAGAAACCACAATTAACAATGCCGATGTGGATGTTGTGGTAGCTGCAACTCCGAGCAATCTCAGTTCTCTGATGCAACTAAATAAACCTGTTGTACGTGCGCACTACGAATTTGCCGAAGTGGGGGAACCCAGTCTATCTTCTCAAATAGAACAATTTCTGGCTCTACAGAATTTGGGAGGTTGCTCCTGATGCTAGTGATGATTGCTTTGGGAGGTAATGCCCTGATTCGCCGTGGTCAACCGCCAGAAGTAGAAATACAGCGAGAAAATATTAAACAAGCAGCGCAAGCGATCGCCAAAGTAGCTAGAGACCATCAAGTTGTAGTTACCCACGGGAATGGCCCCCAGGTGGGACTACTTGCTATGCAATCTGAAACCTATCAAGGCCTTAAACCCTATCCCCTAGATATTTTAGATGCCCAAACAGAAGGGGCAATAGGTTATTTGATTGAGCAAGAACTCGATAATCAAGGACTAGAACCACCCATCGTCACCCTGCTGACTCAGATCGAAGTAGATCCCGATGATCTGGCTTTTTCTAAACCAACTAAACCCATTGGTGCAGTTTATTCTAAAATAGAAGCTCAAAGATTGGCTCAAGAACGAGGTTGGACAATTGCTGCTGACGGTCAGGGCTATCGTCGGGTTGTTCCTTCTCCTGAACCGAAGCGAATCTTGGAGTTGTCTACAATCGAATTATTGGTCAAAGTCGGAGCATTAGTCATTTGTGGTGGTGGAGGAGGTATTCCCGTTATTATTACTCCCTCTGGTAGGATTTGTGGGGTTGAAGCTGTCATTGATAAAGATTTAGCCACCGCATTGTTAGCCACTAAATTACAAGCCGATGCCTTGCTACTCTTAACGGATGTGGATGGGGTTTATACTAACTGGGGTACTCCAACAGCAAAACTTCTATCCATGACCACTCCTTCAGAGTTAAGCAACTATAGTTTTGCTCCTGGTTCGATGCAACCCAAGGTAGAAGCAGCTTGTCGTTTCGTTAAAGCTACTGGTGCCATGGCTGGAATTGGTAAATTAGAAGATGCAGTAGAAATTTTGAGGGGCGATCGCGGCACAATGGTAAAATGAAGCTAGATAACTTGACTAACAGAATGTTCCCGTCTCAGTCCCTTGAAGAGTCATTAAAACAATTCTTTGGCTATGATAGTTTTCGTCCTGGACAGGCTAAGATAATCGAAGAAGCCCTGCAAAATCGTGATTTATTGGTGATTATGCCCACGGGAGGGGGAAAGTCTCTGTGTTTTCAATTACCAGCACTGCTTAAACCTGGATTAACGGTGGTGGTTTCTCCTTTAATTGCTCTGATGCAAGATCAAGTAGATACCCTTTTAGATAACGGGATCGGTGCAACATTCCTCAATAGTAGCCTCAAATCCGAGGAAGTGCGATCGCGTGAACGGGACATTATTCAAGGGAAAATTAAGTTATTATATGTGGCTCCAGAACGATTGTTAAACGATAAATTTACCCCTTTTCTTGACTTGATTGTCCAAAAAATTGGTATTTCTGCCTTTGCTATAGATGAAGCCCATTGTGTGTCTGAATGGGGTCATGATTTTCGTCCTGAATACCGCAAATTAAAACAACTGCGTCAACGTTATCCTCAAGTATCCATGTTAGGTTTGACGGCAACAGCAACCAAGCGGGTTAGAGAGGATATTGTTCAACAATTAGGACTGAGACAGCCAGGAATACATATTACTAGTTTTAATCGCCCCAATCTTTACTATGATGTTCAGCTAAAAGAACGGCGCAGTTATAATAAATTACTCAAGTATGTTCGTCGACAAAAAGGCTCAGGAATTGTCTATTGTTTAAGTCGTCGTTCAGTAGATGAAATTGCCTTTCGCTTGCAAAATGACGGCATTGAAGCTTTACCCTATCATGCAGGGATGGCAGACGAAACTAGGGCATTAAACCAAAACAGATTTATTCGAGACGATGTTCAAGTAATGGTGGCAACTATTGCTTTTGGTATGGGAATTAATAAACCAGATGTACGGTTTGTTATTCATTATGATTTACCCCGTAATTTAGAAGGATATTATCAAGAATCAGGACGTGCTGGTAGGGATGGAGAAGCAGCAGAATGTACCCTATTTTTTAGTTTGTCAGATCTCAAGAAAATTGAATATTTAATCGAGCAGAAAACGGCTCCCCAAGAGCAAAAAATTGCCCGTCAACAGTTGCGCCAAGTGGTGGACTATGCCGAAGGAACCGAATGCCGACGCACTATTGTGTTACGCTATTTTGGTGAAAGATTTGCCGGAAATTGTGGCCAGTGTGATAATTGTCGTGACCCCAAACCTATCGAAGACTGGACGATTGAAGCACAAAAGTTTCTTTCTTGTGTTGCTCGTTGCAATGAACGGTTTGGGATCACCCATATTATCGATGTTTTGAGAGGGTCAAAAAGGAGTAAAATTGAAAAAAACGGGCATCATTTACTATCAACTTATGGTATTGGAAAAGATAGAAGTGTCGCCGAATGGAAAATGTTAGGGCGCTCTTTAATTCATCAAGGATTATTAGATGAAACAAGCGACGGCTTTTCTGTCTTAAAACTCAATAAAAAGAGTTGGGAAATATTGCGCAAACAAAGAAATGTCGAAATTGCAATCACTCAAAAAGCTCCAACAAAAGTATTAGGAGAATATAATCAGAATGCTGTTGAAATTGAGTTGCTATTTGACCGTTTAAGGAAATTGAGAAAACAATTAGCAGATAGCAATCAAATTGCACCTTATGTTATTTTTGCTGATTCTAGTTTAAAGTTAATGGCACAATTAAAACCCAAAACTATAGCAGAATTTGCTAAAATTTCTGGGGTAACTGACTATAAAATTAGTCAATATGGAGATAGATTTGTCTCAGAAATTAGGTCATTTTGTCAAGAACAAGCACCACCTAATCCTTTACCAACCCAAAGTAATATGATTACCTTGCAACTTCATCAACAAGGGTTAAGCACTAGAGAAATAGCCGAAATGCGAGGATTAAAAGAAAGTACAATTTACTCCCATTTATCAGAACTGATTGAAATGCGCCAACCCGTCGATATTAATCAATTTGTTCTTCCAGTTAAGCAAGATCTAATTATTCAAGCTATCAAAAAAATTGGTGATTATGCCTTAACTCCAATCAAAGAACATTTAGGAGACAATTACAGTTATAATGAAATCAAATTAGTAAGAGCTTGGTATCGGAGGAAAAATCAGTAAACCGTTACACAATTAAATTTTTTAGCTAGAAAAATGCTAATTTTTTTAACTTAAAATAACGTCTAAATTATCGAATATTATTAGGTCTAAAATCTAGCTTTTTAAAGCTAAAAGTTTTTAAAGAGAGGCTTGAATATTCGTCATAAAAATAACTTCTGTACGGGCTTAATAATATTAAGCCCCTGACTACTGACTTCTAACTTCATAAAATTATGTCATCTATTATTACTATCAAAAGTATTGGTAACCAACAAGATTTAGTTATTAATCCACCTTCTGGAGGATTATCATTACAAGGGACAATTAAAATTCCTGGGGATAAATCTATTTCCCATCGATCCTTGATGTTAGGAGCGATCGCCCAAGGAGAAACCACTATCGAGGGATTATTACTAGGAGAAGATCCTCGCAGTACAGCAGCTTGTTTTCGCTCTATGGGTGCGCAAATTTCCCCCCTGAATAGCCAAAGTATCACCGTTCAAGGAGTAGGACTAGGAAACCTCCAAGAACCCCTAGATCTGCTCGATGCTGGCAATTCTGGCACTACCATGAGGTTAATGTTAGGTTTACTCGCATCCCACAGTAATCGCTTTTTCTGTGTCACGGGGGATAATTCTCTGCGATCGCGTCCTATGTCCCGTGTCGTCCAACCTCTGCAACAAATGGGGGCTAAAATTTGGGGTCGTCAACAAAATTCCCTAGCACCCCTAGCCATTCAAGGACAAAACCTCAAACCGATCCATTATCATTCCCCTATTGCATCAGCCCAAGTTAAATCCTGCATTCTATTAGCTGGACTGATGACAGAAGGTAAAACCACTGTCACAGAACCCGCATTGTCAAGGGATCACAGCGAAAGAATGCTACAAGCATTTGGGGCTAATTTAGCAATTGATCCCGAAACCCATAGCGTTACTATTACCGGAAAACCTACCTTAATTGGACAAAAAGTGGTAGTTCCTGGGGATATTAGTTCCGCAGCTTTTTGGTTAGTAGCAGGGGCGATTATTCCAGGATCGGAATTAGTAATCGAAAATGTGGGAATTAATCCCACAAGAACAGGAATTTTAGAAGCCTTAAAAATGATGGAAGCTAATATTAGTTTAGAAAATGAAAGGATAGTAACAGGAGAACCGGTAGCTAATTTAAGGGTTAAATTTAGTCAGTTAAAAGCTTGTACTATTGAAGGAGCATTGATTCCCCGTCTTATTGATGAAATTCCCATTTTAGCTGTGGCTGCTGTCTGTGCCCAAGGAACGACTATTATTAAAGATGCGGCAGAATTAAGGGTCAAAGAAAGCGATCGCTTGGCAGTTATGGCCTCTCAATTAAACAGTATGGGGGCGAAAATTACTGAGTTACCCGATGGCTTAGAAATTACAGGAGGAACTCCGTTAACAGGCCATGAAGTAGATAGTTATACTGATCATCGTATTGCCATGAGTTTAGCGATCGCTTCCCTAATTGCTCAAAGTTCAACTACTATCCATCGCTCTGAAGCTGCGGCGATTTCCTATCCAGAATTTGTGGCAACTTTACAGCAGTTAATTGTTAATTAGGATTTGTTCAAAAAGCTTATTTAAAGGATTGCTGTGTTATAATTTCATTAGTACCAGAGGTTTAGTAGGGGAAGTGTAAAAATGTTAGAAACCTTAAAAAAAGCTTATCATGACAATCCTAACCGTGCCATGGCTGTTGGACTAGGGGCTTTAGTCGTAACTCCTGTACTGATTCCTTTGCTAAAACCTGTAGCCAAAACAACGGTAAAAATGGGAGTTATTTTATATGAAAAAACCAAAGGAACTTTAGCGGAAACCGGTGAAGTTATAGCTGATATTATCGCAGAAGCAAAATCTGAAGTAATTGCCGAACAAGCTGAGAAGCAAGTCCTTCGTGCTACTTCTTCACCAGAAATTCAGGCAACTGAACAATCTCTAAGTTAGAAACTAATTGATCAGACTACCATTTTGTTCAGAATTAGGTTGGCAATCGAGAGCTGACGATTTCTTGTTGTTGGGTGTTGCTGCTAAATTTTGGGGATACAAATACAACCCTTTCTTGATAATTGATTTAAGCAGAGGACGACCTAACTTAGCCGCAGCTGGTAGGGCAATGGTTCCCAATAAAATTACCCCTAACCCCAACACCCCAGTGGAGTCACCCTTTAGATGATGGTCTTCGACGACTTCTTTGACGTGTAAGGTTAATACGGATCTATCCCAGTGTATTAGTGACATCATTTTGCTCTCCTATTCAATTGCTTTCTAGTTTGTGTTGAACCAAGGGACGTAAACTATTTAAGCCAGCTACGATCGCAGTTCCATTATGTATCAGGGTGGCTAACAAAGGGTTAAGGCCAACCGTTGTGGCTAACCCTAACGCAGCCATATTAGGGGCTACAACCATTAAGGTATTTTGAGTAATTAACTGTTTTGTTTGTTGGGCAATAGCGATCGCCTCCAATAAGTCTTGTAAGTCATTATTCATCAACACCACATCTGCGGTTTCCCTGGCAATATCGGAACCGTTTTCAAAGGAAATAGACACGTCTGCATAGGCTAAGGCCACAGAATCATTGAGTCCATCCCCCACAAAAGCGACGGTTTTACCCCTATGGTGCAAGTTTTGGACAATTTTCGCCTTATCTTCGGGGAAAGCCTCTGCATGGACTTGGGAGGGGGGAATCTGTACCTGTTGGGCTACTTCTGTCGCACGTTTTTGGTTGTCTCCCGTAAGGAGATGCACTTCCATCCCATAGTCTTGTTGCAAGTGGTGGATCAATTGTGCGCTTTGGGGACGCAGGGGATCGCTATAGTAAATAATGCCCTGAAAAATTCCATCACAGGCCACATAAATAGGGGAAAAATTGTCTTTTTCCTGCATCTTCACTGTTTCAATAATGGTGACTCCTTTACTGGTTAGTAACTTTTGAGAACCCACTAATACGGTTTGTCCGTCGATAGTGGCAACCATTCCCAACCCTACCTCATAGTCCCAAGCTTGACGGGGTAAAATTTCTATTTCTCTACTGTTAGCATAATGGGCGATCGCTTCGGCTATGGGATGGGTAATGCGTTGTTCTGCTGATGCTGCTAACTGCAACACTTTGTCTTTTGCTAACCCTTGCGTTACAGTTTCGATCTCGACAACCTGAATATCTCCTTGGGTTAATGTTCCGGTTTTATCGAAGACAATGGTATCTATTTCTGATAATAGTTCTAAGGTGCGACCACTACGGACTAAAATGCCATGACGAGTAGTATGATTTAAGGCACCTAAGAAGGCGGTTGGCATGGAAACTCGAATGCCAGTGACAAAATCTAAGGTAAGAATAGAAGCGACTCGACTGGGATCTCTCGTAACGGTTAAAATAATGGCTGCTAATAATAATGAGGGCATAATTAATTGTTCAGCTAAGTTAGCTGCATAGTTGGCCATTCGGGTGTCATGAATTGGGGCTTTTTGTAATAAATCAAAACTGGCAGCAGCACGGGTTTTATGGCCAACTCGTTCGCATTTAATGCGAATTTCTCCCGATCTTAATAGGGTTGAGGCATAGACATAAGTATCTTTTTGAGCAACAATGGGCATTGATTCCCCTGTTAATTGTTGTTGATCAATGGTAGCTTTTCCTTTAATAACAATGCCATCTACTGGTATTTTTTCTCCTGGATAAACAACAACAATTTCTTCGACTTGTACGGTATAACTTTCAATGGAAATTATTTTTCCGTCTCTTTCTACCCAAGCAAAGCTACCAATTGTATCTAATAAATTGCTGGTTTTAGCTTCAGTGGAACGAGCGGTTCTTTCTCTAATAATATCTCCAAGTTCATGGAGGGTAATAACTAAAGAAGGGGTCACTACTTTTCCTTGTAAACCGCTAAATATTAAAGCTAAACTATCTAGGCAATCAAGATTAATTTTCTGCTGCTTAACAACACTATTGTAAGCCCTTTCTAGCACAGGAACGGCAGCACGGATCAGCATTAAAATTGCTATCAATCTTAATGCAGGTAGTTTTATTTTTAGGGAAGCCAATGAGAGAATAGTTGCTAAACCTGGATAGGTTAAACTTGACCATTCTTCTAAAATTTTTTGTTTGTTACTCTCATTATTTTGGCTGACACTTTTGGTATTTTTGGCTTGGTTGATAACTGCAAAAATCTGTTTATTAATACTTGAATTTTGGATTGTTTCATAATTAATAATAACCGAACCTGACCAACAATTTAAACGTACATTTTTTATTCCCTCTACTGTTATCAACTGTTCCTCAAGAAAAGCAGCAAAGGGTTGGTCGTAAGTTAAACGATGTACTCGAACCCTAACTCTTCCAGGGACTTGATGAATAATAAAAGACATAGATTTAATTTCATTTTCTATCTTGATATTTTGGAGAGTTAGCTAGACATCATTATTACGGTTAAAGCTATGAACAATTCTTCTAGCTTACCCCGGCACTTACTTGATTTTCTTGAGCATTATTAAAGATACTAAGTAATCTTAACCCAAGCTCAATATCAGATAGCCCTTCTCCATCATAATTGATTATAACCGAGGCAGCAGAACGGTTGATGCGAACCTTAGTAACACAATTATCTTGATTCAATAACTGTTGTAGCCGTTTAGCAAAGTCTTGATCTTCTGTAATTTTAGGAACTTTAATACGAATACGTCCAGGAACAGAATGAACAATAGTGTATTCACTATCAGAATCATTATTAGATTTATTATTTGAGTTCATAGCTGCTGTTGCAATGACAGTATTTTCTGTTTGACTTGCTTGATCTTTAATAGTAGTAAAAAGTTGTCGGCACACACTAGCAACGGCTAAATTAACCAGTAACGCATTAGCCCCACGCAGTTGAAAACGACTAGTAACAAAAACACCAATCAAAACAGGAACAACCATTTCAATTTCGTTGTGTTGTTTTAAATAGTTACCCAGTTGTTCCTCGGTGGCCTCAATTTGTTGTCCAATTTTTTGACCATATGCCTGATGTTGCTCCATAGAACCTAAAACATGACCTACCATAATATTTTCTCCTAAAATTAAATAACTACTAATTGTTGCTTTTTGCGATAATTCAGATGGCTTTTCTGTCCTTTTCCCAGAAGCGATCAAGAATAGGGCTTTCTACCTTAATTATAAAGGATCATTCTCCATACTACTAGGTTAATCTCAACAATGACCTGCTTCAGGCAATTTAGAATTAAAGAATAAGCAGAAAAAATTAACTCTAAATTCGTCCAGGCTCAATTTGCTATTAAACTAGCTCCTTGATAGAAAATAAAACTGACAACCCAAGCTAAAACTAAGCCATATACCACAGAGAAAAAGGTGAACTTGACGTTTTTGGCTTCACTGCGAATGGTGGCTAAAGTAGCTACACAAGGGCTATACAGAAGACAGAACAACATAAAACTATAAGCTTGAATGGGGGAAATGGTTTGAGCTAAGGTGGCTTGGATCGCACTAGGGTCAGCTAAACTATAAATAGTCGCTAAAGACCCCACAATAATCTCTTTAGCAATAAAGCCAAAAATTAGGGCAATGGTGAGTTCTTGAGGAATACCAATGGGACTGAGAACTGGCTCGAAAAACTCCCCTAAGCGTACTGCGTAACTTTGCTCTCCCGTCCCTGGTAAATTGGTTAACAGCAACACCCCTAACACCCCGACAATGATCCAACCCCCTGCTTTTTGCACAAAGCTTTTAACCGCATCTCCTCCTGTTACCATTCCCAACAGTACAGGAACTCCGAAGGCTAAGGTTAACGCCGTACTACCGATGGGGTTGACGGTTCCTTGGGGTAAGTTAGTCATCAACCAAACCCCCACAACACCAGCAGTAATAAACCCAGTGGCCCGGCGCAAAAACTCCCTTAACTCTCCCCAACCTCTTAACCAAATTTGTTTGAGAGTAGGAAAACGATAAGGAGGGAGTTCGATGACAAAGGGTTCTGTATTGGCAAACTGTCCTTTCATCAAAAAACCGGTTCCAAAAGCCACCAAAAAGCTGATTATGTATAAGGACAACAAGACCAAAGGGCCCCAGGTGCGATCAAATAAAGCATCAATAATAAACACAAATACGGTTAAACGGGCTGAACACAGAGCAAAAGGCATAATTAAAATGGTCAAAAAACGCAGCGATCGCGATCGCATTACCCTCGCACCCATAACCGCCGGAATATTACAGCCAAACCCCATAATCAACAGCACAAAACTGCGGCCATCTAACCCTAAACGATACATGATGGAGTCCATCATATAAGCAGCGCGCGAAAAATAACCACTGTCTTCGATAATAGCCATCATAAAGAAAAACAATACCACCAGGGGTACAAAGGAGGCCACTGTCGCTAACCCTCCATAGAGTCCGTCTACCAAAAAGCCCCTTAAAAAGTCAGGAAGTCCGACGGTTAAGGGATCAATAGCTACGGTTTGTAACCAAGTCGTCACAGCATCAGCAATATCTTGGGAAGGGAGTCCTACTTGCCAGACAAACTGAAACATCAAGTAAATGGTCAGGAAAAATAAGGGTAACCCAATAACAGGATGTAACAATAAGCTATCGAGTCGTTGGGTAAAAGTAAGAAACAGCTTCGAGGGCATTTCTACTGTCCCCTCTAACACCTGTGCGATCGCCTCTTTAGGGATCGGTTGATGGGCTTCTATTTTTGGGGTCAAGTCTTGGGGGGAAGTAACAGGTTGATTTTGGGCTAAAATCTGAGCAATTCTATGTTTAGTCGAAATAATACCTCGATTATATTTTGCGCTCACTAAAGCCACTGGCATTCCTAACTTTTCTTCTAGTTTCTCTCCATCGATCTCAATACCAAAATGGTTGGCTTCGTCTGCCATATTGAGAATTAGCATTCCTGGTATGCCCAATGCTTTCAATTGTAAGGCTAATCTAATTTGGCGATCAATTTGTCCGGCATTGAGTACTACTAAAACCAAGTTAACGGGGAAGCGTTCCAAAAAATCTTGCACCACTGTCTCATCTTCTGAGTAGCCTTCTAAATCATAGATTCCTGGTAAGTCTACAAACTCGACGCTTTGCCCTTCGAGTTGAACTTGTGCTTCTAATAAATCAACGGTTACGCCAGGCCAGTTTCCCACAAACGCACTGGCACCAGTTATCTGATTAAATAGGGTTGACTTACCCACATTGGGCATTCCCATCACACTAACTCGCTTGGTGGTTAGTTCTGGGGATAGAGTCGCCCCTGGACTGTGACAATGAGTCATTGATTTCTTCTCCTTTGAGCAAAAAAGCTGCTATTAATGAACACTCAGTTCTAACTCAATCCCTTGGGCTTCGTGTCGCCGCATGGCTACTTCTGTGGTTATTCCCACTCGTACATGAAGGGGTCCATTCCACCAAGCTTTACGCAATAGTTTGACTTCTTGTCCTTTAGTAAACCCCATGGCTTCTAGGCGACGAGATAACCCTGGATCATCAATGTTGATGGCTCTAACGATGGCCGAATGTCCTGGTTTTAGGTTTAATAATTTCATAGCTCTTGAATTAATGAGATTATTTCTCAATAAAATTCTATAACAGTTTTCAACAGTCGAGAGAATATTGAGAATATTCTTTACTATTTCTTAACCAAATTGTCATAACAAAACACGGGATTATTCAAAACTCTTGTTTAAAAACAAGAGTTTTTTCTAGGTGTTGAACTACTCGCATTTTTTAATGCGGTAAATTATGATAAGTTGAAGTAACTGTTCAAGCACTAACCGATGAACAATCCCTCCTTGCGTCAAGAACCCCGCTACGAACCAGCGGCGGTAATCCCAGTTAAAAATGATACATCTCTTCTCGATTGGCTAGAAGCTACTAATCGTCTGATCCCGAGAGAATCACAAGAGTCCACCAATCCATTAGAGGAAGATGAGGAAATTTCCGAATTGATGGATGTAGATGACGGTTATGATGATGACGATGATGATCTTGAACTAGATGATGACTAAGATCATTAGTTCAAACAGAAGGGAACATTTGACCTTGATATCCGTTGTAATATTTGAAGATACTTTGACAACCTATTAAGTTTAGCTGTGGATGCCAAATCTTTCCCTTCAATCTCTTTCAAAAAGCCATCAGGAAATAATCTGCTAATATTGCTGATTATTCTATTAGGATTGATTTCCTTGGGTTTCGCCCAGTTTTCTGGCCAGCTTATTCCCCTTAGTCTGCCAATAATTTCCCCTTTAGTCGTTTCTGGGGTCATTAGTGGCATTCTGGGTTACTCAGTGGTTCCCCTATTACGACGACTCAAAGCTGGACAGGTTATTCAAGAAGATGGTCCGCAAACTCATCTGAGCAAAACAGGAACTCCTACCATGGGGGGAATCTTTTTTGTCCCCGTTGCTGTAATTGTTGCCATAATTTGGACTAAGTTTGATCCTATTGTGCTGGCTGTGTCCCTGGTAACCTTAGCTTATCTAAGTATTGGTTGGATTGATGACTGGCAAATTCTCAGACAAAAATCCAATAAGGGAATTACCCCCAGGGTAAAATTGATTCTACAAATCGCGATCGCAATTGGATTTTGTTGCTGGACTTTCTTGACTCAACCGGCAACTCTAACAAATATTACCTTACCTGGCAATTTAGTGATCCCCGTGGGGTTTTTCTTTTGGATAATCGCTGGTTTTGTCCTGGTAGCTGAAAGTAATGCCACTAATCTAACAGATGGGGTAGATGGACTAGCGGCGGGAACTGGGGCTTTAGCTTTTCTTGGTTTAGGGGCTTTAGCGACTTCTAGTCAACCTGGGTTAGTAATTTTTTGCGCTTCTATGAGTGGGGGCTGTTTAGGTTTTGTTATTCATAATCGTAACCCAGCCACTGTCTTTATGGGAGATACGGGATCATTAGCCTTAGGGGGTGCGTTGGGAGCAGTTGGTGTGGTTACGGGGAATCTTTGGGGATTATTTATTGTTAGTGGTGTTTTCTTTGTAGAGTCTCTTTCGGTAATTGCTCAAGTTAGTTACTACAAAGCGACTAAAGGCCCTGATGGAACAGGCAAACGTCTGTTAAAAATGGCCCCTTTACATCACCATTTAGAATTAAGTGGTTGGGCAGAAACCCAAATTGTCGGACTCTTTTATTTAATTAATGCTGGACTTGCTATATTAGCTTTATTGATCGCTTGACAAATGTAACAAACCTTGCTAAAAACTACTTTTGCTTTTTTGCCTTTCCCGTAGCGGTATACTCCCTATATAATCGACTAGAATGCTAACGCCAGGAAATACGGAGCAAAGATGCGAATTTTATTTGTTGCGGCAGAAGTCGCCCCCCTAGCCAAGGCAGGAGGTATGGGGGATGTAGTGGGTGCCTTGCCTAAAGTTTTAAATCAATTAGGTCATGATGTGCGGATTTTCATGCCTTATTATGGTTTCCTGGCTGATAAGTTAGAAGTTGCCCCAGAACCAGTTTGGCAAGGGGTTACTATGTTTCAGGATTTCACTATCTATCAAACCACTCTGACTAATAGTGAAGTTCCGATCTATCTCTTTGGAAACAATGCTTTTGCCCCCCGTCGCATTTACTACGGAGAAGATGAATTTTGGCGGTTTACCCTTTTTGCCAGTGGGGCTGCTGAATTTGCCTGGAATTATTGGACTCCTGAAATTATTCATTGTCATGATTGGCACACGGGGATGATCCCTGTCTGGATGAAAGAATCTCCTGAAATTGCCACAGTTTTTACCATTCATAATCTTGCTTATCAAGGACCATGGCGTAGTTATTTAGAACAAATTACTCGTTGTCCTGACTATATGGAAGGGGATAATGTCATGGCAGCCGCAATCCAATTTGCCGGACGAGTGACGACTGTTTCTCCTACCTATGCTGAACAAATTAAAACTCCGGCCTATGGGGAAAAATTAGAAGGGTTACTGTCATACATTCAAGATAACTTAGTGGGTATTCTTAATGGAATTGACCTGGAGCTTTATAATCCTGCTCATGATAAATTTCTTGACCAAACTTTTACCAAAGATACCCTAGTAAAACGTATTCCTAATAAAATCAATCTTCAAGAAGAGACAGGTCTAGAAGTTAATAAAAATGCCTTTTTAATTGGTTTGGTTAGCCGTTTAGTAGAACAGAAAGGCCTTGATTTAATCATGCAAATTATCGATCGCTTTATGGCTTATACCGATGCTCAATTGGTGATTTTAGGAACAGGAGAACGTTACTATGAAACCCAACTTTGGGAAATAGCCGATCGTTTTAAGGGTCGGATGTCGGTACAACTATTTTATAATGATGCCCTGTCAAGAAGAATTTATGCAGGTTGCGATGCTTTTCTGATGCCTTCTCGTTTTGAACCTTGTGGTATTAGTCAATTATTGGCTATGCGCTACGGCTGTATTCCTATTGTCCGTAGCACAGGAGGTTTAGTAGATACGGTTTCTTTCTATGAACCAGCTAATGAAACGGGTACTGGTTATTGTTTTGAACGCTATGATCCCCTAGATTTATTAACTTGTTTGATTCGAGCTTGGGAAGGATTCCGCTTCAAAAAAGACTGGCAAAAACTACAGCAGCGATGTATGAGTGAAAATTTTAGTTGGTATAAATCTGCTGCTGAATATATCAAAATCTATAAGTCATTAAAGGGAGAAAAAGCAGAATTAAGTGCAACTGAAACAGAAAAATTGAACTTTTTTGAGACAAGCATCACTTAATTTATACTGTTAAATAAATTCAGAGGTAAATTGAACTAAAATCTTCACCATAATTACTCCTTTAATCCTTGCTTAAGAACTAGTTTTATCCAAGCTCCGTGGGTTTCAGGGTGGTTTTTAGCTGTAATGGTGCCGCCATGAGCCATGATTATTTCTTTGGCAATTGCTAATCCTAATCCGCTTCCTTGACGACGGGATAGGACATCATTTCCTTGGCGCATACGAGAGGGTTCTCCTCGATACAAGCGATCAAAAATATAAGGTAAATCAGCTTCGATGAAGCCAGAACCCGAATCAATAATATCAACCTCAATCTTTTGGTTATACTGAATCAATTGAAGATTAATGTCAATGGTAGAGTGAGAGGGGCTATGTTTAAGACTATTATCTAACAGATTGAGAAAAACTTGGAATAAACGTGAGCGATCGCCCCATAATTCCATTGAGGAAACACCATTATAAATTAAGGTAACTTGTTTTTCTTGAGCCAGAGGTTCTAAGGTTTGCCAAACTGAGTCGATTAATGCTCGTAATTCCAGGGATTCATAGGTTAGCATTTGGTTGGGGTTGGCTTGTAATTGACTTAGATCCAGCCAATCTGTCACCAGTTGGCTTAAACGATGGGTTTCTCTTAAAAGCTGACCTGCCCAGCGACGTTCGGGGTTTTCTAGGCGATTGTATAGGTTTTCGGCTACTAAGGAAATGGCGGTTAAGGGCGTTCGTAATTCGTGGGTAAGATCACAAAAAGCGCGATCGCTCGATTGGGATAGTTCTATTAAAGGTTGTTGATTTTCTAGAAATACCGCCACTTCTCCTTTGCTCAGGGGATAGCTAGTAGCTTTTAGGGTAATAGCAGTGAGAGCATCATCGAAGGAGGAGGAAACACCATAGTTAGAGCGATAAAATACCCATTCTTCTGTTTGAGGGGTTTGAGCTTGACGGGTTCTTTCAATAAGTTGATCAAGTTCGTAGGAACGGACTAATTCTAACAGAAGACGAATTTTTCCTGGTTGCCACCGCTCAATTTGCAGTAGTTGTCGCGCTTGTTGATTGCACCAGAGTAGTTGATTATCGGGATCAATATATAAATAGCCTATGGGGGCTAGATTTAAGATCTGTTGTTGTTTTTGTAAGTCTTCTGTTTTCTTTTGAGACTGGTGCTGAAGATAAAGTATTTCTCGCCTTACTAAAGATAAAGCGGAGAAAGAAGGGGTTAAATCGGCTATATCCGGTGAAGAGGTCAGAATTTTACCCAATTGATTCTTAAAATGGTGACTATTAACCCACCACAAGATCATTCCCACTAGCAAACCGAGGATAAAAAACAACAAAACTAAAGCCAATCCAACTTGAGTTGATTGACTATATATTAGCTATTAATTAAGCATTAATCATCCAAAGCGATAGCCAAAACCTCGCACAGTAATCAGATATTCGGGTTGACTCGGATCAGATTCGAGTTTTTCGCGTAACCAGCGAATATGAACGTCTACAGTCTTGGTATCCCCAAGGAAATC
>DLXW01000194.1:21237-25282 GCA_003448685.1 Cyanothece sp. UBA12306
CCAAGGAAATCAGGCCCCCAAACTTGCTCTATCAATTGTTCTCTGGACCAAACTCGACGAGGATAACTCATAAATAAATCTAATAAGCGATATTCTTTGGGTGACAGGTTAACTTCTTGATTATCCAACGTAACCCTACATTCTTGGGGATATAAAGTAATGTTTTTGAAATTACGAATCGGGGTTGACAAGGTATTACTAAATCCTTGACGACGGATTAATGCTCGACAACGGGCGATTAATTCTCGCATACTAAAAGGTTTAGTCAGGTAATCATCGGCTCCAATTTCTAATCCCAAAACGCGATCGGTTTCGCTGGCTTTGGCACTGAGGATTAAGATGGGTACAGTATTGTTATTATGGCGCAGTACACGACAGATATCTAAGCCATTAACTTGAGGTAACATTAAATCTAGCACTATCAGAGCAAAAGCCGACTCAGGGTCTGAAGATTCGGGGTTTTGTAATAAGTTTAAGGCCATCCGTCCATTACTTGCTGCTACGACCTCATAACCTTCCTCTTCTAAGGCGATAGTAACCATATCCCGAATTACATCCTCATCTTCAACCACTAAAACTCGATGGTGGAGGTTCTCTTTATCTTTAGATGAAGACCTTGGTAAATCGATGGATAGCATAAAAATACCTTTGATATTAAATTAGCTCTTTGTTAACATATACAGTAAAAAGTTGCTTTTGGGATCTTTATATTTTCTCTAATCTTACCTTATCGTTAAACATTTTAAGCTCCTATGCTGCTAAAATTGAGTGCTTGGCCAGAAGTTGAAGATTATCTAAAAACTTCCTCTGGATTGATTATTCCCATTGGTTCTACCGAACAACATGGCCCGACAGGTTTAATTGGTACTGATGCCATTTGTGCAGAGGCGATCGCTAAGGGGGTCGGCGAACAAGTTCAAGCAATGGTCGCACCCACCATCAATGTAGGGATGGCTTTACATCACACGGCGTTCCCTGGGACTATTAGTTTACGTCCCACTACTTTAATTAACCTGATTGTTGATTATCTAACTTGTTTGAGTCAGACTGGATTTAAGAGATTTTTCTTTATTAATGGTCATGGGGGCAATATTGCTACCCTGAAAGGTGCTTTTTCTGAAACTTATTACCATTTGTCCCATCTAAGGATACCTGAAGCTGATCGAGTTCGCTGTCAAGTGGGAAATTGGTTTATGTGTCGTTCTGTCTATAAAAAAGCCAAGGAATTATACGGGGATCAAGAAGGTTCTCATGCTACTCCTTCTGAAGTTGCTGTTACCCAATATATCTACCCTAATTCTCTTAAAAAAGCCCCTTTATCCCCAGAAGTAGCTAAGGGTTATCCTATTTATGGAGCCGAAGATTTTCGTCGTCATTATCCTGATGGTAGAATGGGATCTAATCCAGCTTTAGCTACTCCAGAAGATGGTCAACAATTGTATGATTTGGCTGTTAAAGAATTGTCTGAGTCTTATCTAGAATTTTTGCAGTCTGATTAAGGGTGAACAGCTAGATTAATTTTATTTTTTGTGCAAAACTCAAACAATAAAGAAGTTAACAGGTTGAAGTTAGAAGTTAACAGGTTGAAGTTAGAAGTTAACAATTTAATATTAATTAATCTAGAAATTAAAACCAAATCAATCAACTTTCCTTCAATTTAAGTTGAATCATCATCATTTATTTTTAATCTAAATCTCATCTTTGATTTCTCCGAAATTGCTAAGATACTTGATGAAGAATAGATCAATTGGGATAAACACCCACAGGAGAGTAGGATATGGTATCCATCGCCGAAAGTTCATCGAGTTGTACTTTGATCTGTAATATGGAAAATAATCCGCTTAAATATCCATTAGATAATAAGAAGCAAGATCATAGTCTTGTTAATGAAGTTATGAGGACAGAAGCTGATGATAAATGTGGGTTTAATACCAGTAGTGAAAGTCAATCTTTGTTTCATGTAGAAGTTAACTATCTTACGAAACAAAAGATGGAGGTTGACAAACTTAACTACTGTCAACTTTGCCAAGTTATGCTTAGTGCTTCTTTCTCGATTATGGCACAATCAAATCAAGAAGCTCGAGATAGATTAGAGGATTTGATGATAAAAATTGATGCCAGTTACTACGAAATAATAATTAATGATAGTTTTTTGATTAAGACCCAATCAGGTAAAAAGATTCACCAAGAATTAGCTAGATTAATTGATGAAATTGACGGTGATTACGAAATCATGGTTAAAGCTTTTTTCTCAGTTAAAATATAGTTATAACCATCAAAAAAATGACTCATATTGCTATAATAGGCTCAGGAATTATTGGGGCAGCAATTGCTTATGAATTGAGTTTGATTAAAGGTTTAAAAATTACTCTAATAGAAGAGCAGAAAGTAGCTGCTTTAGGTTCTACAGGATCTGCCTTAGGAATTTTAATGGGAATAGTTAGTCAGAAAACAAAAGGAAGAGGTTGGAAACTTCGTCAAAGCAGTTTACAACGTTATGAAACCCTAATTCCTGAACTGGAAAAACTAACCGGACAAATTATCCCATTTAACCGTCAAGGAATTTTGAAGTTAAGGTTTGCCGAAGATGAATTAGAAAGATGGGAAAAATTAGCGAAGATTCGTTATAATCAAGGTTATCAATTAGACATTTTAGATCGTCAACAATTGAGTAAAAAATTTCCCCAAATTAAGAATAATAAAATTATTGGAGCAATTTATTCTCCTCAAGATCGACAAATTAATCCCAAGGTTTTAACCCAAGCTTTAGTCACAGGAGCCTCAATAAACGGAGTTAACTGTAAATTTGGAGTCAAAGTTCAAAATCTCATTTCAACTAACCTAGACGGGTCAAATACAAGGCACTGCTATCAAATTAAAACTACAGATGGTAACTTAGAAATAGATTGGTTAGTCATAGCTGCGGGGTTAGGTTCAACACCCCTAACAGAGTCTGTAAACCAAAAACTTGATCTTCGGCCAGTTTTAGGACAAGCTTTACAACTTAAACTGCCTCAAAACCTAGGAAATGCAGCTTTTCAACCCGTGATAAACGGAGAAGATATCAATATTGTACCCTTAGGAAATGGGGAATATTGGATTGGCGCAACGGTAGAATTTCCTAATACCAAAGGAGAGATTATTAATCAACCAGAATTATTAGAAAAACTGAGGCAACAAGCTATTAGTTTTTGCCCAGATTTAAAGAAAGCAGAAATTATAAAAACTTGGTCTGGGAAGCGTCCCCGGCCTGAAGGAGAACCTGCTCCTATTATTCGAAAATTGCCTAACTATAATAATGTTATTTTGGCAACAGGACACTATCGTAATGGAGTTTTATTAGCTCCTGCTACCGCCCTAGCTGTTCGAGAACAATTATGATCAGGACAAAAAGATGAGCCAGCAATTTTTAGCCCTTAAAGGTCGCTTTTTGCCTTTTTTTATATCGACTGTTTTGTTATCAACAATTTACCCTTTTTTTCTCCACAGTAAGTTAGGAATTATTTTACTACATATTCTAATTATTTTTGCCCTGATAGCTGGAATTAATCTGATCAAATTTAATCGAGTTATCTTACTAATTGGGGGAACTTTGGGGGCAATTAATATTGTATTGACTTTGCTCTCATTCACTTTTGAAACAAGTTGGTTTATTCAATTTAGTTGGAATCTAGGACTTTTATCCTTCTATTTATTAATTACTGGTTGTCTGTTAATTTTAATTACTCAAAGTTCTGAAGTTACTCTAGATACAATTTTGGGGGCGGTTTCTGGTTATTTCACTTTAGCCATAGCTTGGGGAATGCTCTTTCATTTAATCGAATTTCTCTCACCTGGTTCCTTTGAGTTACCACAAGGATCTGTTGTCCGTCCCGATATTTTTATTTATTTGTCACAAATTACGATGGCTTCGGTGGGCTATGGAGAAATAATTCCTGTTACTCCTTTAGCCCGTTCCGCTACCGCTATTTTAGGGATGATTGGTCAACTTTATCTAGTAGTTCTACTAGGAATTCTCATCGGGATTTATCATAATGTCGTCAGA
>DLXW01000013.1:0-165 GCA_003448685.1 Cyanothece sp. UBA12306
TCGCAATCTTAATCATCAATGTTTGTTGACATCAATCTAGAGTTATCTGAAACCTCGGCAAGAGTTTTTGCGTCTTTCCCAATTGATGAGTGAGACGGTTGCAAAGATAAAAGCTAGGGGTTAGACAAAAGGTAAAAGATAAAAAGCTTTAAAGCTTGTCTGGCA
>DLXW01000013.1:403-1320 GCA_003448685.1 Cyanothece sp. UBA12306
AAGCTTTAAAGCTTGTCTGGCACTTAAAAAATTGGCTTGCTACTTTTCCCCTCTCAAATACCCCCATAGGTAGTGTTATCGTGAGGATCGAGAAAGCATAATCCTTAAAAATAGCTTCAAAGCGAATCTTAATGGCTCAACCTTAAGTTAAAAGAAGAGATCATACTTCTGACTTGGTTAATTAATGCTACAACCTCTCAATCTCAAATGAGAATCGCTATAATCTCTTAGACCTCTCAAAGAGTCATCACTGTTAACAGGAGCAACCATTGTGAGATTTCACTGGCTACTACTGAGTATCTTAAGCACATTGCTGTTTGCCTTGCCAGCAGAAGCTGGGAGGCTTTTATATTGGCGTTTTGAGTCTAATCAAAATCGCTTACTTTTCACTACCGACTCTCGAGTTCAACCTAGGGCCCAACTGATTCCCAACCCTACCCGCATTGTCCTGGACTTACCTGGAGTAGTTTTGGGGAGACCTAGTGTTGATCAGATGATTGGAGGAACTATCAAAAGTGTTCGGGTAGGACAATTTAACGCCCAAACGACCCGCTTGGTGATTGAATTGGCTCCAGGGTACACAGTTGATCCCCAACAGGTTAAAGTGCGAGGAATTTCGCCCACTCAGTGGACAGTTGATCTTCCCACACCCCAACGGATTAGCAATCCTCCTCCTCGTCCTAACTTACCGCCTTCGACTCCAAACCCAAACCCTGAACCCCTGAAGCCTTTATCTAGGCCCTCTTCTAAACGGTCTAATGACTTTCAAGTGACCCGTAACGGTTTATTTGTCCGTCTCGAACGTAATGGCAACAATAATCAGATTCGGTTTAATCGCAGTAAGGATCAAAAAACCATTGAAATTGACCTCGGTGGAGCATCTCTCCCCCAGTCTCTGCTTAACCAATTGTTACCCT
>DLXW01000013.1:1517-14634 GCA_003448685.1 Cyanothece sp. UBA12306
TCTTAACCAATTGTTACCCGTTAATACCTACGGGGTTGCTGATATCAAATTTGAGCAAACTTCAACCTCCCCCTCTGAGGTCAAGATTACTCTGAATGTATCCCCAGATAGCCCGAACTGGCAAGCCTATTATTCCCGACTAGGGGGATTAGTGTTGTTGCCTAAAGGGGGATTATCTGCGGTGCAGGATTTAACTCCTCCTGAACCTTCTGGTGATTATAATTCGGCTAATTCGGCTAATCAAAATCAAAAGCCTACTATTGGTACTATTTCACTGAGCAACAATAATAGCCAACTCCTGATTCAGGCTAACCAATCGATTCAAGGTAGTGGTAATCTCGACCGTCGAACGGGAGTTTATAGCATTCGCATTCCTAACGTTCAACTGTCTGAATCTCTTACCGGTCCTCAATTAGGACGCAATAGTCCGATTTATGAGTTAAATGTGCGTCAAGTCACTGCGGATACGGTAGAGATTTTGGTGAAACCTTCTTTAGGGGTTCGTTTCGGTAAACTTAGCCAACCCAATCAACAGGTGTTGGCTTTAGAGGTTCGTTCTTTACGAATCCCTAATCCTCCACCTAATACTAATCCCAATCCTAATTCTAATCCCCGTCCCATTACTGTTCTACCTTCTCCTAACACTTCTTTACCCCCTCGCACTTCCTATCCCCCTGGCTCAGTTACTGGAACCCCTCGGGGGAGGGTTCTGGTGGTAATTGACCCAGGTCATGGGGGTAAAGATCCTGGGGCAGTTGGGTTGAGGGGTTTACAGGAAAAAAATGTGATTCTGCCCATTTCTTTGGATGTATCTCGCTTGTTGCAAAAACAGGGAGTTCAAGTTAAGTTAACTCGCAGCGCTGATTATTTTGTCAGTCTTCGAGGACGAACTCAAATAGCTAATCGGGCCAGGGCTAATATTTTTGTGAGCATCCACGCTAATGCGGTGGGGGGTGGACGCTCTCATGTTAATGGTATGGAGGTTTTTTATTACGGAAATCGGGCTTTAGCCGCAGCTATTCACGGTAGTATTATGCGCAGTATTAATGTTGTTGATCGCGGCGTTAAAAGAGGTCGATTTTATGTTCTCAGAAGCTCGAGAATGCCTGCTGCCTTAGTGGAAGTGGGTTTTGTGACAGGGGTTGAAGATAATCGCAATCTAAGTAATCCTGCCTATCGTCAAAGAATGGCCCAGGCGATCGCCCAAGGAATTTTAGATTATATTCAACGAAAAGGACTTTAAATATAGTGGGATCTGGCTAAAATATATTTACTTTCTTAGATATCCGTGTTTCAATATCAACAACTCAATTGTGGTGTGTGAGTTATTTATGTTTATGAGAAATGTTCAAGATAGTCCAATTGGTGTGTTTGATAGTGGTGTGGGGGGATTAACTGTTTTAAGAGAACTCTATCGTCAATTACCCCAAGAATCAATTCTTTATTTTGCTGATACGGCTCGTTTGCCCTATGGAAATCGCTCGGCAGAGGAAATTGTGCAATTTGCCCGAGAAATTCTGACCTGGATGGGTCAACAAAACGTTAAAATGGCTATTATGGCTTGTAATACCAGCTCAGCCTTGGCTTTAGATCTAGTTCGTCAAGAATTTAATTTTCCTATTTTAGGAGTTATTTTACCAGGAGCTAGGGCAGCAGTTAAAAGAGGTCGCAGGATTGGAGTTATTGCTACCCCAGCCACCGCCCAAAGTAATGCCTATCGTCAAGCCATTCAAGAAATTAATCCTCAAGCCCAAGTCTGGCAAGTGGGATGTCCAGAATTTGTTCCTCTGATCGAACAAAATCGTATCCATGATCCCTATACGAAACAAGTTGCTTGGCAATATTTAAGTCCTTTACTCGCCCAAAATATCGATACCCTGGTCTATGGCTGCACCCATTATCATCATTTATCCCCTGTTTTCCAAAAGATTATTCCAGCTACAGTTAATTTAATCGATCCTGCCAACTTTGTGGTCGAAGCAGCTCAAAAAGAATTAGAATTGATGGGATTGCGCCATAATTATGCTCCGTTACCCACTCGGTTTGGAGTGAGTGGTTGTCCTCAAACCTTTATGAGAATCTCTCAACAATGGTTAGGTTATTGTCCCCTAACAGAAAAAATCTCCCTACCAAAAATTGTTAACTCTTCTCCTTTGATTGAAGAAAAACTCGAAATTATTGAATAAATTTAGAATTGGCTATAATTAGGGTAGTTCCTGAACCATAACCAATCCTTAGGGAAAAAATCTATCTTGGTAATTATCGCTTTGACTCGATTACGAGAGTTTATCCCAAATCACGGGGAGGTGGAAAAATCCACTTTCGCGTGCGTTTGGCAATCATCAGTAATCCATAAATCGTCAACAGATAAAGAGCGGCGAGAAGCAGAGTGATCACAGGCATTTTTTGTGGTTAGTCTATCATGGCTAGGGTGGGCATCAGCTAAGAGATATCTGATTATTTAGTTAGGGTAAACTACCTAAGCGTTGGAGCTAAGTAGTCAAAAATAACAGGATGAAAATAAGTATTTCTCCATGCTCAAATTCTAAGGATACCCAAGCCCAGGATTGAAGTACATAAGGAAAACGGACTTGGTAATTAACCCAAGCTAACCTTTTCTCCGTTTAACCAATCCACAGGTGAGTAATACTGAATCGATATACCTTAGCAATAATTAGCTTAGAAAAGCTAATAGAGTTCTTACCTTCCAATCTCATCGCTAGAATTGACATCTACGATACTTGGGGAACAAAAGGAAGATGGGAAATTACTAAAACCCTTACTACTAACTTAACATAAGAAATACGGTTATGTCAGTTTTTTTTAGTGATTTTACTAAGTCCAGAGAAATATTAAAGCAAAAAATTAACAGATTTCATTTCCTTGTCTGTAAAGGTTAGCTTAAAATAAATACAAGGATATGTAAACTTTCGTAACTGATGCCCCAAATTTGGCTAACCAATGATATCAACCACTTCTCTATTTGCTCCTGTTGACGACGATCTACGCCTTCTCACTAATAATCTTAAGCAGTTGGTCGGGGCCCGCCATCCCATTTTAGGGGCAGCCGCTGAACATCTGTTTGACGCAGGTGGTAAACGTATTCGTCCTGCGATCGTCTTATTAGTTTCACGGGCTACTATGTTAGAAAGGGAGATTACTTCTCGTCATCGACGCTTAGCTGAAATTACGGAGATGATTCACACAGCCAGTCTGGTTCATGATGATGTGGTTGATGATGCAGAACTCCGACGCAATGTACCGACGGTTAACAGCCTTTTTGATAATCGAATTGCGGTTTTAGCTGGGGATTTTCTTTTTGCTCAGTCTTCTTGGTATTTAGCTAATTTAGATAATCTCGAAGTGGTTAAACTACTATCAGAAGTTATTCGAGATTTTGCTGAAGGGGAAATTCTCCAAGGAATCAATCGTTTTGATACAAGTCTTAATTTAGAAGCTTATTTAGAAAAGAGTTATTATAAAACAGCTTCACTAATTGCTAATAGTGCCAAGGCTGCTGCTGTTTTAAGTGATTGTTCTAGAGAAGTTATTGAAAATCTTTATGCTTACGGAAGAGACTTAGGATTAGCTTTTCAAATTGTGGATGATATCCTAGACTTTACTGCATCTACGGAGGTATTAGGTAAACCTTCCTGTTCTGATTTAATTAGTGGTAATATTACAGCCCCTGCTCTTTTTGCCATGGAAGAAAAACCCTATTTACAAACTTTAATTGAACGGGAGTTCAGTGAAGATGGAGATTTAGAAAAAGCTTTATTATTAGTCAAAGAAAGCGATGGAATTGAGCGTTCTCGTGAGTTAGCCGCTCATCATGCCCAATTAGCTTTGAATAATCTTGACTGTCTATCGCCTTCATCTTCGGCTCAAGTCTTAAAGGATCTCGTAGATTATGCTTTAAGTCGACTTTATTGAAATGACAAAGCTCATAATTGATGGTCAAGAAACAAAAGGCGATCAGTTCAATTTATCTTAGATATATTAACAATAACTGATCGCCTATTATTAATTAAAGGCTTGAGAAGACCTCTTTAGCAGCAGATAAGGTACGATCAATATCATCTTGAGTGTGAGCTAAAGAAGTAAAGCCGGCCTCAAATTGGGAAGGAGCCAGATATATGCCCCTTTCTAGCATTCCTCGGTGAAAACTGCTAAATTTTGCTAGATCAGACTTTTTAGCATCCTCGTAATTATGAACGGGCCCAGCTGTAAAGAACAAACCAAACATAGCACCAATATATCCGCCACAGGCAGTATGACCAGTTTCTTGAGCAAGCTTTAATAAACCTTCACTTAGTTGTTGAGTTATTTGGTTTAAATATTCGTAAGTTCCAGGTTTTTGTAGCAATTCAAGGGTTTTAATTCCCGCCGTCATGGCCAAAGGATTACCCGATAGAGTTCCTGCTTGATACATTGGACCTGCTGGTGCCACCTTCTCCATAATATCTTTGCGGCCTCCATAGGCTCCCACGGGTAAACCACCGCCAATTACTTTACCCAAGGTCGTTAAATCAGGGGTAATGCCAAACTTTTCTTGCGCTCCACCATAGGCTAAACGGAAGCCAGTCATCACCTCATCAAAGACCAATAAAGCTCCATTTTCTTGAGTCAACTCCCTTAAACCTTCTAAAAATCCAGCATCGGGGGTCACAAAGCCTGAATTACCGACGACAGGTTCTATAATTATTCCCGCAATTTCACCTGGATTTTCTGCAAATAACGCTTTAACTGCCTCTAAATCGTTGTAAGGTGCTGTTAAAGTATAGCTAGTGGTGGCTTTAGGAACCCCTGGAGAGTCGGGTAATCCTAAGGTGGCTACCCCTGATCCTGCCTTGACTAAGAACATATCAGCGTGACCATGATAGCATCCTTCAAACTTGATAATCTTATCCCGTCCCGTGAAAGCTCGCATCAAGCGAAGGACAGACATACAAGCTTCTGTTCCTGAATTGACAAATCGAACCATTTCAATGCTAGGAACTGCTTCAATGACCATTTCAGCCAAGATATTTTCTTGAAGAGATGGTGCGCCAAAACTGGTACCTTTGTCTAGGGCGTAATGGAGGGCCCCAATTACTTCAGGATGGGCATGGCCACAGATCGCTGGTCCCCAAGTTCCCACATAATCGATGTATTTGTTGTCATCCACATCCCAAATATAGGCTCCTTGGACGTGATCGAAAACAATCGGTTGTCCACCAACAGAATTAAATGCTCGCACTGGAGAACTGACCCCACCAGGCATTAATTTCTTAGCTGCGGCGAAAATTTCTTCTGATTTGGTGGTTGTGAATGATGCTGTGCTAACCACGCTTTTCTCCTTATATCTTTATGGATTTTCTACACTGACTTGTCTACTCTAATTAAACCATTAATTTGTTCCCTAACTATAACTAATAAGTTTATTGTGTAAACAATTGTAAACAAAAATAATATTTAATCTATCATTTGACTTTTAAAATAGACCGACACATCAATAATAATTGTTTTTTACTAGAGGGATGATTTAATAAATTCAAAAGCTGTTACCAAATCAAATTTTCCTAGACTCACCAAGAGATATAACTTTTTTTGCTCCTTTTCTCTTAAATTGTTTACTATAAAATCCTTCTCCATAACCGAGGTCAAGAATTGATTTATCTGTGACATCACCAAGGGTTTTAAAATAGCTAAAAGAATCTACATAAAGAACAATTGGTACGGTATGAAGTTTTTGCTATTGTTAAGCAATAATTTCCTATTCTTGATTCATAATATATAAGCCAGCAATTGATTAACTTTTGACTAAAATAGATATTTGAATGTGAGTGGAGAAAAACTGATGAATTCAGATTTTATTGTCGTTGGAAGTGGCATTGGGGGCTTGAGTTGTGCGGTTATGTTAGCCTATTACGGTCGAATGGTAACTGTGTGTGAAAGTCATTCCCTTGCCGGTGGAGCCGCCCACAGTTTTGAGCGTGAGGGTTTTATTTTTGATAGTGGTCCATCTTTATATTCGGGACTCTCTTATACACCCTCTCTTAACCCGCTTAAACAAATATTAGATATTATTGAAGAACCCGTACCATGTGTTAATTATGATACTTGGGGATGTTGTTTGCCCGAAGGCCAATTTAAAACCTCTGTTGGAGCCGACCAATTTTGTGAGGTTTTAAGGCAGTTACGGGGCGAGAAAGCTGTGGCTGAGTGGCGAAAGCTGCAACAAGTGATGAAACCTTTGGGGCGTGCAGTGGTAGCTATTCCTCCGGCATCGTTTAGGTTTGATCGGAATGCTCTTTTGACCATGGGTCGTTTTCTCCCCCATGCCATTGCCCAAGGGTCAAATTTGTTCAAACTCACCGGTGCGTTTAGCGACATTGCTGATACAGTTATTACAGATCCTTTTATTCGTAATTGGTTAGATCTCCTGTGTTTTCTCCTCTCAGGACTTCCTAGTAATGGAACAAGTGCGGCGGAGATGGCTTTTATGTTTGCTGATTGGTATCGACCAGGAGTCCTGTTAGATTATCCTATTGGGGGTAGTGGATCTTTAGTCAAAGCTCTTGTCAAAGGTTTAGAGAAATTTGGTGGACAATTACGATGTTCGTCCCATGTTGAAGAGATTGTAGTGGAAAATCAGCGTGCGGTAGGTGTGCGCTTGGGTAGTGGGGAGATAATTCGATGCCAGCAAGGGGTGATTTCTAATGCTTCGGTTTGGAATACTTTGAAATTAATTCCTGTGGATGGTGTTCCGACAAAATGGCGCGCAAAAAGAGAACAAACTCCTGCCTGTGACAGTTTTTTACACCTTCATTTAGGCATAGATGGGACTGATTTACCTTCAGATTTAGCTTGTCATTATATTATTGTCAATGACTGGTCTATTGGGATAGATGCACCGCAAAATGTGGTTTTAGTCTCCATTCCTTCTTTGGTTAACCCCACCTTAGCACCACCAGGAAAACAGACAATTCATGTTTATACACCCGCTAATGAACCTTACCATCTTTGGGCAGGTATGAAACGAAATAGTCTGGCTTATCAGCAACAAAAACAAGAACGTACCTCGGTGATGTGGCAAGCTTTAGAACGAATTATCCCTGATATACGATCTCGTTGTGAGGTAACATTAATCGGAACCCCCTTAACTCATGAACGCTTTTTACGACGAAAGTACGGTTCTTATGGTCCAGCTATTCAAGCGGGGAAAGAGTTATTTCCCTCTCCAACTACTCCTTTATTAGGTTTATGGTGTTGTGGAGATTCTACTTTTCCTGGCATTGGTTTACCTGCTGTAGCAGCTAATGGCATGATGGTTGCTAATACTTTTGCTTCAGTTCCTCAACATTTACAAATGTTAAACAAGATTCGAGCAAATTGACACTCCCACGGCTAGAAGCGCGTGGGATTTAGAATGCAGTCTATTTAACAAAAAGCTGACATAATTCAATAATTTTACTTTGTAAAGTTGCTAAAGAATTACTCCCCCGTTTTAGATTAAATTCTAACTCTAGTAAAATAGGTAATGCTGCTAATAGTTGTTGTCCAGAAAAAGATTGTAATTCTTTGCGCAAAAAGTAGAGGCGTTTGGGGTTAGCAATATCTGCTGCTTTAGCAATTTCTTGATCGTTCTTTTCTCCTGATTCAATTTTTAACTTAATAATCGTCCAAGTGCGAAATTGTCCGACTAAAGTTGCGACAATTTTCAAAGCAGGTTCATTGCGATTAATTAAATCTGTAATCAATTGTAAAGCGCGCTCGCTATTTCCTTGCCGAATTGCCTGAGTAAGTTGTAGACTATTTTGATTATTAGCATTAACTAAATTACCAATAATATCAACATCTAGAGCTGTATTTTGATTAATATTATAAAGACGCAATTTCTCTAATTCATTCCACAATTGTCGGGTATTATTTCCCACCGACTCCGCCATCAATTCTGTAGCATCAGGGGTTAATTTAACTCCGACTTCTCCAGCAATACGTTGAACATGATTAATCAATTCATCGGTCTTCCAAGGGGAAATGGGGGAAAATTCTTGAACTTTACCATGCTTTTCCAATAGTTTCGTGGACTTAAGACGACGATCAGGTTTTTTACTCGAAGTCAACAAAAGATGGGAATTATCAGGAATACCAGGGAGAATGCGCTGAAGTTGGCTGAGATTTTCCTGTGAACACTGTTGACAAATAGTAGACTCCACCACCCATACCAGTCTTCCTCCCATGCCAAAAACGGGTGTCATCGCTTGATTTAAAGCTTCAACTATAGCATCAGGTTGATCTCCAGGAATTTTATCATAATTAAACTGAATCCAATTAGAATCAACTATGGTGTCTCTTTGTTTTTGAACAGCTTGGGCGATCGCAAAATCATCTTCACCCCAAAATAAATAAATAGGCATACAAACTTATCCTAAGGCTGTCAAATAGGTATAATAATCGAGGGTATTTTCATAATTTTGCCACAATTTCTGAGCTTCTTCTAAACTAATTTTCCCTTTTTGTATGCCTTCTTCTGTTCTTTGACGTATTATTTCCAAGAGTTCATCTTGATTATATTGAACATAGCCTAAAACCTCTTTAATTGTATCTCCTCTCACCAGATGTTCAACCTGATATCCTTGAGAGTTCAGAGAAATATGGACGACATTAAGATCACCAAAAAGATTATGAAAATTACCCATTATTTCTTGATATGCTCCCACTAAAAACATTCCTAGATAGTAAGGTTGATTAAACATAGTTTCGTCATGAAGTATTGATGAATTGTTATTCTCAGTTATTTCTAAAGGTTGAAGAGTATGTAATTCTAAAACTGATTTAGTTTTTCGTAAGTTGATAAACTGATCAATTTTGCCGTCACTATCACAGGTTAAATCAGCTAAAATTGCTCGCTTAGTTGGTTCTTCTTCTAGGCGATGAATCGGCATTATAGGGAATAATTGATTAATTGCCCAAGCATCTGGTGCAGCCCTGAAAACTGATAAATTTGTATAATAAATTGAAGCCATAATTTTCTCTAAGTCTTTGAGATCATGGGGGATAGAATCTAGATTTTTAATGATTTTATGAATTTTCTGGCAACAAACCCAGTATAATCGCTCAGCTTTTGCCCTATCTATTAAACTTAAATAGCCAAACTTAAAAAGACTAATAGCCTCTTCTTTCATTTGAATAGCATCGTTATAATTTTCTTGATAATTCTCCTCATTAATTGATTCATAAATTTCCCAAAGATTACGAATAATTAAATGATCATTTTCTTGAGCATGAGGTAGTACAACTGTAGAAACATCATTGGTATTTAGTACATTAAAAATTAAGATAGAATGATGGGCAGAAATTGCTCTACCACTTTCACTTATCAAAATTGGCACTTGAATATTTGCCTCGTCACAAGCCTCTTTAACTGCTGCAACAATATCATTAGCATAATTTTGCATATCATAATTTTTGGAAGCATCAAAATTAGTTTTTGAGCCATTATAATCTACTCCTAACCCTCCACCGACATCCAAATATTTCATATTAGGATTAATTTTAATCAATTGGATATAAATTTGACTGGCTTCACGAATAGCACTTTTAATGACACTGATAGAAGAAATTTGAGACCCAATATGAAAGTGAAGCAGTTGTAAATAATGAAGAATTTGCTTTGATTTTAAATAGTCAATTACCGTCACAATTTGTGGCATTGTCAATCCAAATTTAGCGCGATCTCCTGTAGAATTGCCCCAACGCCCTGAACCCTTGGTATTTAACTTTGCTCGAATTCCCAAATGGGGTTCAATACCTAATTTAATGCTATTATTTACCGTGGAATAAAGTTCTTCTAGTTGTTCGATAACAATGATCAGTTTATATCCTAAACGGGTGGCTAGTAAAGCTGTTTGAATGTAAGCTGAATCTTTATAGCCATTACAAATAATTATGGGGGAACTATCAGGATTTTTATACCTAGGTTTTAACATAGCTAAAGCAATCATTAACTCTGGTTTAGACCCCACTTCTAAACCGAAGTTATAGGCTGCTCCATAATCGACAATAGACTGGACAACATGACGATCTGGATTACATTTTATAGGATAAACACCTTGATATTTATTATTATAATCATAACGAATAATAGCATGATTAAAGCATTCGTTTAATTGAGCTAAACGTGCTGCTAAAATATCAGAAAATCGAATCAAAAAAGGTAACCTAATATTTCTACTTTGTAAAGATTGAATTAAATTATATAAATCTAATGATTTATCTCCCTCACCATGAGGAGTCACTGTAATATGGCCATCCCTATTAATTGAAAAGTAAGGAGATCCCCAGTTTTTAAGATGATAAAGATTGACACTATCCTCAATCGACCAATCTGAAGCCATTATTGCTTGTTACCTTAATAATTTAGTGGATTTTAATTTTTTCTATATCATACCAAAAGCTTTGACTTTAGCCAGATTCCAAGATATATTGTAAGGCAATAATTTGATGACAGTTATGGCCAAAGTCCTTATTATTGGTGCGGGTGGAGTTGGCAATGTGGTTGCTCAAAAATGCGCCCAAGTAAAAGACCTATTCTCAGAGATTCTCCTAGCAAGTAAAACGAAGGAAAAATGTGATGCGATCGCCGCTTCCATTTCCCATCCAACTTTGACAACTGCTCAACTCGATGCAGATAAGGTACCTGAAATTGTTGCGCTAATTAATGATTTTCAACCCGAGATAGTAATCAACGTTGCGTTACCTTATCAAGATCTATCAATTATGGATGCTTGTCTCGAAACCCGAGTGCATTATCTCGATACAGCTAACTATGAACCACCTGATCAAGCTAAATTTGAATATAAATGGCAGTGGGATTACCAAAAACGTTATCAAGAAGCTGGAATTATGGCGGTTTTGGGTTGTGGATTTGATCCAGGGGTAACAGGAATATTTACCGCTTATGCTCTCAAACATCACTTTGACGAGATTCATTACCTTGATATCGTCGATTGTAACGCGGGGGATCACGGTCATCCTTTTGCTACTAATTTTAACCCTGAAATTAACATCAGAGAAATCACCCAAAAAGGACGATACTATGAAAACTCTGCTTGGATAGAAACTGAACCTCTTTCGATTCATCGCCCGATCAATTATCCTGAAATTGGAACTAGAGAGTCCTATCTCTTGTATCATGAAGAACTTGAATCCTTAGTCAAGCACATTCCGTCAATCAAACGGGCCCGTTTTTGGATGACTTTTTCTGAAAATTATCTCACCCATCTTCGGGTTCTAGAGAATGTAGGATTAACCAGTATTCAACCGATTGAGTATGAAGGGCAGCAGATAGTTCCCTTAAAATTCCTCAAAGCTGTCTTACCCACACCATCTTCATTGGGTAAAAATTATCAAGGACAAACTTCCATTGGTTGTCATATTCGAGGAATTAAAGACGGAAAACCCAAAACCTATTATATTTACAATAATTGTGACCATGCACAAGCTTATGCAGAGGTAGGCGCGCAAGCAGTCAGCTATACTACAGGAGTGCCTGCCATGCTTGGTGCTTTATTGGTTGTAACTGGTGAATGGAAAGGCGAGGGAGTCTTTAATGTGGAACAACTTGATCCCGATCCATTTTTAGAAAAGCTGGGAAAATATGGATTAGATTGGGATGAGTTAATTAATAACGCAGAAGAATTTACTGATTAGTGGAACAAAATGATTGATTATGCCAACATTCCTTCTCCCTGTTATGTGCTTGAGGAGGAAAAGCTAATTCGGAATCTTGAACTAATCGATTCTGTGCAAAAAAGAGCAGGAATTACTATTATTCTGGCACTTAAAGGGTTTGCCATGTTCAGTGTCTTTCCCACGATCAAAAAATATTTACCAGGAACCAGTGCGAGTTCTCTGTTTGAAGCAAGATTAGCACGAGAGGAATTTGGTGGACAACTCCATCTTTACTGTCCTGTTTACCCCGAAAAGGAGTTTCCAGAATTAATTGAAGGAGCAACCCATATTTCCTTTAATTCCCTAAGTCAATGGGAACAATTTAAGGAAAAAACTCTCTTAACTCACATATCACCAGGTTTACGGATTAATCCCGAATATTCCCCTGTAGAAACCGAAATCTATAATCCATCTTCTCCCCTATCTCGTCTAGGAATACGCGCTAAAGTATTGGGAGATAAATTACCCGAAGGTATTGAAGGGTTACATTGTCATAACTTATGCGAAAGCAACTCACAAGCTTTATTAAATACTTTAGAGCAAATCGAAAAACTTTTTGGCCATCATCTTCCTCGAATCAAATGGCTTAATTTAGGAGGAGGACATCTGATGACTGCCAAAAGCTATGATATCGAACATCTAATCCAAGTATTAATCAGCTTCAAAAACCGTTATCCCCACTTGGATATTTACCTCGAACCTGGTTCGGCAGTAGCATGGGAAACGGGGATACTTCGAGCAACAGTTCTCGATCTAATTGAAACCCCAGGGCCGTTAATGAAGTCAGGAGTTAGAAGTCAGAAGTCAGAAGTTGTTTTTGAAACGGGGATTTATCCCCCAACCCAAAAACTATTCGCCTTAAAAGGTCAGGTTTTAGACCCGATTTTTTTGATTATCGCCATGTTGGATGTATCATTCACCGCACATATGCCCGATTGTCTGGAAATGCCCTATAAACCCCGTATTCGAGGTGCAAGAGAACCACAAGCGAAAGAACCCAGATACCGGATGGGAGGTTTAACCTGTCTTGCAGGAGACGTGATGGGAATGGGAGATTATTACTTTGAAAAACCTTTGAAAGTTGGTGACACCATCATTTTTGAAGATATGATGCACTATACAATGGTCAAGACTTCTATGTTTAATGGAGTAAAACATCCATCTATAGGAATTGTTAACAGGAATGGTATTTTTAATCTAGTTAAAGAGTTTGACTATCAAGATTATAAAAATCGATTATCTTAGGTGGGTAATAGTCTTTTGAATGTCATAAAAAATCGCTTTTGATGCCAATTTCTTATCTTTTTGGTTTTGTTTTTTCTTCATGAATAATACAGGTTATGTGGCAATACTACGCAGTATTGGGTTATGTGGGATCTGATACATTTATGCGACACAA
>DLXW01000321.1 GCA_003448685.1 Cyanothece sp. UBA12306
ATGCCATTCGCATAGTACCAGTAACATCTGAACCCACTAAAGAGATTCTCGATGACGGCGATCCAGGGTTTGGTACCGTGGGAACTTGGGGAGTTGCTACTTTCCAAGGTTTCCAAGATGACGTACACTACAGTGCTGCTGGCGTCGGTGATGATGTAGCGACCTGGACCTTCGAGGGAATTGGCGCAGGAACCTATGAAGTGTTCGCTACTTGGACAGCACACACCAATCGGGCGAGTAATGCACCCTACAGTATTGAGGGTGGAGCGCCAGTGCTGATTAACCAAGAAATAGCTCCTAATGATGAAATGGATCAAGGGGTAGGTTGGGAACTACTAGATCAAGTCACCATTACTGGTAGTAGTCTAGAGGTTGAACTTTCCGACAATGCTAATGAGTTTGTCATTGCTGATGCCATTCGCATAGTACCAGTGACAGGATTGAATGGTATGCAAGGCAATTCTGGGGCGATTATCAAATCTGCACCAGACGGGTTCGATACTTTGTTGTCATCATCTGCATCTAATCAATCAGAGGATCCTATAGCAAAAGCGGCTTCAGAATTATCTGATCTAGGATTCACTGACTCACCAGATGCTAACGTTTTAGGAGCTGCTGCTTCATCTGTTGCGAGCGCTGATGTCTTTAGCGATACGTCAGATAATGCGAATAATGTATTAGCTGCTTCTATGAATGGTGAATTTTTTGAACCTAATGCAGTTGTAATGTAGCTTTTGCACAACGGTTTACTTAATTGAGATAAATATAAGGATATGATGTTATTATTTATAACATTGTATCCTTATTTTTTTAGAAAAATTGGAACTATACACAATCCGATTTAGAAAGTAAATAATAGCATTAGACAGCAGGGATATTCGGAGCTTAAGAGCTTCGGAGCAGAGTTTTACACTACAATAATAAGCGGATTTAGTATTAGTTGAAATCCGCTATCTAGCCTGAATTATTCCAAAAACGTCTTGACTTTGCCATTAGGGATCAAAACTAAGCGAATAGTTTGATTACCTTCCACACCAAGCTGAGAAACAAAAGATGAACCAGGGTTAGGAATACCAGTTTGACGATAATAAAGGGTAGCAGCTTTGCCTAGAGGAATAGCTTGTTTTAAGGAACCATCAGACTGAACAATTAAACGATATTCAAGGGTTTGACTCAAATCTTGAGGAGGTTCCCATCTTTGTTGGAAATACTGCCGAGCCTCAGCTACTTGGGGAATAGTATCAAGTAAGGACATTTCGGGGGCAGGTTTAGCAGTGTTGAGAGGATTACGAATGGGGGTTTCTGGGGTTGGAGATTCTTGAATATTCTGATCAGGCGATCGCACTGCCAAAGACTTAGCTTGAAGAGGAGGAGGAGCAGGAAGACTGGGAATGGCACTAATACGACTAGCTACAGTTGTGGAAGAAGGAGCCATAATCATTGACATCCCAGGAGCAGGAATTTTTAAGAGATCTTCAGGGGGAGGGGAGTTAGAGACAGCATTATTTTGCACTGTATTGGGTTTTGGAGGAGCCGGAGGAACCACAGGAGGAGGAGGTAACACAGCCAGAGTAGGCGCTTGAATTTCAGCAGAACGGTTGCGCGGTGGTGGAGTAGCCTGGCCAATTTTTTCAGGTGGTGGCAAGGGATCTTTAGTAGCTAATAGAGGAGCTAAAGAAGGGGCCGGCATTGGGCCTTTAGGGGGTGGTGGTACAGGAGGCAAGACATCGAGAAATGATAGATTTTGTTCTTCGTCATCAAGTTGAGTATTTAGAGAGGTTCCGGTGGGGTTTAATTGCTCAAACCATTTTAAGCCGATGGTAGGAATGCCTATGGCTAATAAGGCTACTGTTACGGCGCTTGTCCAAATCCAAACACCTTTGAATCTGGTAGCATTTTGGGGAGATGATAGAGAGGTTATATCTCGATGGTATTCTTCTAAGGCGTTGAGTAGATCAAATAGTTGGGATGCAGTAAGGTTAACAGATTTATGGATTGCTTGAGTATCCAAAGAACCCAAAACAAGCTCATGAAACAAAAATCCTTGAGGTTGTAAAGTAGGCGGTAAGCTAAGGGATTTTTCCGATTTACTCCCATTTTTTTCTGGGGGAGAAACTGAAGTCAGACAGGCTGTTTCTTCAACTGAGGAGTTGTGGGTTACCGCTAAACAGTTAATAGTTTGATGTAAAATGTTCTGCACATAGGAACCAACCACATTAGATAATATTTCTAATTTGGGGAGAGTCCCTTCTAAGGTTATTTGTTCTTCTTCTAAAAGCCTGGGATCGTCAAATTTTAAGACAAAGTTTAACTCCTCAAAGGCAGCTTTTTGTCGCCAACGAGAGAAATAAGAGCGTTTGTCCCACAATTCTAGGGTACAAGTGGGAGGAGTATAACGTCGGAGGGGAGAGTTATTTAATAAATTCATAGGTTAAGGGTGAATCTGAGCCATTTTAAGGGTCATTATCTGGTGTAATCTAAGACAGCTAACCACAAGCGACGATGACCATCGGTTGTGCTATAAAAAAGTAAATCTACTAGCAGTTTAAAGGCTAATTTCGATAATTGTTGGGGTGGTAGGGATTGATTTTTTGGCGTTTCCCCGTGATAGAGTTGCTTAAAATGTTCAAAATAATCTTTAAGTAAGCTAATTCGCAGAGGATCTTTATTTTGAGCCATCATTTGTTCTAGAAGAGTCACTGCACGGCGAATTAATTCTTGGTTTTCTTGGCATAGATGACAGATAATAACAATGAGTAATCGTCCTTCTTCTATGGTTAAGGGTTGGGTTGTTTCCTGAATTTCGTTAACCTTAGATAAGTGCCGTTCCTGCCATAATTTCCAGGACTGTACCTTGACCATGTTTAAACCAAGGTCTTGAGCCACTAAACTTAGGTCATTAGGGTTAATATTAGTCAATGCTTCTAATCCTAATAACACTAATTCTAGATGGGTTTGAATTTTCTTGAGTTGCTCCATACTTGGGGTATTAGCAAGGGAAGAATCTACCCAATTGGTTATGGAGGATGGGGTCTCCATTGTCAGATCCATAGATTGATTGTTAGGGGAATTAATTAACTCCCATATTCTAAACTAAGTGATTGAACACACCCCATCCAAATTAAAAATTATGGATGGGGATTCACTTGCACCCAGAAGGTTCTAGACTCCTGAGTGTCCCTAAAGTTACTGGTGTCCGCAGTGTATTTGTAGAACTTTGGCTAACAAATACCCTAGAGAAATACTTATCACCAATTAAGACAGAATACCAATATCTTGCTCCGATATTATATGAAGCGGATAAATCAGCATTGTATTGTTTACCAGAAGAAAAAGTACACAAAGAATAATTCTTTTTACTCCGTTTAACTTTTCCACTACCATCAAAGGCATAAGCACTGGTATATTTAGGATTAACTGTTTGCACAATTCCTCCTAATTCTGCCCATCGGTTATTTAAAATCTCTACAATTTTTTGATGACACCATAAATGAAACTTTTGTCTCATTAAAGTGCCTTTTTTTCCTCCCTTAGCTTTCCATCCAGCTAAGTTCTCAATGACGATTACTTTAACATCATGAAGTTTAGCAAACTCAATAATTTCTCTAGAAATATACCGAGAAATCTCTAAATTAATATTACTTGATTTCCGATAAAGACCTTGACAAAAGCCTTTAACAAACTTTTTGCCTGTCTTATTGTAAGTCTGCTTGGACTTTTTAGCAATCATCATTCTTCGCTTATTACGACGGTCTATGTCTCTAGCCGGATTGATAAATTTCCGAGCCTTTACAGTACCGTCCCGTCCAACGATTGAACAAGTTGCAGCATTATTAATGCCTAAATCTACACTGCATACATAATCTGAATCCTCCTTTTTTACGGGTTTAATTTTAACTGGCATTGAAAGCTGACAAGTCTTAGTATTAACCACTAAAGCTGGTGACTTGATTTGATTACCTATTACCTTATGTCGGTTAAGCCCATGACCTTTAACTGGTATTTCTTTTAACCAAATCCAATCAGAACCATTCCAAACTTTGAGGTTAACACTTTGATAATCATCATTATATTTAACTTGTTGACCTTTATATAAAGCAGGATAAGATTGACACATAGCTGTTAATCGAGGCGGTCTAACAAACTTATGTTTTCTCGTCCCTGACTGCCACTCTCGATAACGAGTCTGAAAACTTGAAATAATACCAATAGCATCAGCTATGGCTGCTCTTCTTAAATAACTCGGAAACTTCTGAAACGATGGATATTTATTAATAACTTTTTGATAATATGAATATTGTGGATTGGTGTTTTTACTGGTTACATGGATAGATTTTTCTAGATAATTTATTTTGTCTTTATCGGTTAGATTACCAATTATTTTCCATTCTGCGTTAACAATAAAAACTAAAGGTTTTAAGAATTCTCTATATTCTGCAACTGTCAATAATAATAGCTTTTTCTCTACAGATGTTACTTTGAGATTCCAGACATCTGTACGAATCATAGAGTCTTGTTTTCTTTTTTTAGTTTTGCGTTGAGCTTTTGACTTACCCATAACACGGCTAAAACTTTATTGACTCTATATTATTCTACCACATATACTGAAAAATATCAATTAGTTATGTAATTAGTTAATAAATGCAGTTACCTTTAAAAACTCGCAGTAATAGTGCTTTCCGACTAATTTATCATTTAGTCTTAGTCACTAAGTTCCGTCGTCAGTCTTTAACGACTGACATTTTAGAGAGGATGCAGTTAATCTTACGAGATTTATTAGGTAAATGGGAATGTGATTTAATTGAATTTGGTGGTGAAGCTGACCATATTCACTTATTGTTTGAAACTCATCCTTCTGTGGAGCTTTCCAAATTAGTTAATAATATAAAAACCGTAACTTCTCGTCGTTTACGTTCTGAATATCAAGAACATTTATCTCAATTTTATTGGGGTTCTAAACCTCAATTCTGGTCGGGTAGTTATGCTATTATTAGTGTGGGCGCACAAGCTCCTTTAGAGCGACTTATAGAATATGTACAGAACCAGGAAACGCCGGAATAAGGACCGCGAAGCGTTTATTTATTGGTTTCGCTAACCCCATCTAAATCAAAGATTTTAGATGGGGACTGCGCGAAACGATTTTGTTCAATAATTGAAAATTGGTGATTAGATAATGAGCTTAGAATCTACGGCAGATATCGTTATTAAAGAAAATCTTGAACAATTTTTAGTGGTTCTCTCTGTTTCTTTAACGGTGGCCACTGTCTCCAGAATTTTTTCCTGGTTTCGCCAAATTCCTTATACTCTACTCTTAGTAATTGTTGGTTTAGGATTGGCTTTTATTGATGTACGCCTAGTTAATCTTTCTCCTGAGCTAATTTTGGAGATTTTTTTACCGCCTTTACTATTTGAAGCTGCTTGGAATATTCGTTGGCGAGATTTAAAAGAGAATTGGTTCCCTATTGTTCTTTTTGCCGTAGCTGGGGTGATTATTTCTATTTTAGGTGTATCTTTAGCCCTGAGTAAATTTACAGATTTAGCCTTACCGATTGCCTTGCTGGTGGGAGCTAGTTTATCGGCAACCGATCCAGTTTCTGTTGTTGCTTTATTTCGGGAATTGGGAGCTAGTAAAAAGTTAACTATTTTGATGGAAGGAGAAAGTCTTTTTAATGATGGAGTTGCTGTAGTTGCTTTCTTATTATTAGTAGGAATTCCTTTGGGAACTGATGTTTTTTCTATTTCTGATACTCTTGCTAGTTTTTTTACTTTTGTTGGTATTGGAATTGGCCTAGGTTGTTTAGTTGGCTTTGGTATTTCCTATCTTACTCAACGTTTTGATATTCCCTTAGTTGAGCAATCTCTCACTTTAGTTTCTGCTTATGGGACTTATTTAATTACTGAGGAATTAGGCGGATCTGGAGTTATTGGGGTTGTCACTGTCGGTATTATTTTAGGAAATTTCGGTTCCCGTATTGGCATGAATCCTAGAACTCGTTTGTTGGTTTCTGAATTTTGGGATTTTCTCGCTTTTTTTGTTAATTCAATTGTCTTTTTGTTAATCGGTGATCAAATTCATTTTGATAGTTTAAATGACCATTTAGGACTAATTGTTGTTGCTATTATTGCTGTTCTTATTACTCGTTTGATTGGTATTTATGGCTTAGGAAGTTTAAGTGACTTTATAACTAAATCTCCCATAACTTTACCAGAAAAAACCGTTCTTTGGTGGGGAGGTTTACGGGGATCAGTTTCTATTGCCTTAGCTTTAAGTGTTCCGGTTATTTTACCAGGTAGACAAGAAATTATTGATACTGTATTTGGCGTAGTTTTATTTACTTTATTAGTTCAAGGATTAACTACTCAGTGGGTTCTCAAAAGTCTTGGTCTAGTTGGTGACCAATTGATTCGTCAAGAATATTCAGAATTATTAGCCCGTAGAGTTGCCCTAAAAAGGGTGGTAGAATACTTGAATAATTTAGATAAATCTCCTGATCTTGAACCAGAATTTTATCGCTACAAACAGGAACTACTTAAAGAACAATTAGAGAGTATTGAAGAGAATATTAAAAAATTTCAAAGGGAATACCCCGCACTAAAATTACTAGCTAGAGAACAATTACAAGAAACCTTACTTGATATTGAGGCTGACACTTATGCTGAATTTATCCGTAATGGAAAACTGTCTGAAAATTTATCCCCTTTATTACAAGACATTTTAGTGGAATCTCAAGAAGAGTGAAATGCTCCTAAACTATCAATATTTTTCATATTTCTTGCTAATTCACGGCTATATTGTTCTAATTCTAGCCACACTTCCTTATTATGGGGATGTCTATTGATGATCTCAGCCTAATATATTAAGTATTCTTCATATATTTAGGTGACAAAATATGAAAAAGAGTAAGTAATTTTCTTTTACTTGTTAACATTGAATTGTTGCTATTATGAGGGTTAATATCACTATGAATTCTAAACTTACAGCGATTAGTAGAGCTTTTATTGGTATTGCTGGTACTATCGTTTTGAATACTTCTTCTGCTCAAGCGGCAAATCTAAATCGTTTCGCAGTTGATTTTGAGTTGACCGTAAGGGGAAAACACGAAACTTATAATCTAAATCTTGTTGAATCTTTGTTAATTACATGGAAGGGTGTTCCTGGTGATCCAGGAACAGAATGGACAAAGATGGATATACAAACAGAAAATTTTGAGTTTAAACCGGGAACTCAAGGAAATGATGCAACAATTACTTTTCTCGCTCAAAAAGAACAAGGAGGAGGAAATACACTTCGTAAGGTTTGGCGGATAGGTATTGAGGGATTTCAAGACCAAAGACCAAGTCTGGGACATTATCAACAATTCACTGGTGCAGGTGAAGACGTAATAAATGTTCAATGCGGTCACCCAAATACCCTCCCATGTATATTCGATATAAAACTAGAACAACAAATAGTTCCAGGACAAAAACTAGTTCAAGAACAAGAATTTAAATACGTAGGTAGTCTGAAATCTGTCCCCGAACCCCTAACAATCCTCGGTGCAGCAACAGCAGTAGGTTTCGGTGCATTCTTCAAGCGCAAACTCAACTCCCTCACAGGTTGACAGGTAGCGGTTAGGTTTCAGATTCAGTAGATGGACAACTTTTTTTTGTTAACGGAATAATCATGGTTTCAGCCC
>DLXW01000224.1 GCA_003448685.1 Cyanothece sp. UBA12306
TCCGAAATAAAGCATTTAGTTAAACTTCAAGAAAATGACAGAATCAATTACCCTTTGATTGCTGAGAAAAAACTGCCTCTTGGGAGTGGAGCAATGGAAAGTTTAATCCGACAAGCTGTCAACTTAAGACTGAAAGGTAATGGAAAGTTTTGGATAAGGCATAATGCAGAAGCTATATTACACGGCCGTTGTCAGTGGTTAGCCGGGAGGTGGTCTGAATTGGTTGATTCAATTTTGACAGAGCGAATTTATCCAGCAATTGAGTGATTTTAAATTCTGATTATTCTCTATTTTACTAATTATAATTATAAATTAATGACTTACATTTTATTAAAATGTAGGTAGATTTTTGCTGTTTTTAAAGATTTTTTTATTTCTCAAATGGACCAGATGGTTAAAAAACCTTTTTTCAAAGTCCTCTGTGGCCATTCTCTGTGCTAACAGTGGCCAGGGAAGCTCCCCGTCTATCCATGTCAACTCCTTGTGTGGACTAGGTTTGGCCGATGCGACATTTTTGCGTCGCTCCCTTTAATGATATCTAGATATTTCTGATGGGAAAAGTCAGGAGAACCGACTATCATTTGCATTCTCCCATCGTGAATGTAGTTGTGACAAGCATGACATAAAGCACAAGTTCCTTTATATTCAACTCGACCATTACCATAGTTAATAGAGTAACATTCATGAGCTTCTAACCATTGATGATAGAGGGCATCATATTTATGAACGCCACAAGCCCAACAATGTTGATTTAATTGAGCTTTGGCTTCTTTTTTAGTCATGTCCCACCATTTTTGCCCTTTAATTAATCTGGGAGCTAATCCATGCAAAGGTTTAGGAATATTAGGATGAAATAATAACCAAGGGAATTTATTCATTATTGAAAGCGGAGTGCGGAGTACCTTCTTCAACTCAATAAATCTATCACTTCTTTTAATACTTGAGTAATTTCAGGTTTTTGAGAATTAATCACATCGTTTGGTAAATGCTTATGATGTGGAAAAGTAGAAAGATTGGGAAAGTGAGGGGTACTATCATAACGAAAAACTAGGGGATTTTTTTCATCTTGAAAATGGTAACGATAATCGAGAAATTCTAATTGATTATCCTTGATTATTATAGCTTCGTTTATTTCTAACAAATGGGTTTGATTAAAACGTAATCTAATTCTTAGATTAACTCGTTGTGGTGTCAAGATTTCTTCTTGATAACGTTCCACATAAACATTTTCATACTGAACAATTGCTTGTTCTATTTGATTGAGGTAATCAGATAATATTTTAGGCAACATTGTTTAGTCTTTGTTCTAATTCTTGATGTAAAGCAAGGTAATGACGGTAATCATTTGCCCATTCTATGAAGATGACATCATCTGACAATATTCCTTGATTGTACTGGTGATAAAAATCTTCTGAGGTTATCTTGTGTTGATTCTCGTATACGCTGAGTCGCTTGGTAACGGCAATTAAAGCATCTAAAGGTGATGTATATTCAATAGTCTGTTTACGCATTTTTCCTCTTTTAATCTTTTCTAGTTACTCGTAAATAGTTGATAATTGATAGTGAATAGTTATTATAGTGTGTAAGAAAATCAAGCTAGAAGTTAAACAATGCAACTATCTATTCCTGATTCTATTATACAGAAAAGAGGCATATAATGTTATAATCAAAGTAAATTCGCGCTTAATTGTGAGTCAATTAATCATGAAACTAAAAGTAACCGAAGAAGGGGTATTAATTCCCAAAGAACTCTTAGGAGATAGTCAAGAAGTAGAGGTCATTCAAGAAGCCGAAAAAATCATCATTACTACGACTCAAGTAAACTTAATAGAACCAATCTCTGATTTTGACACCTTATTAGATAAGACCCAAGGAATCTGGACAAAAGGAAACAGTTTAGACTATCAACAGAAAATCAGGGAAGAATGGTCATAAAACGATTATTAGACTCCTGTATTTTAATCGATCATTTCGATGGGATTCGGAGAGCTACGACTTATCTCAAAAATCACAAAGATGAGTGTTGTATTTCTGTGATTACAAAAGCAGAAGTTTTAATCGGATTTGATTCGGAGATAGCTTTTCATCAAGGTTCACAAGTCTTAAACTACTTTCCCCTGATAGAATTAGATGAAACCATTACTAATTTGGTTATTCAAATTCGCCGACAACAAATCAAAAAAAAGGCAACTAAAGAACCAAATGAAAAGGTTAGACAATGGAAATTACCGGACGCTATTCAACTGGAGTTTAGACTAACTCCCCCTGTAATCAAACTGTACAGTCTAGTCTAATGAGAGGGAATAAGACGTTCTGTGCGGTCACGCCCTGGCGTGAGCCACACCAAAAATTTTTATTAACAAATATTAATAAATCGGCAAGAGTCAAAAGGGAGAAAATAGAAAAAAGTAAAACATTAAATTGTTTATCCCAGATGAATAATAACATAAAGAAACTTCAAAAATTCAGAACTGATACCTATAACTTACGCTTAGTTTGCCAAGGATTCGACTTATGATTTAATTGATGCGGTTTTAACTACTAGAATCGCAGATTCATTGGCAGATTTGTCTCTTTCTCCATTATTTAGAAGACAATGGCCTTCCACCTACGAATCGTTACAAGATTGTCGTCCAAACCGTTCTAAATTAATGGACAGATATCTCAAAGAAATCCCTATTAATGATTCATTATATGTTACACTAGCTATAGATCATACAGCCAATCCGAGATTAAATTCTCCTACTTTAAAAGACCGAGGTTATCATCATTCACCAAAGAATTTTCAAAAAGTAACTGAGGGGCATAATTATAGTACCATAGCTTGGATACCTGAAGAACAAGGAAGTTGGGCATTACCATTAAGACATGAAAGAATCAGTAGTTTTGAAACTCCTATTAGTAAAGCAGCTTGGCAATTAAAACAAGTAAGAAAACGGACAAAATTCCCGATTTTAGCTTTACTAGATAGTGAATATGGTAACGCATCTTGGGTTAATCAGACAGTAGATATTGAAGTCGATTGTCTGATAAGGATTCGCTCTAATTGCTCTTTATATGGTGCTCCCAGTCAATATAGTGGTCGAGGACGACCAAGAAAACATGGAGATAAATTTAAGTTAAATGATCAATCAACTTGGTGGTCAGCCACAGAAATGGTTCAAATAAATGACAATAAATTAGGAGAAATAAAAGTCAAAAAATGGTCACATTTACACTTCCGTAATTCGGCATCTGTTCCGATGACTTTAATTTTAGTTGAGCGACTTAACTCTAATAAAAAAGGGTTATTACAAAAACCATTATGGTTGGTCTTTATTGGCGAAGAAATCCTCTCACTTGAACTGTTATGGTCAAAATATTTAAGACGCTTTGCTGTTGACCATTGGTATCGATTTATTAAACAAAGATTACATTGGACTATGCCGGCACTTAGTACACCTCATCAATGTGAAAGGTGGAGTGATTTAATGCCATTAATAACTTGGCAATTATGGCTAGCTAGAGATATAGTTGAAGAGAACTATCTTCCCTGGCAAAAACCTCAGACAAACTTAAGCCCTGGAAGAGTTGCACAATCAATGTTGGGACTTTTAGTTGAGATTGGAACTCCCGCTAAATCTCCAAAACCCCGTGGAAAATCGACCGGTTGGCAACCAGGTAAGAAAAGGAATAAAAGAACCCGTTATCCAGTGGTCAAAAAACGAAAAAGTCCTGAAAAAAAACCTAAAACTAATCAGACTTAGCTTAACTTTTGAGTCAATTGACTAACATTTTAGCCCAAAAAGAAGACTGGGCTATTTTAGCGTAGTCTAAACTCCAGCAGTTTATCAGAGGTCTTAAAAGTCTATCGAGCTAGGGCAGACATTGAAGCTATGTTCAAGGATTGTAAAACAGGAGGTTATAATTTGGAGGGGAGTAAAGCCAATAATAAACGATTAACTTCTTTAATTCTATTAATAGC
>DLXW01000007.1:0-1581 GCA_003448685.1 Cyanothece sp. UBA12306
CTATTAGCGGCGAGAGTGTCAACTACTATGGCGTAGTGTATCCGAGGGCAGTTCCCCAAAAAGTCGGTGGTACTGTCGAGTAAAACGACCCAACTCCCACACCCCGTATGCAGCCATGACATCACTGATTAATACTTTTTTGGACTCTTGGGCTCGTAGCGCACGATAAACCTGATAAAGTTGCCTCAGTTTAATATAGTAAGCTGGGCTTATTCCAAAATACTCGTTGAAGGTTGTTCTGAGGGTGCGTTCTGACACTTGGGCAACTGCGGCCAAATCTTTAACACTGATGGTTTTACTTTTACGTTGTTCGAGCAGATTTCGACAACGAGCGATGATTTGCTCTCGTGGAATCTTTGGTCGTCCTTCAAGGTTAGGTTTGACGGTTTGTACTCCATAGAGAAGGGAAAGGAGAATTTGCTGCAATTCTTCTCTGGCCACTTTTGCTGCTGGTGTGGACTGAAAGTCGGTGCATTGTGTACTGGCAACATCGATATTAGCCATCAACCATCGAAAGCGATTGATCACCCTTTGGTTAGGGTGAGCGACTCGGAATATACTCTTTTCGGGACTCAATAAAGGCTCTGAAAGTTCGTTGGGAGGAGGTAATAGGGTAGTGGGCAAAAAAGCGGTACACCAATCGTGTTCGACCTTCGTTGCTAGGCAAAAATCACATCCAGGTTCAAAAATGGCCATTGAGTTGACATCAAAGGCTATTCCGTTGCCCAAATATTCGATTTTATTGGTCAGTGGTAGGTAAAATAAATAGCCATTATCATCTGATTTTCCTTCCAAAATGTTGCCACTACCCACTTGTCCTAATTGCAGATGAATGCCACTCAGTTCTAGTTGACCTATCCTCCAAATGCGGTTTTTGGGGTTTCGGAACATCATTTTGCTGTCTACATCACGAACAGTGGCGGCAAAAGCCTCAAAATCATCAAAAATTTTATATTCCATTTAAGAAAAAGTCTCAGATAACAATGACGAAATCGCATCAACTGCAAAAAGTTCAATGCGATCGCTAATTCGTAATTTGCCCTAAACAGACTATTTTTGGGATTTCTTAAGCCTATAAACCGCACCCATCACTCCTAAAGCGAATAAGCTGACTAAAGCACTAGGTTCGGGTACTGTCTCCGACGCTTCCACAGTCAATACAGAGGAGATCCCATAGAACCGCTTGTTGTTAAAATTAGGATCATCACTCAATGAAACCCAGTTACTATCTACAGAGGTGGGAATCCCAAATACGGGTTGATTGCCTGCTCCCAGAAAATTGCTCCCACTGATAGAGCCATCAGGTGCCGTCCCAGTCCAGACTGTGTTAATTGGTTGTGCGGTATCATCATCTGGCGTTACATTAATAGCAGTCTGAAGCGTCCCATCCCAAAAATCGTCATAGTCGTCGGCAACACGAGTCCCATTAATTAAATAGATAGGGATATTTGTTCCTGGTCCTGTGGTTTGGGTATTATCACGTGCAGAAACAGTTTCAGTTGAAGCGATCGCAGACCAAGTCGGGCTAAGTCCATTCTCCGTCAAAGAAGTGGCTAATGCACTTGCAAGAACATTAGCTGT
>DLXW01000007.1:1764-2861 GCA_003448685.1 Cyanothece sp. UBA12306
GACGAAGCATTTCTGAGAGCATCGGTGACAAATACTAAGCGATATTGATCTCCTCCGTTGAGATCGGGCGGAACGGTAATAATTGCGGCTTGTGCTGCACCGGCTACCCCAAGAGTGGCAATAGCACCGACAAAGTAGGAAAATCGTGAAAGAAAAATATTGGTCATGGTTGTATTGGGATTCATTTTTTGGACACAAACGGACTTAATTCTAGTAGGGGAAATTCATTAATTCTGTTAATCAACCCCCACTAAATACTGAAATTCTATTTTTTCGATTTCTTGCCTCTAGAAACTGCACCCATTATGCCTAAAGCGAATAAGCCAATTAAAGCACTAGGTTCAGGGACAGTAATAGCTGGTGCAATAGGACCGAGACCATTACCAGGATTAAAAGGAGGAGCAGGATTATTATTACCATTACCATCATCACCAACGGTAATGGGTGTACTTAGAGCAAAAATAGGACGAAAGATTTCTCCTTGTGGTCCACCTCCATCTCCGTCACCAGGGTCAAAAACAAGAGTTTCACTCAGACCAACCCACTCTCCCAAAAGTTGTCCAGTTGACCCAATGAAGGATGTAGTTGGTACCTCCTGATTATCTCTGAATGCTCCTAAGAAATTGTTGTTTCCAGCGATGCCACATGACCGATTTGTGCCTGTCCAGGGTGTCCCTCCCCTCTGGTTTCCAAATTGATCTTTGTTAATAAAGTTAGAGTTAGATGTGTCTCCATTACACAACTGATTAGCATTACCAATGAAGGTTCCATCTACAAGGAAGACAGGTGCTGTGATAGGTATATTTGCCGTAGCCCCCGTGACAAGTGGAGTGACACCATCTGTGTCGAAATCGGTTGAAAAACTAGCGAAAGCCTGATAGGTAACACCACGGTCAGTTAGTGTCTGGTCAGGATTCAACTCTGCTTGAGCTTGAGCAAAGTTATTGTAAGTCTCAGTATCATCAGAACGCTCAACTGCACTAATAACGTCTTTTGTCACGAACATGAGTTGATATTGATCTCCTTCTTGAAGATCGGGGGCTTGAGGCAAGGTATCATTTAAAGATATCCAGCTGCTGGTCTGACCCTCATAGAAA
>DLXW01000007.1:3067-3793 GCA_003448685.1 Cyanothece sp. UBA12306
TGGTCTGACCCTCATAGAAAAGCTCAACGTTTTCTATTTCGTTATCAGCGTCACTCATGCGAAAATCAAAGTCAAACTGGATTCCAGAGTGATCTTGAGGAGTTGTGTTGAAATCCACAAATAGCTCTGCAAGGTTTCCGCCCAAAAAATTCTTTGTAACAGTACCAGCTTCGCCAATAGGATCACCATTTTCATCAATATAAAAGACTGAGGCCCCAAAATTAGGGTCTGGAGTAAGGTCAAGACTGCTAAGGTTTATATCAAGCTTGATCTTTGAAAGATCAGGCCCGTGTCGTAAGAACTTGTTTTCGTTGTAGAAAACGTTTAACCCAGCCTCTAAGTCTCCAAGGGTTGAACCACCTAATGATAAGTCAAAACTTCGATCAGTAAAAATCTCTCCCACCAATCCGGGATTGATGGTGCGGTTAATCTGAGCATTGGCTTGATCTAAAGCAACCATATTAAAGGTTGTGGCAATTCCTGCTGTAATTAAAAGTTTTCTGCTTAACCTGTTGACGGATTTGTTCATGGATGACTCCTCTTGATTAAAATTTAAAACGGACAATTCACAACTTAGGGATGCTCCCTATTTTGTAGATATGTTTCAGGAAATCCCTAGACCATGAAATACTCGATTTTATTTTTATTTAAGTATTTCTTACGGGTATTCAACTAACCATAGTGGTACCTCAAAAGGTTGATTTTTTCTATGCAATTTCGGCAAAA
>DLXW01000007.1:4010-11220 GCA_003448685.1 Cyanothece sp. UBA12306
TTCTATGCAATTTCGGCAAAAAATCAGGGCAATCCAACTCAAGGGGTATGAGTAGTCGGAATATAAATAAACAGCACTGTGTTAAGAAAAGTAAAATAAATAATTGTAGCTGTTGAACACGTTTTGGGAATATTTACAAAAGTTTATATAGCATCTAAAACTTATCAAAAGACTTGATAGAATGGTTGGTTAGGAAAATTTTTGATCATCATTACTCAGAGGTAAAAAAATGAAAGCATCTAATTTAATAAATACCGATCTAAGAAAACTTTATGAAACTGATTATTTAGCTTGGTATGAAACCACTTTAGAAATCATAAAATATCAGCGTTTAGATGAATTAGATTTAGACAGTTTGATTGAGATATTAGAAGACTTGGTTAGAAACACAAAACGCAGTGGAGCAAGTTTTTTAGAACAAATCATCCGACATTTACTAATGATTGAATATCGGAAAACAGAAAGGGAATATAATTATCGTCATTGGGGAGCAGAAATCGTTAATTTTCGTAATCAATTAGAAATAGATATGACTACTAATTTACAAAAATATCTTGAAGATAATCTCGATCAAATCTACCAACGAGCATTACAATATGTTATTATTAAAACAGGATTAAAAAAAGAAACATTCCCCAATGAATGCTCCTACACTGTCGAACAGTTAATCAATAATGATTTTAACCTTGAGGAAAATTAGCTAAAAAATATAGATTTAATCACTCATTTATCACTAATTTAGCCAAAAAATATTATGGTCAAAAAGACTCTATCACTCACACATAAATTATATGATCAAGATTATCAAATTTGGCTGGAAACGACCTTAGAGCAACTTCGTCAGAGTCAATATTCTCAAGTAGATTGGGGAAATTTATTAGAGGAAATTGAAGGAATGACTAAAAGGGATAAACGAGCTTTAAAAAGTTTATTAACTCGTTTATTTGAACATTTTTTAAAGTTAGCTTATTGGGAATCAGAGAGAGAATATAATCAAGCTGGATGGGAAGGAGAAATTCAAAATTTTCGGGTTCAAATTAGACGATTGTTAAAAGATAGTCCTAGTTTGAAATCTTACTTATCCGAAATTTTAGACGAATGTTATCAAGATGCCATTAAAATTACTTATAAAAAAACCCGACTCCCTTCTAATACTTTTCCTTTCTATCCTCTGGCCAATTTAGAACAAGTTTTAGACGATAATTGGCTTCCTTTAAATGATGAATTGTAAAACTTTTACCTTAATAAAATTTGTATTAACTTTCTACTTCAGAAGAAGAATTAAAAATAATAACCCCCTCATAAATCTCTTCTAAAGAAATTCTTACCTCTATGGATTGTAAACTCAAAAAATCACTTTTATCTTCCAATATATGCAAAGACCATTCCTTCGCTATACCTCTGCAATAAATCATTACTAAAAGATTTTCAGGGTCAACTAACACATATTCCTGTAAACTTCCTATAGACCGATAAAAACCAAATTTTCTTCCTTGGTCATAATCTCTTGTAGAATTAGATAATACTTCAAAAATCACGACCGGATTGGTAACTGTTGTCTGATTTTCCTGGTAATAAATGGGATTAGATGCTATTACCATAACATCAGGATAAGTAAATATATTATGCTTTGGTATCCATAAACGTACATTTTCTGTATAAACCCTTCCTCCTCGTTGACGTAAAAGCGGTTTCAATAATAAACATAAATTTGTCACCACTTCATTATGATTCGTTGTCCCTCCTGCCATTGATATAATTTCCCCATTAATAAATTCATGACGAATCTCAGCTTGTTCTTCTAATACCAAATATTCCCTTGGGGTATAAACTTTTTCTGGTAGTTGTGTCACCATAGTGAAGCGATGAATAATCAGTAATGAGTTTGTGTCATTAATTTAGACTAGACTATAATCAATAATGATCAATTATAGCAATCAGGTTTGCTGTTGTGAGAAAATGAGGAGCAGGATTTAACAGTGTTAAATGCCTACGAATAGACCCCTGTAGGGACATAATACTATTATGTCCTAGTATGTTCTTACTTCTCACAGATCATTACTGATTACTATATATTAGTCAAACATGAAAAAAAATGAGTCAGATGGAATATCCGAATCCTAAACGCAAGAAATCCCTTGGGAGAAAAGTCGATGAGGAAGTCGAAAAAATTATCTATAAAGTGATGACCAATGAAGGGTTAGAACAAACCATTAGTCGTGCTGTTGTTAGAGCATTATTAGGATTAGTTAATCGCTATTTCCTATTAATTATTATCGGGGTAATTCTTGTATTAATACTCCAATCTATTTTGATTGCTTACGCGCTGAAAACAATACTTAATTAACCTCGAGTTTGCCAATCTTTAACAAAAGAAAATTTGGTTTCTAAGTATGCACTAAAAAAAGGGTCAACCAAAACTGGTCAACCCGCAAGCTTGGGAACGCGCTTTGAATCCTAGTTGTGAACGACTAACTTAACATTAGCGTTTTGTAGACCTTGCTGTTTCACTTCAGCTAAAGTCTTGTTAACCGCATATTTTTGGTTAATAGAATTGATTAGTTCAGTTTGGTTGTGCTTCTTAGCAACACCCCAAAGATCAGCAATTAAGTCAAAGCTACCATCGCTATTGCGAGACCAACCGAGATCGTATTCACCATCAAGAACAGCAACGATATCAGAACGGATGCGCTGGCCATTATAACCACGAACATCAGCTTCAGTCTTAACGGAAATACCGAGATCGCGCAAAGAAGCTTTTAAAATTTCAGCATCTGTAATTTTGGTGCGCAGAGTGCTAAAGTGAGACATTTTTGATTTCCTCCAGTAGAACAGAAGTCAACAACAACAATTTAGGTTTTATATGGTGTCCGTCTCCGTAAAGAGAACGGCTTTTGATTAAACTGCTAACCCAAGGTTAGCCTTTCATCCTGTTGGGAGCAGGAGAAAGCTTGTTAGAACTCCAGTCGCTGATATTCAGCAACCGAAGCTGACGCAGGTCGCGCTCTTTGCCGCGCCCAGTCCCGAAGGGCTGTCACCTGTTCCGTCATTGTCCGAGACAGAGGTAGGGTGGACTTGATCGCAGCTATAATATCTAACTGCGTAAATTCCCTGTCTTGAGCAAAAGCTTCATACATGGCAGCAATAAGAGCTTGCTCAATCTCTGCACCGGAAAAACCTTCAGAAACCTTGGCTAACTGCTCGATATCGAAGCGAGAAATGTCGGAGCGACGTTTAGCAAGGTGAATTTTGAAAATATCTTGACGCTCGTCGGGAGTTGGTAAATCTACAAAAAAGATCTCATCAAACCGCCCTTTGCGTAAAAATTCCCCAGGCAGCCTTTCCACTCGGTTAGCGGTGGCCATCACGAATACAGGGGAGGTCTTCTCCTGCATCCAGGTGAGGAATGAGCCGAAAATTCTGCTAGATGTTCCTCCATCTGAGTCTGCTGAACCAGTTCCTCCGGCAAAGGCTTTATCGAGTTCATCAATGAAGAGAATGGCTGGAGAAATGGATTCTGCCGTTTTGAGAGCATTGCGGAGGTTAGCTTCTGAGCGACCTACCATTGAACCATCATAAACTCGCCCCATGTCTAATCTTAGCAGGGGAAGTCCCCACAAACGAGAGGTTGTCTTGGCAATTAGAGATTTCCCGCAGCCTGGAACTCCTAAAATCAGCATCCCTTTGGGTTGGGGTAAGCCATATTCTCTCGCTCTCTCAGTAAAGGCATCAGAACGCTGTTTGAGCCATCTTTTGAGTTCTTCTAAACCACCCACGGCTTCAATTGTTTCGTCTTCTTCAATAAAGTCGAGAACTCCATTACGACGGATCAATTGCTTTTTCTCCGAAAGAACAATATCTACTTCTTCTTCCGTGAGACGACTAGCTTTCACATAAGCTTTGCGATAAACTTTCTCCGCTTCATCTTTGGTCAAACCCAAAGCAGCTTTAAGCAGCTTTTCTCTAACTTCTGTGGTCGTACGACGAGTTTTAGTTTTGTCTAGTTGGCGAGAGAGAACTTGATTAAGTTCGTTGAGGTCGGGGAAGGGAAAATCTAAAACAACGATATCCTTTTCAAGTTCGATGGGAATTTCCTGGAGGGGAGACATCAAGATGATGATCTTCTCTGTTCCCTTGAAATTGGCTATGGCATCTCTCAACCAGCGCATTACAGGTGGAGAGGTAATGAAAGGATGGAGATCTTTAAAGATAAAAATTCCAGGTTCTCTTTGCCTCACAACCCATTCGATGGCTGCTTCAGGGGAGACTGTATTATGCTGGGTATTTTGTCCAGGTTGACCGTATTCAACGATACCGTGGGTAACAGTCCAAACAAATACCCGTCGATGTTGAGTCTTTAATTGAGCAATTCTAGAGATATCTTGCTCTGCCCGCTCTTCTTCCGAGGTAACAAGGTAGATTAGGGGATATTGAGCTTGTATTAGGATATTGAGCTCTTCTTTCATAGCATCGACCTGATAATCTGTTGACTGTAAAACAACCACTTACCTTGACTTTTGTTAGAAACCTACCCTCAGCAGGTCACTAACACTTCTTTGCCTGAAATCTCCTGCTGTGCTGAGACAGTTTCTGGAACCTCCAGGGGAAATTCTTCGGTAATCACACTGGGTTGATTCTTCAAGGAAACCATTTGTCCTTCCCTAATCACCATCGCTGCTTCACACTCTGGACAAACATGAACTTGATGGGTCTTTCCGTAGGCTGCTTCTTCTATCTCTTGTACCTTGTCGGGGTACTTCAGATAAAAACCGACCGCTTGCTCTACTAGGGATGACATTGACTCTTCGTCAATGGCTGCTCTGATTTTGAGTTGCCGATGTATTCCTGGGGGAAGATATAGTGTGACTTTTTGCTTGTCGTGCATATCACTCTAGTTGGTGTAACCCGGGTGCGTCTCCTTACCTTAGCCATTTTTTTTATTGCTGTCAAGCTGTTATACCAGTATGACGGCATTTTTGTAATATTACTTTACAAAAACTAGAAGTATTCGGCAATGGGTACTCGATACAATTAAAAGGATATTTAGACAGTGAAGGGTGCTACAAGTGAAAAAAAGAGTTATTACTTTATTTAGCTTGATATTTTTGGTTTTTTTGCCAATTAAAGCTTGGTCTGAAACGATCTTAGATAAAATCGAGCGTACTGGGGAAATGACTGTCGGGGCAAGGAAAGATGCCATCCCCTTTGGATATGAGGATCAACAAGGACAATGGACGGGGTATTCGGTGGATTTAATCCGTATAATCCATCAAGAATTGCAAAAAAATCTCAAAAAATCGATTAAATTAACTTTTAAAGAAGCTACCATTGACAATCGCTTTAACATTGTTCAAGATAACACTGTTGATTTGATGTGTGGAGCTACGACAATTACTCAAGAACGGTTAAAAAAGGTAGATTTTTCCTTGCCTTTTTTTATGACAGGGGCTCAATTTTTAGTTAAATTAAAAGATAGTGAAACTTTTGATATTAATGGAACTTTAGCTGAGATTCCCATTGCTTTTATTCCAGGAACTACGACTCAAGAGATTATTCCACAAATTTATCCTTTTGCTGAATGGAAAATTGTTAAAAGTAGGAGAGAAGGAGTTAAAAAGCTGAAAAAAGGAGAGGTTCAAGCAGTAGTTAGTGATGGTATTTTATTGGTAGGAGAAATTGTCCAACAAGGTCATAAACCTAGGGATTTTACCCTAACTCCTCGTCAACCGATCACCACAGAACTTTATGGTTGTATGTTGCCTAAAAATAATAGAGATTGGAAAGAATTTATTGATAATATAATTGTTGGTAGAAAAACCCTTGAACTTCAAGATAAATGGTTTAACGTTAATCGCAGTAAATTTCCTTATATTATTCATAACTAACTGTTTCAAGATCATTTTTTCTTATATAGAATATAAATATTGAATTACGTTGTAGTTATTCCTAACATTTTTCATTGACTCAGTATTTGAAGTAATTTTAATTATGTCTTTTGTTGGTTTACATATTCATAGTCATTATAGTTTACTTGATGGGGCATCTCAACTGAGTGCTTTAGTTGAGCGTGCCGTAGAATTAGAAATGCCTGCCATTGCCTTAACAGATCATGGAGTAATGTACGGGGCTATCGAATTAATGAAGGTTTGTAGAAACAAGGGAATTAAACCAATTATTGGCAATGAAATGTATGTTATTAACGAAGATATTGAAGTCAATAAACGTCACAAAAAATATCATCAAGTTGTCCTAGCAAAAAATACTCAAGGTTATAAAAATTTAGTTAAACTAACTACTATATCTCATCTTAAAGGTATGCAAGGAAAAGGAATTTTTGCTCGTCCTTGCATCAATAAAGAATTATTAAAGCAATACCATGAAGGATTAATTGTTACCAGTGCTTGCTTAGGAGGAGAAGTGCCTCAAGCGATTTTAAAAGGAGATATAAAACAGGCTAAAAAAGTGGCAAAATGGTATCAAAAATTATTGGAAGATGACTACTATTTAGAAATTCAAGATCATGGATCACGAGAAGATAGAATTGTCAATAGAGAATTAGTTAAAATTGCCCATGATTTAGGGATTAAAATTATTGCTACAAATGACTCCCATTTTATTTCCTGTTATGATGTAGAGGCCCATGATGCTATGCTCTGTATTCAGACACAGAAGCTAATTACAGAAGAGAAACGTCTTAGATATAGCGGTACTGAATATCTAAAATCTGCCGAAGAAATGGCCTTGTTATTCCGTGATCATTTGCCTGATGATGTTATTGAAGAAGCGATTAATAATACCCTAGAAGTAGCAGATAAAATTGAACCTTATAAGAATATTTTTGGAGAACCAAGAATTCCTAATTATGCTGTACCGTCGGGACATACTCCCGATAGTTATGTGGAAGAAATTACCTGGGAAGGATTAATGAAAAGACTAAAATGTCGCTCCCGTGGGGAAATACCAGAAGTTTATAAAGAAAGATTAGAATATGAATTAAAAATGTTACAAAAAATGGGTTTTTCAACCTATTTTTTGGTAGTTTGGGATTATATTAAATATGCTAGAGATAACAAAATTCCTGTTGGTCCAGGACGGGGATCTGCTGCTGGTTCTTTAGTTGCTTATTGTTTGGAAATTACCAATATTGATCCGGTTCATCATGGACTTTTATTTGAAAGATTTCTTAATCCAGAACGTAAATCTATGCCTG
>DLXW01000007.1:11415-12939 GCA_003448685.1 Cyanothece sp. UBA12306
AGATTTTTGTATTGAAAGACGGGACGAAATGATTAAATATGTGACAGAAAAATATGGTGAAGAAAAGGTCGCTCAAATTATTACTTTTAACCGCATGACTTCTAAAGCAGTTTTAAAAGATGTAGCTAGGGTTTTGAATATTCCCTATGCAGAATCGGATAAAATGGCCAAACTTATTCCGGTTTCTCGGGGAAAACCTACCAAATTAAAAGTAATGATTTCTGATGAAACACCGGAACCTAAATTTAAAGAAGCTTACGATAGTCAAGAAGTGAATATTAAAGATGATAAAGGAGAAGTGATTGGTCAAATTCCTGTGCGTAATTGGGTAGATATGGCAATTTGTATTGAAGGAACTAATAAAACTTTTGGGGTTCATGCAGCAGGAGTAGTTATTTCTTCGGAACCGTTAGATGAAGTTGTTCCTCTACAAAAGAACAATGAGGGTTCTGTTATTACCCAGTATTATATGGAAGATTTAGAAGCACTTGGACTGCTAAAAATGGACTTTTTGGGATTAAGAAATTTAACTACTATTCAAAGAACTGCGGACTTAATTAAACAGAATAGAAATGTGGATTTAGATTTAGACCAATTGCCTTTAGAGGAAAAGAAAGCTTTACAAATTATTGCTAGAGGAACGAGTAAAAAACTTCCTGAAGACATCCAAAACACCCATGATTTGCTAGAAAGAGGAGATTTAGAGGGAATTTTTCAGTTGGAATCATCGGGAATGAAACAGATAGTTAAAGATTTAAAACCATCGGGAATAGAAGATATCTCTTCTATTTTAGCTCTCTATCGTCCTGGTCCTTTGGATGCAGGATTAATTCCTAAATTTATTAATCGTAAACATGGACATGAAGAGATTAAATATGAACATCGTTTGTTAGAACCTATCTTAAAAGAAACCTATGCTGTTTTGGTTTATCAAGAACAAATTATGAAAATGGCCCAAGATTTAGCGGGTTATTCTTTAGGAGAAGCAGACTTATTGCGTCGCGCAATGGGTAAGAAAAAAATCTCAGAAATGGCAAAGCATAGGGAAAAATTTATTGAGGGTGCAGCTAAGAATGGAGTAATCAAAGAAATTGCGGAAAATCTCTACGAACAAATGGTTAAATTCGCTGAATATTGCCTCAGTTATGATACGGAAATTTTAACGGTCGAATATGGTGCAATTCCTCTTGGTAAAGTAGTAGAAGAAAATATTGATTGTACAGTCTATAGTGTTGACAAAAATGGCTTTGTTTATACTCAAAATATTCAACAATGGCATGAGAGAGGACAGCAAGAAGTTTTTGAATATTTTCTCGATGATGGTTCACTTATTAAGGCAACTAAAGACCATAAATTCATGACCGTTGCAGGAGAAATGTTGCCGATTCATGAAATTTTTGAAAGAGGATTAGAATTAGAGAAAATTGTGTTATGACTAGTTCTGCTCTATCAGTAGAAAATATTCAATTAAAAGTAGAATCTGTGCCAGAACCTCTAATACCAAATCCGCTTTAGAAAAGCTAA
>DLXW01000223.1 GCA_003448685.1 Cyanothece sp. UBA12306
TATTAAGCCCCTACTGACTTGGGGACTTGGGGACTTCGTTAAATGTCAAACAAGCATTAGAAAAACAGGGTTTTAAAGTAACGGTTATAGATAACCCTAATGGCAATCAATTAAGAAATAGTATCAAAAAATTTATTGATGATTATGGATATATTCGTAATAATCGTTTAGTGATATTTTTTGCAGGACATGGACATACTCGACAGAAAACTAAAGGATATTTAGTTCCTATTGATGCACCTGATGCTAACCTTGATGAACGGGGGTTTTTAAAAGCAGCTTTACCCATGCAGCAAATTATGACTTGGGCAGAATTAATGGAAGCAAAACACGCTTTATTTGTCTTTGATAGTTGTTTTTCTGGCACAATTTTTAAGCAAAGATCCCAAGCAAATTTTACAAATGCTTATATTCGAGATGTTATGAATAAACCTGTTAGACAATTTTTAACCGCAGGAGATGCGGATGAGAAAGTACCAGCAAAAAGTGTGTTTACTCCTTTGTTTATTAGGGGATTAGAAGGAGAAGCTGATTATACAAAAGATGGTTATGTTACAGGAAACGAATTAGGACTTTTTTTGAGACAGAATTTATCAGAATATACTAAAACCCAAACCCCTCAATTTGGAACAATTAGAAACCCCGATTTAGATCAAGGAGACATTGTTTTTCGGGGATCTAACCCTACTATTATATCATTTCCCCCTCTTCCTCCAAACAATCTTAATCGTCCTATTGAGCGTTCTCAAACTAAACCTAAACCTGAATCTAAAACGGAGGCTATAATTATAGAAACTCTTCCTATTTTACCTAAACCTAAACCTAAACCTAGGCCAGCTAATCTTAGTTTACCTCAATTATTAGCTGATAAAAGATGGAGTGAGGCGAATGATAAAACTTGGGAAAAATTAATCCAAGAAGGAGATACAAATAACTCAGGATATTTAGAAAGTCATGAAGTAGAAAGTTTGAACTGTCAGACGTTGATTAATATTGATGATTTATGGCGTAAATATTCTAATGAAAAGTATGGATTTGGTGTACAAAGAGGTGTTTATTTGGAAACTCATCGTACTATGTCATTGAAGCAATCTAATATGGATACTTATACAAAATTTGCTAAAAGATTAGGTTGGTATCAAAATAATCAATGGATATCTGTTAATAATTCAGTACCATCTCAATCTGGATTTTTTCCCATTTGGTTTGTTCATAAAGGACAGTTGGGTAAATATCCTTTTGGTTTACCTAGAGATCCTAACCTATTACGAGATCCAGCTGCAATTTGGGGAAGTCCAGGGACAATGTTAGCGGAAAAATTACAGCAATGTCCTATATAGTTTAGTTTAGAGAAAGCAAGTAAAATTGCTAATATGAATTATGTAGAGTTTCAAGAATTGATTGCTAAACGGAATATTTCTCTAAATTATGATATTGAGGACTTTAGAGAAGATGTTAAAATGTTAAAAGAAACAGTTGGGTTATGATTATTGTTAGCAATATATCATCAGCAATTAAATTGAGGAATAATTTAATGAATACCAAAGATATTAGACAAGAACTGTTAAGCAAAATTGAACAACTTCCTTTGTCTCGTCTTCAAGCAGTTTTACAGTTTATCAATGAATTACCTGAATTTAAGGAAATAGCATCAAATTCAGATAAGATTGATTTGCCTTTCTTGAGTTCTTCTGTGACTGATGAAGATCCTTTATCTGGGTTTATCGGTGAAGGAAATAATGGTTTATTAACTCATAATATTGATCAAGAATTATATGAAAAATAAGTTATTTATTGATACTTGGGGATGGTTGACACTTTATGATAGAAGAGAAGTAAGACATCAAGAAGTAAGTGAATTTTATCAACAATTTCGTTCTCAAAATGGAATAATTTACACAACTGATTATGTTTTAGATGAAACCTTTACCCTATTATTTAAAAGGATATATGCTGCTAAAGCACAACAATCAATGCAAATACTCATTAATGCTTTCCAAAGACCAAACTTTAACTTAATTTGGATCAATGAAATACGATTTATGAAAACTCAAGCATTAAGATACAAATTCATTGATAAACCACAAATTTCTTTTACTGATTTAACATCAATGGTGGTGATGAAAGAATTAGGTATTAGTTTAGTGTTAACTGAAGATGCACATTTTATGCAAGTTGGTCTAGAAATTGAAAAAATCCCTTAAACTAGGAATCTAAAAAGCTATCCAGAAACTTTGATGTTGCGAAATCTTAGAAAACCATAATCATCAGTATGTACTTCAAGGGTATCAAATTCATTAGTCTGAGAAGGAATATTTTTGAAGGTCAATGTCACTTTAACAGGTGTTCTTTGAGGATATCTTGAAGTCAGAGAACCTTCACGTTTTTGATTACCAATTTGAACTTCACTGCAAAGATAAGTATTTCCAAAGCGATCAAATAATCTAGTCACATTTCCGTATTTACATTCTACTTCATCTCTCAAGTCTTGCTTGCTTCTAAACACTACTGCACATCTTACTGTTGAACCTGAACGATTACAGCCTTGTAATGTTCCTACAAAATATTTATTTTCAGAGATTTGTTGCGCTACTAATTGACTGTTTTTATTGTTATTTATTACTTCATTTCTTTTGTTAATGTTAGCATAAATTAGCTTTGTAGGGTGGGCAAACTTGATAGAATTAACATCATATAAAATGATCAAAGATTTGCCCCCCCTACATTCTATTGTTAATAATACATCATCAGGTAAAATAAGATGATTATAATTATATTAATTAGTGATGGTATATTATGAATAAATCTCTCTATAAAAAAGATTTTAATTTATGGCTAGAATTAACGATTAAGCAATTAGAAAATGATGAATTTTATGGGTAATATCAAGAAACTAATCTTGAATATATTCTGTGCCATTAATTAAAGCAATTTCAGCCCGTAAAAATTCACGCCCTAAATAGGCTGCATGGTTTAGCATAGTAATAGGACAAGGGTCGATTTCTTCAAAAATCTTAACACACAATTCCTTTGCTGTTCTTCCTTTATAAACAGTTTCAGAAGTCCGTTGTACTTTTCCATCACAAGGAATTACCTTACCCGTATCAGGATCAACTGCTAATCCCTCTTCATTAATAATATTAGTAAAATGCTTAGCACAAATTAGGCCAGCTTCACCTTCAAGATAAATCAGAAAATAGCCCCCAGGATCAAGAGCAATATAACGGTTTGAAAGTTCATTATCAAGAGCGGTCAGGTTATCAATTAGTTGGGTCATAATGTAATTTAGTATTTAGTATTTAGTATTTATTGTTCGCTGTTTTGAGTTCAGAGTTAAAACTCTTCCTTGCCATTATTTTTAGCCATGGCCCCTGAATAAACAAAACCCTTTTGAGCATCTATGGTAACAATTGCTCCCTCACGGATAATTTCCGTTGCATTTTTCAAAGCGACAATTACAGGTAGTCCTAAGCGAATACCAATAACAGCAGCATGACTGGTTAGACTAGACTCTTCAGTAATAATTCCCGATGCTTTGCGCATCATCTCCACAAACTCCGCACTGGTACGAGGAACCACTAAAATGTCTCCAGTTTCAAAATTTGCTAATTCCCTGGGATTATGGGCAACTCGCGCCCGGCCACTCGCTGATCCTTGTCCAATACCAACCCCTTTACCCAAGACTGCTTTGACCATTTCTACCTTGATCAAATCTGTAGATCCAGCAACTCCTTGCAAAGTTCCAGCAGTCATCACCACCACATCCCCGTCTTGAACTAACTGATTCTCTTGGGCCACATTAATCGCTGATTGGAAAGTTTGACTAGCGGAGGGTAAATCTAGCACCAGAAGAGGTTTAACCCCCCAAACTAGTTGTAATTGCCTGGCCACATCCACATGGGGAGTGACGGCTAAAATAGGGGTTGAAGGACGAAATTTAGAGACATTACGGGCCGTTGAACCCGTTTTAGTCAAGGTCATAATAGCTGCTGCTTCCAATTCTTGGGCAATCTGACTAACCGCAGAAGAAATGGCATTAGTGACCGATTGACTTGGTTGAGAGGAAAGATTGACAGAAAGAGGTTCTTGTTCCATCCTTTCGGCAATAGTAGCCATAGTAGCCACTGCTTCTATGGGATATGCACCCACTGCTGTTTCATTAGATAACATAACCGCATCAGTCCCATCAAGGATAGCGTTAGCGACATCAGATACCTCAGCGCGAGTGGGACGGGGATTATTGGCCATACTATCTAACATTTGGGTGGCCGTAATTACCGGAATCCCTAGCTTATTAGCGGTCATAATGAGGCGTTTTTGGAGAATTGGCACGTCTTCAGCCGGTAATTCCACCCCTAAGTCCCCTCGGGCCACCATTACTCCATTACACAAGGAAAGAATTTCTTCCATAGCCTCGATCGCCTCATGTTTTTCAATTTTGGCAATGACGGGGACTGCTTTGCCAGCATTAGCGATTAATTCTTTTATTTCTAAGATATCTTGAGGATTACGGACAAAACTAAGGGCGATCCAATCAACCCCTTGATCGAGTCCAAACATTAAATCGGTTTTATCTTTATCGGTTAGGGCCTTGACTGAAAGATAAACCCCGGGAAAGTTAACCCCTTTATTACTCGAAAGAACACCTCCCACTACTACCCGACAGTGTAATTCTTGTTTGGTGCGATCAACTTTTTCCACTCGCATTTCCACTTTGCCATCATCGAGCAAAATTCTGGCCCCATCAGGGACTTCATCGGTGAGGTATTTATAGCTAACATAGCTAATTTCTGAGTTACACTCTACTTCACGACTGGTGAGAATAAAAGGATCACCGTTTTTGAGATTAATCGACTGACAGGCAAATTTACCCAAGCGAATTTTGGGACCTTGAAGATCTTGCAGAATGGCTACGGGTTGATTGAGTTCAAATGCCGTTTGACGAATCAGGCGAATAGTATGTTGATGATAATCATGATCGCCGTGGGAAAAATTAAGCCTTAGGGTATTGGCACCAGCTAAAATTAGCTGTCGCAATACTTCTTTGTTTTGGGTAGCAGGGCCGATAGTGGCAACAATTTTGGTTCGACGGAATAGGGGTCGCGGTTCCATGGCGAGATAAAAGCCTAATGTCAAGGATCAATGATTATTTTTTGGATGGGTTCTCCTGGCTCATCATCTCATAAATCAAGATTAAGGGGGTAAAATCTCTTTATTTTTTTAGGGATCAGTCCAGCTGCCCTCATTATTCTAGATCAAAGTTCAAAAAAAATGTTGTCTATCTGATTCCCCATACTGCTTAAACTTTTAACTAGCATCTTCTAACAATAGTTTTTCCCGGGTAAAAAGAGCGGGTAAATTTAAAATAGCCATCATTTTTCCCCGTTCATAAGCAACTCCTTCTAACCCACATTCCGCACTTC
>DLXW01000274.1:0-4549 GCA_003448685.1 Cyanothece sp. UBA12306
TTAATAATATTAAGCCCGTACATGAAGTTGATAATATTAAGCCCGTACAGAAGTTGTTACCTGAGTTCGATATAAGATAATCGCTTATAATCAATTCATTGAGAAGATTACAGCCATTTTCACTCTTATGGCAATGTTTTTTTATCCCGAAGTCAGGTTAAACAGCGAATAGCTTCTAATAGTCCCCTCGCTTTATTCATAGTTTCCTCATATTCGGTTTCGGGATCAGAATCTGCTACTATTCCGGCCCCTGCTTGGACACAAACCAGATGTTGATTACCGCCTAAAGGACGAACTACCATTGTTCTAATAGCGATCGCCGTATTTAATTGACCCTCAAAATCATAATAACCATAGACTCCCGAATAAGGGCCTCGTCGTTCGGGTTCCAACTCATGGATAATTTCCATAGCGCGAATTTTGGGCGCACCGCTAACAGTTCCAGCCGGAAAACAAGCTTTTAATAAATCCCACGCACTTTGATCAGAGGCTAATTCTCCGATCGCATTACTGACAATGTGCATCACATGAGAATAGCGTTCAATAACCATTAACTCATCAATGGTGACACTTCCGTTAACACAAACTCGACCTAAATCATTGCGTCCCAAATCGACTAACATCACGTGTTCGGCGATTTCTTTGGGATCTTGTAATAAATCCTGCGCTAATGCTTGATCTTCAGCCACAGTTTTCCCTCTTCGTCGAGTTCCAGCAATAGGCCGTAGGGTAGCCTTAATTTTATTTTCTTCACTCCGTTCGGCCTTAACCATTACTTCAGGACTCGAACCAATAATTTGCCAATCTCCAAAATTATAATAAGCCATATAGGGGGATGGATTGATTAACCGCAGGGAACGATAAAGATTGAAGGGATCATCGCTATAATGGGCAGTAAGGCGTTGAGAAAGCACCACTTGAAAGATATCACCTGCACGGATATATTCCTTCGCCTGAAGGACATTTTCGCAGAAGTGCGATCGCTCCGTATTGCTGCTATAACTTAATGGTTCAACTTCGGCTGATTTGGGGTTTAATTCTAGGGTTTTTGCCTCTATAGGTAGGGGAAGTTGTAACTTGAGGACTAATTTTGTAACGCGATCGCAAGCTTGTTGATAAGCTTCCTCTCGGGTAACTTTGTCTCCTCGCAAATCAGCATAGGCGATCGCCCAAATTTTCCGTTTAACCTGATCAAAAATAATTAAGTTATCTACCTGCATCCAGATCCCATCGGGTAAATCATCTTCGGTTAAGGGATAAATCGGGACTCGTGGTTCAATCCAATTAATCAATTCATAACCCCAAAATCCAAACAATCCACCAATCCCAGAGGGAAGTTGAGGTAAAGTAACTGGATGAATCGATGACAGACATTGATGCAAGATTTCAAAGGGATTACCTTCAAATACCTTAACAGAACCATCTCGATAGGTTTGGGTTGTGGTTTGGCCTCTAGCTTGTAAGATCCACACAGGATCACATCCCAAAAAACTGTAACGTCCTAAATTTTCCCCTCCTTCCACCGATTCCAACAAAAAGCTGTAGGATTGATCACCGCAGACTTTATACCAAGAAGAAACAGGAGTTTCTAGATCAGCAACCCATTCTTGATAAACGGGGATAAAATCACCCTGTTTTGCTAAAGCGCAAAATTGCTCAAAATCTGGAAAAATCATAGGTTAATAAGGGGCGATTTCTGGTTTAGCTACTTATTAGATTATAGATTGAAGAAAGGGGTGAGCGCGAAGACACCCCAACTCCAATCTATACTTTACTACCTACCTTAAACGGTGTAAGGTGTTTTCCCCGAGAATTTCAGGGTAGCAGGTTCGGGATTATCCCCAATTTTTCTGTCTTTTTTGCCGTTAAATTCCCGGCCTTTATTGACTTTTTCGGGGAATACTCCATCAGCAGGGTGGAGATATTGGGTTTCTCCACTCGGATAGATGCGGTAGATTTTGTAGTCTTGAATTTTAGGTTTGAACTTTGTCCTTAATTGGGTTCCCAGGGCGAGACACTGTTCTTTACGGGCTAAATAAAGAATATTCTCGCCTTTATTCATGATTGCTGCGCCACCGGTGGGCATTTCAAAGACTTGCTCTGTCGTGCTAGTCCAGGTGATGGCGTATTTTTCTTCGCGATCTGCTTTAGAAAGTAGTCCACCAGTGCTACCACCGAATTTGGGCATTAGTCCTTTAAGCTCATCTGCCATAGTAATCTTAATTTCCCTCAAGAAGGTGTTTTAGGGAATCGTATCATTGACATCAACTCTGTTACCTAGATTTGTCAAGAACTGTAACAATTGGAGGTGATTGTCTATTGATTGGAAGGCAAAACTTCTAGATTAAGTTTGATTAATTTTTGGCAATATTTAGTCAATTTATGCTCTTTTGAGAGAGATAATAAAGATATTAGAGTCAAAATAGTTACTGTAGCTCTAGAGATTGACACTAGAGAATTTTTTCTGTTCTGGTGTTCCAATTGTTCCCTTAAACCAAAATTTCATTGTCCTAACTTTTTTTGTACTGCGAGTAGGATACGCAGGGTTTTTTCAGAAATCAATTGAGACAAGGAGTAGTTTGTTATGACAAGCAGAAAAGACTTGGGAGCAAGGTTGAATTTGGAAATTGATCTCATACCAGAGTCAAATTCTAATCGTCCTGGCACAAAAATAACCCCCCGTTTTATTACCATCCATAATACCGATAATCGCAGTCGAGGGGCTGATGCTCATGCCCACGCAAGGTATATTAAAGGTGCAGATGCCCAGAAACGCCAAGTATCTTGGCACTATACTGTAGATGACCGCTACTGCATTAAACATCTTCCTGTCAATGAAAAAGGTTGGCACGCTGGTAGCGGAAAAGGCAATAGCGAAAGTATCGGCATTGAGACTTGTATGCACGAAGATATAGATCAAAAAGAAGCTAATCAACGTGCTGCAAACTTGACCGCGATTTTAATGTACGATCTTAATATTCCTCTGGAAAATGTTGTTACCCACAAATATTGGACAGGGAAGAACTGTCCGCGACTTTTATTAGGAGAGTGGGAAAGCTTCAAAGATGAGGTCAAGAGCATTTATAACAGCATCGAACCCCGTCCAGAAGCGATCGCTAATTTGTTTTCTGAGGAAGTATTGGGTGAATGGTTTACTGGCCATGGAAAGGAAGATGAAAGTCTTGAACATCAAGCATTCTGTAATGCACCTGTTGTTCCTGAACGTCCTTTACAAGAGAATATAGATCCTAATCGCGCTTTTCTGGTGCGTTTTAACGAGAAAAAATGGGTTAATCACACTGTTTTACATTATTGTTTTTTGGATACACCCATTAACTGGCGAGGAGAAGCAAAACAAAAACAAGCCGTCCGTGAAGCTTTTGCTACCTGGAAAGGTTTACCTATTGGCCTAGAATTTGTGGAAGTTAATGATCCTAGTGAAGCCGAAATTCGCATCGGTTTTGAAGGACTATCAACTAATAGTGGCGGTTCTTGGTCCTATGTGGGACGTGATGCCATTGATTATGTCACTAACCCCCAAGAACGTACCATGAACTTTGGTTGGGATTTAACCACTTCTTATGGACGTGATACCGCTTTACATGAAATTGGCCACGCTCTCGGTTTTCCCCATGAACACCAAAATCCTCTAGCGGGTATCGTCTGGGATGAGGAAGCGGTTTATCGAACTTTTGCTGCTCCCCCCAATAACTGGCCGCGGCAGACTACCTATCATAATATTATTCGCAAAATTTCGGCCAATCTGGTAGAAGGTTCTGCTTGGGATAAAGATTCGATCATGCACTATCAGTTTCCTGGAGGATTAATTATTTCTCCCTCGGGTTACGAAACTCAACCACTTATTCCTGAAGCAGGGTTATCTCCCACGGATATAGAAGAGGCAAAACGCTTTTATCCAGCGAAAACTCCCAATCATCTCCAACTTCAACCCTATCTTTCAGCGATTATTGATGTTGATCCTGGTGAACAACTAGATTTCACTATTCGACCAGAACAGACAAGACGATATACTATCGAAACCATTGGTGATTTAGATACAGTAATGGTTCTGTTTGAAGATATCAATGGAACATCAACCCATCTTGACGGTGATGACGATAGTGGTTTTGACAGAAATGCCAGAATTACGGCCAGATTAACCAAAGGAAATACCTACTATCTCCGCGTACGACTTTACTATGCGTCTGCTAGTGGAAAGGGAGCGGTTGTCTTCTGGTAAAACGTTTCTAATACCCAGTTATACCAATTTGTTAAAATGTGGCTACACATTTTCGTAGGGGTCAACAGCCGTTGACCCCTACAATATTTTCAATAAAAGTGGTTCTACAGGACTTATTATGCTAAACTATTAGCAATTTTGTTATAAGTCAAAATGCTTCACCACAAATTGAAGTTATGCACGAACTAAAAGAAGAGTTTACTGAAATTTTTGATAATTTTGGTTTTAGAAATGTAAATAACTTCAAAAATAGAGCTTTATTATTCTGGCATTTGACTAATAGTTTAGCATAGTATGTACTGTAGAACC
>DLXW01000274.1:4754-16840 GCA_003448685.1 Cyanothece sp. UBA12306
GCATAGTATGTACTGTAGAACCACTTTTTCTCCTAACTTATTTTATTTATGAGCAAATTTAAAATTTTAATTATAAGTTAAGCCGAAGTTAGAATTAAGAACCAAAAGCTGAATCTAAAGTTGCAACTATTTTGACATCAAATTCACTTTCAAAGACTGATTTTTTGTAATCCAAGTTCCATAATTCCAAAGCACAATCGTCATTATTGTTAGTAGGAACTAAATGCAAATGAAGCTTTTTATATTCCGCATCATACTTACATTGAATTTGTTTAATTGCCCCTATTTGTCTGCGATCAAGAGCAACAGCTAAACGCAAAATTGCACTCAATTGTTTGACCATACTCCGGTAAGTATCAGGTAATTTACTGTAGGGATCATGTTTTTTCTTCGGGGTACTTTTGCGATGATAACGCGCAATACTAGCAATAGTTTCTAATTCAACTTCTGTAAATCCTGATAATTCTGCATGGCGAATGAGATAATAAGAGTGTTTATGATGGGCTGAATGGCTAATATACAAACCACAGTTATGTAAAATAGTAGCTGCCCAAAGTAATTCCCATTCTTGGTTTCCCCAATGATGAAGGATACCTTGGAGTTGTTCAAATAAACTCTTGGCAAATCGCGCCACTCTTTCACTATAATCCAAATCGACTTGATACTTACGAGCGATTTTCTGGACACTGCGCTGACGCACATCACCTTGATATTTTAGTCGATCTTCAATTAACCTGTGAGTTAACATCCAATCAACAATCATGCCTTCGCGCAAAGCCCGTTCACAAATAATAATATTATCTATTTTTAACAGACTCATTGCTTCCATCAGAACTACTCCACCCGCGAGAATAATTTCTGCTCGTTTATCGGACATTCCTGGAACTTCTAAACGCTCCTCATAAGTCATAGTTGCAAAACTCTTAACTAAAGCTTTGACCTCTTGACGACTCATTTGATAACCTTGGAGTGGACTAGGAATCTCTCCTAATGTTTGTAAAGCGTTGATATTGGCTAGAGTTTCAATGGTTCCTGATGTACCCACTAACTGTGGTTCTTCATTGTCTATGATTTTACGATTTACCTCTTCAATGGGACGTTCGAGCATTCCCCTAACATAAGCGCGTAGATAGCTAAATTCTTTCTCACTAATAGGATCAGTGCTAACGAGTTTTTCTGTCAATCGCACGGCCCCTACTTTGGTACTACTGAGAAAACGTGCCTCTTTAGAGTCAGCAAGGATGATTTCCGTCGAACCTCCACCAATATCAATAATAACGTGGGGTTGGTCCTGAAAATCCATGCCGGAGAAAACCCCTAAATAGATGCGTCGGGCTTCTTCATAGCCAGAAATTAGGTTGATAAAAATCCCAACTTCTGATCTAACTCGTTCAATAAAGGCTTGTCCATTTCCTGCTTCTCTGGTAGCACTCGTAGCGGTGGCGACAATATTATCCACCTTCATGCTAGTAGCTAGATCTTTACACCTTTGTAGGGATGCGATCGCCCGTTCCATGGCTGCTTCGGTGAGATGTCCCGTTTTTGCATCGATCTCTCCTAGTCGCACCGTGTCTTTTTCTCGGGTAATGATGGTAAAAGCAGGCAAGGTTTTGTCAATTTCTACTATCACCATATGAATGGAGTTAGTGCCAATATCGATCGCAGCCAATAAGCAAGTGTTAGTGCGATCGCCACTGATGGGGTTAGGTTTAAGGGATTCTATCATAAACTCAATTTCCGTCACCTTTCTAGGATAGGACGTTTGAGCGATTTCTCAAATAATTTTTGTTAACTAAATGTTGCGCCGATTAAAGTGTGCAATGAGGACAATTTCAATGATTAGCAGTTGGTTCAACCGCATCAGTTTTGTCATGGGTAGCTAAACGTTCTAATAGGGTGGCACTAGCTTGATTAAGTCCAATTAATTTCACTTTAACTCCCCGCTTACGGTAGCGCAATACCACCTTATCTACTGCATCAACGGCCGAGTGATCCCATAAATGGGCATGGGTTAAATCAATAGTAACCTGTTGTAATCTTTCACGAAAATCAAAAGCACTCAGAAAGTCATCAACAGAGACAAAAAAGATTTGACCATTAACACTATAAACCCGTTCACGGCCATTGCCTTTGAGCAGGGAATCGACAAAAATTAAACCAGCGATTTTACGACTAAAGAAAATAGCACTCAGGGCAACCCCAATAACGACCCCAATAGCTAAATTATGAGTCAAAATAGTAATTAAAACCGTAGTGATCATGACCACAGTTTCATTTTTAGGAAACTTTTGAATATTACGAATAGAATTCCAGTGAAAAGTGCTAATAGAAACCATAATCATAACAGCTACCAAAGCAGCCATAGGAATACGGGCCACCCAATCTCCGAAAACAATAATAAAAACGAACAGAAAAATAGCTGCACTCAAAGTAGAAAGTCGGGCCCGTCCTCCAGAACGAATATTAATTACCGACTGACCAATCATGGCACATCCGGCCATACCTCCAAAAAATCCTGTTACAATATTGGCAACTCCTTGAGCCATCGCCTCTTGATTTTTGTTACTTGATGTATCAGTCATGTCATCAATGACATTAGCCGTCAAAAAAGATTCTAATAACCCCACAAAGGATAGGGGCAAAGCATAGGGTAAAATAATTTGTAGTGTTTCAAGGTTAATTGGAATATCTGGGACTAAGAAGACAGGAAGAGATGTAGGGAGAGTTCCCATATCACCCACAGTGGCAACTTGAGTTCCTGTGATTAAGGAAACCGTCGTTAAGATAACAATAGCCAATAAAGGAGAAGGCAATACGGTGGTTAGTCGAGGTAAACCATAAATAATAGCCAATCCCACCGCTACCATAACATAGACAACCCAAGAAGCTCCTTCAAATTGGGGAAGTTGGGCATCAAAGATTAGAATAGCCAAAGCATTAACAAAACCCACCATCACAGCTTTGGGAACAAAGCGCATATGATTTCCTAGCTTGACCCAACCCCAAATAATTTGTAGGATTCCAGTTAGAACTGTTGTGGCTAACAAATATTGTAAACCATGATCTTTAACTAGAGTGGTCATTAATAGGGCCATAGCTCCTGTAGCTGCTGAAATCATTCCTGGCCGGCCACCCAAAACAGAGGTAATAATAGCAATGCAAAACGAAGCATAGAGTCCCACTTGGGGATCAACTCCTGCAATAATAGAAAAAGCGATCGCTTCAGGTATTAAAGCCAAAGCTACTACAGTTCCTGCTAGGACATCATCTTTAACATTAGAAAACCAGACTTTTTTGGTAAAAATTTCACTCATGCTTATTTTTAGCTGAAATAACAGAGACTCGTAAATACATTAGTCCCCTGCTGACTTCGGCCATAATACCTAATTTGTCTATGATTGACTGCATCACTTCATACAACAACACTTAACCTGATAGGATGGGTAGAATCACCAGATCATCCATTTTATTGAAACCTTGATCATGTTTATAAAATCTTCCTTATCGCGTCTTCTGGCTATTATCCTTGTAGCTGTTATTTCCCTAGTAGGTTGCACTAATACTTCTAGCGGACTGACTGGAAACTATACAGAGGATACCTTAGCAGTAATTGAAACCTTAACCACAGTTATTGATTTACCCGATGATGCAGATAATAAAACCGAGTTACAAACCCTAGCTCGAGAGCAAATTAACGACTATATTTCTTTGTATCGCCGTGATACTAAGTCTGGAGGACTAAAATCGTTTACCAGTATGCAAACAGCGTTAAATGCTTTAGCAGGTTATTATACTTCTTATGGTAGTCGTCCCCTTCCTGAAAAGTTGAAGAAACGCTTAGCAAAAGAATTTAAACAGGCTAAAATAGCTGTTAATCGTGGTTTTTAGGGTTTTAATCTTGGACTAGCGGGGTGAAAAACCCCGCTATATTTTTCTACAAAACTACTTCGAATCGAGTATTATTAATAATAAAAATGAGTAATCTTGTTTTAGTTCCTATCCAAATCGATGGGTTACATCTTCAGTTTGGAAGTAGTGTGGCCGAAGCATCAGCAGAGTTTGAAAGTTTACCTTATTTTAATAACAGAAGAGATATTAATCCCGATATAGCTAATCTCAGTGAGTTAATGGTTAGCCAAGCGTTTCAGAATAAAAATCTCTTTTTGAAAGGTGGAATACATCTTCATTGGGCATTACCAGATGCTTTGACACAGGAGATGGAGGAGGGTATTTTTCCCGCAGTTCCTAACCGTTGGCTAGTCAGAAGAAAAGATGATGAAGGGATCATATCTTGGGTAGTAGAGAGTGATTATTTATATCCAGTTACAGCAATTTTTCAAGAGAATAGTGTTAGTTTTCCTTGTGAAAATAAGGACAATGTAACGGATCAAAGATTTCGTTATTTAGGTCGGAAGTTACCATTTGCTCAATGGTCAGAAAATGATTCTGCTGAGTATTTAAACCGTTTAACTGTGGTCGGTTATGGCGAACCTACCTTTGCTGCTTTTTATCCAAATTGTCGTAGTGTTTTTGGATTTCATGATGGGAAATATTCAGAGAATACGCCCATTGTTGAGGGATTACAATATGATGTAATTGGTTGGTATAGTAACCCTAACCAAGATTATTTAAAGGAGTTTTTAGAAGTTTTTAAAAGGGAATATTTAGATAGTTTTTCTGAGGAAGCTAGTTTAGATGAATTATTAGAAGTCATTAAAGATGAGTTGCAATGGAAAGGGGTTGTTTTAGAGGATAATAATCAATCACCTGATCTAGTTTGTTATTCTCGTTTAATTTTTAATCCCCCTCCTGACTATCAAGGACAAAGTTCCTTAAAACCAGTTGATATTACCTTAGCCGTGGGTAATACTGGAACAGAGGCTTTGTCTGCTTATTTAGCCCAAACCATTAAACCGACTCAAAAAGGGATTATTGAGGAACAATTAGAAGCTTTACAGTTATCAGAGACATTAAATAGCCAAAACCTCGATATTGGGGCAAAATTTCAGCAAATGCGCCACGAATCTGGATTTGATGCCGTAACTGCTGGAATTCGTTGGACGATAGTTTTAGAGACACAACGGGGAAAAGCAGGGGAAGCATCTTCTGAGAGTCATTTGCATTTACCCGAAAGGCTGATTAATCAACTCGGTGATTTGAATCAGTTACAACGCACCTATAATCAAAATTTAGGGGAAATTCAATCTCGACGCAAGCAACTGTTTGCAGACTGGTATAAATACATGATCTCAGTTTATCCCCCTGAACAGAGTTCGGATGATTATCCTGAGATTGACAGAGTTAAATATTATGTGGAAACGCAAGATTTAGAGCCATTAAATTCTCTTTTAAACCAAACAGGGGAATTTAGCCTAGTAACAGATGAAACGGGGCGGTTAATTGCAGCGAGGACGGAAGGCACTGAAAATACATTAGCTTTTGAGATCACCAATGGGATCAATGGATTAATTACGAATATCAATCGTTATAATTTAGATATTACAGAAGAAAATAACAATAATACTCCCTCTAAACCCACTTATCGCCTAGAAACAATTGCTGACGCTCGTTATTGGCAACCGAAAGAACCAGTGGTTCTTATGGTGGGGGACGAAGTGAAGGCAACACAACGCTACGGGTTTGATAGTCGTTTAACAGAGGATGGTTTACTACCTTGTGTCACCATTCCTAATAAAAATATATCAGATTTAATTAATGAAGAATTTGCGACAATTGTTGATTATTTAGACGGTTTATCGGCTGAAAATCCATCTATTGGTCTTAATATCTGGAAAAAAAAACCTTGGAACCCGTTTATCTTACAGTGGTTAGTGGAAGTTTTTCCCGTCTCCAACTTTAATAATAAGACGACAGAAAATCGCCAGTATAAAAAGAATTTTCTCACAGCGAATTATAGTTTAAAGGAGCAAGCGGTTGATTTATCGCCTAAATCAGCTTATGAGATTTTAAACAATCCTTCAAACCCTAATCACATTAAAACAGACCGAGATTCTCATATTTACAGTGGTTTTAGTTTGTTAACCCCCTATGCTAATTTTCTGTTACAAGAACGAATTGAAACCTATTTAAACAAATATGATGATAAAACGGAGACAATGGTCAATCCAGCTTATCAAATTATTAGTAAGTATGAGCAAAAATTAGCTAGTGGAGATAAAAGGGATAAACAGATAGAAAATACTATTAGACGACAAATTCCTCTTAATTTCCCCGAGTATTCTCAGGCGATCGCCATTGATGATGATCCTTATTTGGGTGATTTAAACAATATTCAGACCTTAAAAGTTTTTTTTGAAGAAAATAACCTGGTTAACTTGCCCAGTCCTATATTTACTGCGAAAGAAGCTCAAAACAACTTAGAAAATCTCAATTGCTTATCCCAGTCCTTGAGTGGCTTTAATGAAGCGATGCTAATGTTCAAGCAGACGCTACAATTAGAAATTGATGATCCCCTAGGATTTCCTGACTATCAAAGCTTTACCGAAGCAGTTAAAACCGCAGTAGCAGGGGAAAATAGTAGCGCGCCCCAACCTTTGGATGATTTTAGTCCCATTCGCGCTGGGGAGTTACGCATCATTGAGTTAAGCTTAATTGATAGTTTTGGACAGGTTCGCAGTTTAGACTGGGGCGATCGCATCATCACCCCTGAACCGTTGAAAACCAATGAATCGGATCGTCTGCTGCTTCCCCCTCGTTTTGTGCCACCCATACGGCTTAATTTTCGCTTTTTAGGGGCAGATAAAAGAGAAAATGAGAGTTTTGAGGATACGCCGATTTGTGGCTGGATTATTCCCAACAATCTTAATGGTAGCCTTAATATTCACAGTAATAGGGGACAAGCATTAGGGGCAATTAATATTAATGGGGAATGGGATTATGCCCCTGGAAGTAATACGTTTGAACCTAATGATATTCCAAATTTACATTTGCGCAAAGTAGTCAAGCAAATTTTAAGCTTATCAGAAGTAACTCAAAATAGTAGTGAGAAATTTATCGATAACTTCTTAATTACCCTGAATAATGCCTTAGAAAATATTGATCCTGAAAATTTTGCCCAAAATCAAAGTGTAGCCTTATTATTGGGTCGTCCTATAGCAGTGATTCGGGCTAGTATAAACTTAGAATTAGAAGGTATTGCAGCAATTAGCCAAGATTGGCATATTTTTCGCCAAGAAATGCAGCAATTACTCCCGTTAACCCAAAGAAATAACGATAATTTTGTCAATGTTGACTTTCCCATTCGTATTGGAGAATATCAACAACTCAATGATGGTGTCATTGGTTATTGGAAAGAAACAGAAGAACCAGAGAGCGAGGGAGGATATGGCTATGAAAACGAGATATTCTATGCCCAACAGAGTGATAGTAACGAATCTCGCTATATTGAGACACAATTCTTTGATCCCAACAATATTCCTGGGGTGAGTGAAGAAAGTCCCATTAATATTATGCAATCTATCGCCAGTCCTGGGCAAAAGCTAACCCTATTGGTTGACCCCAGGGGGAGTATTCATGCTACTTCTGGTATTTTACCCAGTAAAGTATTGACAATTCCTCCAGAACAATATTTAGATGTCTTGTCTTCCATTGAAGTCACCTTTTTGACCTCTCCTATTATAAGCGATCGCCAAAAATTGAATTTACCTTTACCAACAGAACCAGAATATGATTGGTCTTGGTTAGAAAAACGGGGGGAACAATGGTCAGAAATATTCACCTTTGCGGTGATAGAAAGGTCAACTTTTATTGCTAATTTTCCTCAAGAAAATGGGGATACGGTTTGGGAAAATTTAATCACTCAAGGATGGTTAAGACCATTAGGAAATGAAACAGAGCAAGCAGAAGTCATTGCCAAAGATCAACGAGAAATATTAACTGATAATTTGGCAAATTTAGATAGTATAATTGAGACAGTCTTTGATCTTAATAAAATTAGAATTGAACCCGTAACAACCTTAGCTAATTTTCCTGGATCTCAAGAAATTAGAGAAGGTTGGTTGGTGCTACGAAAAGTTAATTCAGTTGAATAATTAACTCAGATTTTCAGTCAAACAATAGCGTTAACTTAGGAATTTATGGAACAAATTAGCTTAAATTTAACCGTGGAAGAAGTCAACCAAATCTTGGAAGTATTGGGACAATTACCTTATGTTAAAGTGTGCCAAATTATTAACAAAATTCAGGTGCAAGCAGAAGCACAGCTAGAAGCCAAAAAACAGCATCAACAAGAAATGTAAACCAAACTCATCCTTAAATAATAGTTAAACAGGAGCATTAAAAATGACAGTAAGCAACCAAATAATTCTCAATCAAAATATTATCACTTCCGATGTTTTTCAAGTCTTTTTATTTGACGAAGATGGTCAAAATGTCTTAGGAATTGATGAAGGAAACCTCAAACAGAGTTTAACCATTGAGCTTGTTAATACCTCTGGGAAAAACATTGAATTACAAACTATTAGTGACGAAATTAGCAGTAATAATTATCATTTTTGTTTCTTATTTCGTCCTGGAACTATTTTACCTGATAGTTTAAATGAAATTACTTTAAAACAAAGCACAGAAGGCTGGAAATTACAACAACAAGATCACACCTTTTATTGTTTATTAACCGCCAATGCTTCTCAAAATAGAACCATTGCACCAGGAGCCAAAATCACCTTAACCCTAGAAAATATTAGTGCAGCACCAGAAGGGGGTTCTCGCGGTACAAGAGTCCAAATAAAATACAATTATCTGAACTATCAAGGATCAAACGAAGACTTAAGCGGTAACCGTTTACAGTATCTCAATATTGTTAATCAAAGAGGTAAAAAAACTGTTCCCCTTCACGTCAGTTGTTTAGGATCAAATACCATTCTTAATGATGGAACTGAGAACGAATTAACCCTCAGCATTAGCTATTTATATAATGGTCGTTTACCTTTAAAAATTGCCTCTGAACAAGATATTCAAGAAACCTTAACTAACCTCAATTTAACAGAGAATTTAAAGCTAACTTCCTTAGAAGAAATGACCGAAATCAATGGAGAAACTAGTATTATGTCTCTCCATGAAATGAAGGAAATGAGTCAAGAAAAATTAGACAGTATGATTGGTAATTTATTAGTAGTCACCGCAGATAAAAATAAACCAGTTGAAGGTAATTTAAAGTTAAAAGGTATCAAGGAAGGTTTCCTTGATCAAGCCACAAGATTAAGTATTTCTTTTGATGTTGCTCAGGAGAATAATGACGCTGCAAACTGGGCATTAATTGAAGCTAATAATGCTGATGATGTTAACATTTCTATCATGGCAGGTCAAGATCATTGGTTATTTGATGGTCGTCATGATCTGGGTTTAACACCTCAATGGCATTTTATCTGTAAAAATGCCTGGCAAGCTGTTGAAGCAAAAGAAATTTTAAGGCTGAAAATTAGTAATTTCAAAACCTTACTCAAAGCTGGATTTGCTAACCTTTATGTACGTTATGAAAATGTGCCTGGATATTGGGATGGACAAATTATAGTTCCTATTCATAAAGGGCCTTTAGTCTATCGAGAAATGACAAATGAAATTGGCAGTGTCGGTATTGGAACTGATGAACCTAAAGCCAAATTACATATTAAACAAAAAGAAGATAATCATGCTGCAATTTTTGAGGGAGGAAATGTAGGAATTGGAACGACAACCCCCGAAGCTACTCTACATCTTAATATTAATAATAGTCAATCAGAAGATAGTATTTTATTAGGCAATACTGATAGTAAAGGTTTGAGATTACGAGATACCGGAGGAGCAGTTGATATAGAAAGTTTAGGCGTTCCTTTATACATTAATAACAGTGGTCAAAATACCTTAATTAATTCCGAAAATGCTGGAAATGTTGGTATTGGAACCACTGATCCAGGTGATAATAAACTAAAAATACAAGGAAAAACAGAGATTGCAGGTAATCTATCAGTTACTAATGGGTTAGTGGGTATTGGTTCTGCAAACTTGTCTAAAGAACCTTTAGTCATTCGAGCAAGAGAAAGACAAGAAAGTTTAATTGCTTTTGAGGATCCCCAAGGGAGAAAAAAATGGCACATTGAACAAAATTATGGTGGAAATAAACCAGGATTAAATTTTGTTGAAACTGGGGTAAAAGATTTTCGATTATTTATTGGAAAAGGGGGAAATGTTGGTATTGGAACAGGAAACCCTAGTGATAAACTACATATAAAAGGAAGTTTAAGAGTTGATGGCAACTTGAAAATTCAAGGAACGGAACCCATCATTATTCGTAGATATAACAATTTAGGAGATAGTATTAATTATAATACCAATTGTTCTGCAAGTACCTATACTGCTGCGATCATCGGTTTTCGCGCGCTAAATGGAGATATTAAAGAAAATGATACAGGAAATATTATTCAAGTCTATATGTATATTAACAGTGGGATATGGTATATTCGTGCTGATTTTCGTACCCACAAAAATAACGAAACCTGGTACGTTGATGTCATGTTTATCCGCAATGAATTAGTCAAGAGAATTGGTTACTAAAAGTAGTCCCAAGCAAGTAAATTGTATTAGGAGAATTAAGATGATTATTGAAACCCAAAAACAACATTATACCTCCGAAGAATATTTAATATTAGAGGAACAAGCAACAGAAAAACATGAATATCGAGACGGAGAAATTGTACTCATGACAGGAGGAACCACTAATCATAATCAAATTGCAGGTAATTTTTGTCGCAAATTTCCCTTAACAATTAAGGATCAGGATTATTATATCTATATCAATGATGTTCGCTTATGGATACCTCAATATCGTGTCTATACCTATCCTGATGTAATGGTAATTAAAGGAAAACCAATTTATGAAGTAACGGGTACAATAAACGTAACGAATCCTTTAATTATTGTTGAAATTCTTTCCAAATCGACACAAGATTATGATCGAACAGATAAGTTAACTTATTATCGTTCTATTCCTGAATTTAAAGAATATATTTTAATAGATCAATATCGTTTTTATGTGGCTCAATATGTTAAGCAAGAGGATAAAAAATGGCTTTTTAATGATTATCAAGGAGAAGAAGCTATTTTAAAATTGGCTTCAGATGAGTTTGAAATTGCGTTACAAGATTTGTATGCAAGAGTTGATTTTGAGTTAGATGGAGGGTGATTCTACAACAGGGAAAACAATTAAATAATTACACTAATTATTCCAGTTAAGTCTATGATTCAAACTTACCCAATTTCTAAAACCATAACAACATTAGCTGATCTTGAACAAAGATTTAATTTGTCTCCCACTAATAATGAGCAATTTTTTCGTGAATGGCAAGAAAATTTACCTAAATTAACTTCTCAAGAAAAAGAAAATTTAGACCAAATAAAAAGACGATTTGAACGTCATAGAAAACAAAATTCTTTAGCAGAAGGAGTTATTAATCAATTACTTATTTCTCCTTTATTAACATTAGCTGGTTTATATGATGATCCTTTTTATCTTACTACTGAAGCAAGTGTTGAACTAGAAGTAGAAGAAAAAAAAGAAATTTTGCGCGGCAGAATTGACACTTTAATTATTTCTCAACAGCTTTGGATTTTAATCATTGAATCTAAATCTACTATTGCTTTTACGGTTGCTTTACCACAAATAATGACATATATGTTAGCCAATCCTAACCCTGAAATTCCTGTCTATGGTTTAATTGGGAATGGGGATGAATTTATGTTTATTAAAATGTCAACTTCAGGGGTTCCTCAGTATGATTTGTCTAATATTTATTCCTTACTTTTACCGCACAAAAATCAGTTATATGATGTTTGTCGTATTCTTAAGCAAATTGCAAATATAATGGCTATAAATTTGAAAGATAAGCCAACAAAAACAATTAATTAAGATTACTATCGAAAAGGATTATTAACTGATGCCAGTAACTATTATCAATGAAAAACTACAAACAATCCTCACTCAACTGAAACTTCAATTAGAAACCTATTACGGTGATCATCTTCAACGATTAATTCTGTTTGGTTCTCAAGCGAGGGGAGATGCAGGTCCTGACTCTGATATTGATATTTTAGAT
>DLXW01000274.1:17002-21060 GCA_003448685.1 Cyanothece sp. UBA12306
GCTCTGATATTGATATTTTAGTGGTTCTAAAAGGAGAGGTAAATGCAGGGGAAGAAATTGACAAAACCATCCCTATAATAGCTCGTTTATCTTTAGAAAAAGATGTGGTCATTAGTTGTATCTTTATGGATGAAGATCGATTCATTAATCGTAATGGTTCTTTGTTAAGAAATATCCGTAAAGAAGGGATAACTTTATGACAGAAGAACAAATAGAATTACTTTTTAAAGCTCGTCAAAGTGTTTCCGTAGCACAAATGTTAGTTGAGAATAATTACCCAGATTTTGCTGTTTCTCGTGCTTACTATGCCATGTTTTATATAGCAGAAGCTTTTTTAGAAGGTGAAGGATTATCGTTTTCTAAACATTCGGCCGTAATTAGTGCTTTTGGTCGGGAATTCGTGAAACTAGGGAAAGTTCCTACTGAATATCACCGAAAGTTGATTAAGTCACAAGAATTGCGAAATACTGGAGATTATGGAGGACTAAATAATGTTACTATTGAACAAGCTAAGGATCAAATTGTTGATGCACAAAAATTTTTAACATTAGCAGAAAGTCTAATTGGACTGTTACCTCCTATATAAATTTTAATTTCTTAATTCTTCAAAAGCGAGGTTCTTATGATTCAATCATTACCGAAATTAATAACCTTTGATGAATTTATTGAATGGCTACCAGAAAGTAGACGTTATGAGTTACATGAAGGTATAATTATCGAAATGCAACCAACAGGACAACATGAAGAGATTACTGCATTTCTTACCCAAGAGTTAACCTTAGAATATGCAAGGATGAATTTACCTTATCGTATTCCTCCTAAAGCTTTGGTTAAGTTAAAGGATAAAGAAACTGGCTATAATCCTGATTTATTAATTATTAACCGCCACAATCTCATTAATGAACCGTTGTGGGAGAAAAAATCAACCCTTATTCATGGGGAATCTATTCCTTTAGTGATTGAAGTTGTTAGCACAAATTGGCGGGATGATTATGGTTATAAGTTGGTTGATTATGAGGCGATGGGGATTAAAGAATATTGGATTGTGGATTATTTAGGAATAGGAGGAGTGCGTTTTATTGGACAGCCAAAACAACCGACTCTTTCTATTTATCAACTGATAGAAGGGGAGTATCAAGTACAACAGTTTAAGGGAAAAGATTTAATTAATAAATCAGTTATTTTTCCTGGCTTAAATTTAACGGTTGAACAAATTTTTCAAGCTCAAAGGTGAGGTTTAAATTACCAAATTTTTATGTTATTTATTTATGCGACCAAGTTATGTAACAACTCACCCTTTTATTGCCCATACTTACACTGAATTAGCTTTATCTTGTTTAGAACTTTCTCGCTCAATATATATTTTTTATTTTGCTCAACTCTCTCTCAGGAAATTTTTATTTATGCCTATAGACTTCAAGACAATTCAAGAATTCATTGAGAAAAATCTAGAGAAAGCACCTCGTGATTTGTGCGCCCTCGAATGTTTGGCTAATGCTCCTGAATATGCCAAACCAGACTCAAAGAAAATATTTCTTTTGTGGGAAGCGAAGAAATTAGATAAGATTACTATTAAAGATATAACAAATGGCCTTGACAAGGAAATTGAGGGGATCAAAATTGAGTGTATAGATAATATAAAAGACAAACACCCTTGGCTTTTGTCAGTTTTTGTGCCACCTGAGGGAGAAGTGGTGCGATTTCCCTTTAATACTGGGGATACAACTGTAGGAAATTCTCTTAGTTGGATAACTATTCGTCCAAAATTAGTATCAGATCAACCATTCAATAATCCAGAACAGGTACAAAAATTTCTATTAAATTTTATTGAAAACCTTGATATTTTACCCCGTTGGAGTACAGCATCTAGAAGTTGTTTTGCCCTAATTCCCGTGAATCACGGGTCGCTCAATTCCCCCGAGGATAATATTAAAACAGAAATAAAAAAAGTGGGTAATGCGAATTTTGTAACAAGAATAGACAGTATCAATGATACTGAATGGGAAAATAGAAACTCTGATCGGTTTTACACAGTCGTCGATAATCTGGGGAAAGCCTGTCTTGACGGCGTATTTTTAACTTTCCCCCGCTTAAAAAATCAACAATACCGACTTTACTCTATTAAAACTGGCGTTGACTATGTTGGTAGCACAAACGAGAACAAAGCTGGGAAGAATCTTTTAGAAGCTAATAGTGCGATGGCAATGCTTCGCTCACGAGTCATTGAAAGTCTATTGAATCAAGATAAAACTTTTGGTGTGCAAACCGAGGTACTTACTATTACAGCACCTACAACTATATTCAATGAGAAGAACCCAGGTGAAGTTATTCGAGATGGCTTCCAAGTGCGGGATCTTTCATGCCTTATGTCAGGAGTTGATTATATACCTGGTCAAGCCATTCCCTATGCACGCCAACATTTTGACGAATTAAGACCAAATCAAATTGATCAACAGTGTGATGTTTGGTCTAAGAACTTTGCTTATCCATTAGGGAGAGCAAAAGCGCGGCTATTCCTCAATTATGGATTGATACACACTTCTGCCAATGCACAAAACTTCCTAGTTGGTTTTTTGGGTACACAAGCACAACAATTTGTTGTTCGAGATGTGGGAGATACTTCATGGCATGATCATTATATTAAGCAATACTTAAATTATAAAGATAGTCGTGTTTTCGATGCTTATGACCAGGAAAGGAAGTCAGCCATTAAACACGTATTAACAGAGACAAGTAGCGGAGACTACCCACCGCCTTTTATGATTCGTCTAGCAGCCTATTCCTTGCTAACTCATGGTTTCGCGCCAACCCTTATCGATAAACACAAATGGAATTCAAGTCATTTATATAAATTCACTCGTTCTATTCTAGTGGGGTTGTTTGATTTTATCTTTACGATATTGTCACCAAAATTACCAACAGAAACAATAGAAATATCTGAGGTAGAGATACAAAATTTAGGGACTAATGGTAAATACCCCACACCTAAAAATGCTCTACAAAACTATCCAACTGTAGTCAAGGACCTGAAAAAGAAAGATCCTGATACTCTGATTAAGATGGCTGTCTCTATCAGAAAAAAAGCTGACGATTTCTTTAGTAAAAACACTAAAGTTGACTTGAGCAACCCAAATAACGAGATTTCTCTATATATAAACGCAGAAGAAATCTGCTTATGTATGTATATTGAAAAGTTACTGCTTGAATCTCCTGAAGGCAAAACAATACAAAATATTCAAGAACGTTGTATAAAGGGAACATGGCCTCCGATATTTCCTTAAGCCGATAATGATTCTGTCTTGATAGTAGATGAAGTTGATGAGAAAAAAGTGCCAGATCCTTCTTAATGAAATTGGCTTTTAGTATCGGTATTCATTATTGATTTCCATTTTTACCCTTTTTACCACTCCCTGAACATCGTATATTTTAAAACTTAAAGTGTCTTAAATTATGAGCGAATTAACAATCGACCAATCAACCCTATCATCAGACTGTGTTAAGAACCTACAAAGGTATCTCAACACTGAGCAAATTGTTACACAACAAGTTGATAATACTTCCCAGGGTCAAGTTTTGGGGGTTTTATGTAAAATCAATTCCATCGGAGTTAACCCAGATTCATCTTTAGTTATTATTGCCGCCCAACCCCTTGAAAATACATCTTGGAACTTCGGGACTTGTTTTCCTAGTCTCCCTGGTGCAGAAGAAGAGTCGAGTCTTCAACGCTTGTTAAGGATGCGATTTTTGACCTTACAAAAAGCACTTTGGCTGTTTATCTGGGGTCAAGATATACAAACAGGGGTGGTAAAAGAGCAAATAGCAACAACAGACTGGTTTCAAGCATGGGCCAAAGAACAGGGAATAACTGATACCAGTCCAGAGAATTTGAGGACATTCTTTGATAGTTTAAACTTTACGGAAAATGAACTACAAAGCGAACCAAAGGCAAGTTGGAGGCGTTTAGCAGGAATTAATCAGAATACTGAGACAGGAGAAGATCCTAACAACCCTGTCAGTGGTTTGTTTTTTTGGGGGGATGTCTGGCAAACCAGTGCTAC
>DLXW01000298.1:0-2775 GCA_003448685.1 Cyanothece sp. UBA12306
AAGGAATCTCTAGTAGTGATACACAGAGAATCCCCCGTTACAATGCAGTTTAACGGGGGAGTATGTCAATAGAACCAAACGTCTACAGGGATCAGGTCTTCATTGTCTTTTAAGGATGAAGCCGTTGTCCCAGTTGTCGGCGATTTCTGTGTTGCCAATGCCTGGGGGATCAAGTCATGATCGCCTTGTGGTTCTGATGCCTCCAACTCCAATGGTGTACTCATTTCTTTAGCTTCCAAGGTTTCTTCGGGTACTTTGTCAAGATGATGCTCATTTGAGGGAGGATCTGAAACTTTCATTTGCTGCACGTCCTGATCCAACAACCGATCAAACTCATCAAACTTCATCTCTAAGGCCAAATCCACAGTCCCCTGGTCAAAAGCAGTGGCATGAGCCATATTTTGACCCATTTGGTCAAAAATAGCATGGGAATTTGATATTGGCACAGGTTCTGCCTTTTCTGGTTGCTGAGGTGGGATAGCTGTTTGTTCACCATCAAAAATATCGTGGGGATGGGATGTGGGGGCTACTGGTGGTTGCGCTGTTGGTGTAGTGGGAACTACCTGCTGTTGCTCAGGATCATAGGTTTTCTCTCCATTGAGAATGGCCTGTAAATCCTCAGCAAAGGCTTCTGCATCGGATAATTCTTTCTGAGAAGATTGCTCAACCGTAGCAGGCTGTTCCACCGGACGAGCAGACTTTAACGGCATTTCTGAAGGAGGAACAACTGTCACCTTCACTGGCTGTACTTCCTTTGGTTTTGGAGTTACTTCTTGGTGAATTGCCGGTTGTATAGGGGTTTCTTGTTCTAGTGTGATTGGTTCACTAACAGGTGTAACTTCTTTGTCCACCTCAAAAGCTTCTACTTCAAAAGGCATACTTTCATCCTCTAATTCTGAAGCGAAGGAATTATGATCTGAAAATGTTATGGCCTCTGGAGTAGCTGTGGGATAAGCATCGCCATTGTACTGTAGCTCTATTGGTTCTCCAAAATCAAACGCCTGTGCTTTTTCTCTTAGTTTTTGCTTTTTCTTTGCTGAAGGTTGGTGAGATTGTTGTTGGGAAGTTTGGTTACCGAAAAGTCCTTGTTCTAAAGCAAATAAGCTATGGTCTCGTTTATTGTTGTTTTCCATTTTTTACAACCAATTTTAAAGTATAGAATTAAGGTGTACTAAATTTAACTAGGTTTGGATTATTGTATTTTAGCTACTATCATTCTTTACCCTCTTATGGGAAATAATAGGGTTTTATATCCAGGTTTGACCTGTTGGTGATTTTTTCCTTAGCTGCTATTGAATTTAGGGAATCTGTCAAAGAATAGCTATTTTGTTGCGTTAATTCATCATATAGCATTCCCGTTAGGGGATCTCTATTCGGTGTTAAAAATTCCATTGGCGTTGCTGTTGCCAGAAAAACTGATTGCTGACTCGATAGAATCAAGGGTGAAATAACATTGTTCAAATCACTTTGGCTAATATCAATTATCTGGTCATTTGGTGTTTTTTCTGGGTTATTCTCTTGATTATCATCGGAGATAGGAGATGAGGTTGATTTTAGCTTAATTTCAGGGTTAAATTTAATCTGGGTTCGACAGAGGAGGTTAATCAACCAAACAATTAAGGAGATAAGATTTAGGCCACTACGCAAGAGAACAGCTTCCAATTTTAAGTCAAATTCCGGTAGGTTCTGGGTATCTAGTTCGTTAGCAGGGTTGAGGGGTTGCACCAATTCCGGTTGCTGTATTTCTAGTGGTGTAATCATCGACGATTGATTCTGGTTCTGTATCGCCTTTGTTCCTAACTTAGAAGTAATTTCCTCTGTTTCTTCTCTGTCTATATCTTCGGGTTCTTCTGTCTCCATATTCGCCTTTTCTAATAATATTTCTGATGGGGAGTCGATCTTAGCAATAGAATCACCATTATTTAATTGTTCCTCTAACTCTAAAGCACGATCAAATTCATCAAAGCGTTGTTCTAATTCTAAATTATCTTGTCTCTGGGAAAAGGAATGACTTTGATTGACTTGTTCTTCTTGATCTAAAGTGCTATCAAATTCATCAAATAGTTGCTCTAGTTCAATGGTACCCACATCAAAGGTGGTAGCATAAGCCATATTTTTACCCATGCGATCAAAAATAGCATGAGGGTTGTTTTGATCATTTACTGATTGCTCTTTTGGAGGTATTAATGTAGCTGGTTTTTCCTCTCGTTCAGGGTTAAATTCAGGAAGGATAGGGGGAAGATCTTCTGCTTGTATATCATTGAATTTTGGCTCAATCTCGGATATTGATTCAGCAGCTTGAGATAAGGAATTTTTATCTAAATTATTGGTTCTAAAACCTGGCTTTTCAACGCGAAAAGTTTTGGGGGCGAGGCATAAATCCTCGTTAGAAAAACTACTTGTGACTTCCCCTCCTGCTCCGGTAGGGTGGGTTGAATTCTGACTTTTGACTTCGTTAACTTCGGGACTGATATCTTCTAAAATTTCAGGGTTAGAAAATACCTGTGGTGGTGTAACTATTAATTCTGGTTCTGAAGTAGAAATTATTGTAGTTTTAGGTGCTGGAATTGGGTAAACTTTACTGTTATATTGCAGTGTAATTGCTTCACCCGTGTCAAAAACTTGAGACTTAATTCGACTGCGCTTTGATTTTGGTTTTTGCTTTTTGGGTTGATGATGTTGTTCTAATAGTTCTTGTTCTAGTTCTAGTAGTCGATTATTACTATGAGCAATTCGGCGATAACTACTATCAGAAAAATTGGGTCTAAAACCTGG
>DLXW01000298.1:3004-17130 GCA_003448685.1 Cyanothece sp. UBA12306
TAAAACCTGGCTTTTTAAAGCGAAAAGTTTTGGGGGCGAGGCATAAATCCTCGTCACCAAAACAACTTCTGACTTCTGACTTCTGACTTCTGACTTCGTTAACCTGTTCTCCCCTTAAAGTATAGTTTCCAGATGCCTTTTTTTTAGACTTTTCTTGGCTGTATCTTTCTAAAAGTTCTTGTTCTAGTTCTAGTAGTCTATTGTTTATATGTCTTTTCTTCCGAGACTTACGCAACCCACTTGATTTAGCTCCCCTATTCCCCAAAATCTGGGGAGTGCTACTGAAGTCCTCCCGCTTTTTGAGCAACTCTTTTTCGAGTGCTAGTAAGTGATTGTTATTGGGTGGTCGAGACTTAGACATTTGGGTTTATTGTTTAAGCTTCATTGTTACAATGGCATAAGGATCAAGAGCGACTTTTAACTGTTTTGATGTGCCTTGGATTTGGTCTTCATTGACTTGGATTCGCAATTCATTTTCATTGGCTGAAACTATCTCTACAGTTTGGTCATTGATTACTGCTACAGGGAAATCAGCAAAGGAAGATGCGATCGCCAAATTATCTCCGACTAGGGTTAAAATGACTTTTCCAGGCATTGATTTTGCTACACTGACTTTGGCTACTCTCGGAGCTTGCCTTCTGCGGCGAGATTGATTGATAATATCAGCCAAGTTCTCATAGTCTATTTTCTCCTTAGTTAGTTTTTCTAGATTAACTTTGTGATCTTCTACCGTTCGTCGTAAGTCCTCGGCGGATGTGATGCCGAGTCTTTGGAATTCTTTCCTTGCTGTTTCTGATAAATCAGTTTCTTCAATTGAAATGTCCTCTTTAGTCAGGGGTTTTTTGGTGATTTCTTTAATCTGATGATCTCGAATAGAACCGAGTTGGAGTGACACTTTTGATGCTCCTGTTTCTCCTGGTTTGGCGGTGGTAAAACGTACTGTATCTCCGTCGTATTCTGGAAAGATTTGCAAGTCGAGGGCGACATCTTTGACTGTGTAGGTCAATTTTCGATTTAACCCCTTTAGAGAAAGGGTATCTTGTGCTTTGTCCAACTCAAAGATTAGGGAGTTGAGAAAAGATTCTAAATTCCAGGGACGGTTGCTTTTACTGACCATTTTTTTTAAGGAGTTGATGTCCGACATCTTTGGGTGTCACTTTGTTCTACCCAACCGACTTTTCGTCTTCAAGTTCGACTGTAAGTTTCATGCGATGAAATACTGGCATAATTGTGGTTTCAGTGCTTTGGGTAGGAGCATGACTTTTAAGAGTAGCTTTTCCATCCTCATCTACTAAGACTTTAATTTCTACTGGCATTTCAACTTTTACCCTCTCAATCATCATAGCTTGATGGGAAGAAGTATCTTCAAGGGGTTCGCCGTAGTCAACCAGTTGTTGTACCATGTCGGCGAAGGGGATCAGAATTTCATCGAGGTCTTGGTTTGGTAGTAATGTCATTAGAGCCTTTTTATTTTTTTTCAATATTTTCACACAGAATTATTTTCTTCTTTGCGTCTGCTTCTTAGCATTGGGATTATGTTGCACATTTATTTCGTTTTTATCTATTAGATTTCGCCCTATTCCGTATGCTCCTTTTTCATTGCTTTTGACTATAACTTGGTCGGGATGTTTTGCCTCTCCCTCAAATTTTGTAGGAGATTTTGGATCGACATTCTCAAAGTTGATGAAATCTTTATCGGTTACCTTGAGTTTTGTTGTCAAGATATATGGTCTGTCATTTGCAAAATCCACTGTATATGATTTTGTATTGAAATCATCAATATCAACAAACCACACAGCATTTCTTGTAGAATCCTTATGCTTAACAACAAATCCATATTGATTATTATTGTTTTTCAATTGGTCCACTTCCTCCTTTGTAGCGAATCGCATTAATTCTACTTCGGTTTTGGGGGTCCAGGATAATGTAGCACCACCGATGTCTTGTGTGGTAGCTGCTTTGGGAGCTGGTTTTCCAGATTTTTTTTTACCAAAACCGAAATGAAATTTTTCTGATTGATTAGATATTGTTTTAGACTGCAAACTAACTGGATAAACCGCAGCAGATTGATCAAAAATAACCTTCATACCATTAAGCAAAATAGGTTCATTGGATAAAGCGTAGTTGAGTCCAAGTTGATAGTTGGGGAATACTGTAGAGGGTGTTGGACTAAAACTTTGTTGTTGAGATTGGTCTTTTTCTTCTTCTTGTAATTTTGCTAATCTTTTGATAAATTCATTTTCTGCATCCTCTACTTTATTATTCATCTTTTGGGTTATAGAGTCGTCTTGAGGATTGAATGTCAACAACAGAAAATGAATGTCTGTTCTTTGATCATATGAAGCCTTAAAACCTCTACAAGCACTGTATTCCCATGAATTTGCGAGTTCTCTTGGTGTCTCCATCTGGGGATAGTCTTTAGGAGGATATCCCACACAGACAAAATTAGACAATTTTTCTGTTAGATAAGATACAATTTCCGTGATATTAGCAGCTTTAACGAAGTAGAATGGAAGTAAAGTCTGGAGAAGAATCGCAAAAACTTCCCTTTGTTTATCGGTTATTTTTAATTTATTTACTTCCTCAGAAATCTTGTCAATAAGGGGATAGATAGTCTGATACATATAAATTTCAAGATCGATCTCATCGGGGTTATCATCTTTCCACTTAATGTTTTTTTTGAAGAATGATATCGCTGTAATATTTGCCCATTTTTCATCATGGAGCCAGTAAAGAGATAAATCACCTATTAGATTCCTTGCCTTAAGTAATTCTTTGTCTTTTTTTAGTGTTGATAAATATTGAAGTGCTGAGAGATTGTTAAAAAAAAGTTTTAAAAATGCACCCGCTACTTTTACACTCTTTGAGCTGAAATTAACTTTATATGATTGTAAGAAGTTGATTAAATTATCTTTTGATGACATCTTGATTATTCTCCTAATTATTTTAATATTTTAAGGAGTTTAACTCCTTTATGTTTACGCACCCACTCCAATAAAATGAACAACAGCAGGCATAGGAAAATAAACAGTATGTTCAGTCAATGCCAACACCTGCCCATTATTATTCGTTTCCCCCACCTGCTTGAGCAATATTCGCTGTAACTTAAACTCTGGATATACCCATAACCCCACCGTATCACCCCTACGTCCCTTAAATTCCACAGAATCACGGGCGCAATGGCTAAACTGTTCCTTAAACTCAGAAGACAACAAAGCGGTTAATTGTGCCTCATCCAACATAGGATAATCAGAAATTTGACCCAACAACTCATTTAAGCGATAGGCGCTGAGAATTAAGCCCGTTTTTAACTTACCTGCTTGACGACTACCACCAGGCTCAATTTGAGTCACCGTCTCCATGCGGGCGTGATTGGTGCGATCGGGTTCCAGGGCGTAGTAATACTTACAATCAAGGCTAGTATGGCGGATATGGTTCCCAAAATCTCCCTCCCAGATTTTATGCCAATAGGGACGGAAGCGATCAATATCATTGAGAGGGATAACTTCTCCAGTACCTTCAATGCGGTCAAAACAATATTCGCCGACCAAAGTAATAAGCTCGGACATACTGGTTCCCAAGCGTTTTTTCCGGTTGCTTTTACTCGATTTTGCTTCCCATACCAGCACCGCGCAAACCAAATATTCCTCATTGACTTCCAGACTGCGTAACCGTTGGGGGGATATTTTGGGGACAACGGACAAAGAACCAGAGGTAATATTTTTTAGGCGATATTTCTCTTCAATTAACACCTCTAAAGTATTGGGATCTTTCACCAGAATTTGTAAGATTCCCTGAGTAATACGGCGGGGGGTTTCCACTTCTAGAGGAAAAGCGATAGTTTGGTCTTGATGGTACAACAAACGAGAACGTCCTTGCATCATTAAGGTAGTTTCCTCGGCAAAATCTAGTTTAACCGACTCAACTCTGTCATAATCAAGGGTAGGATCTGGAGCAGAAAGTCCAATACTTAAACCTTCCACCAGAGCATTGACTTGTTTATTTCCGTTTGTTTTCATGAGGGAAAAATCGTCGTACCGATGCCGACCAAAGCGACTACTATCACGAAAACTTCTATTTCGGAAACTTTCATCACGGAAACTTTCATCAGGAAAATTTCTCCTTACTCCCCGAAAACCTCTGGTTACATCCATCAAGCCATTGGTAATTAGCCCTATTCGTTTACGATCAGAGATGTTGTCATCCATCAATATTCGACGCATTTTGCGAGTCATTACCTTGTCCATCAAAGGCATCAGAGAGGGTAAACAAGTGGCCAGGGCGACAGGAACTGACATTTCCTCCACATACTCGCTAGTAACTGGGGAAAATCTATTAGCGGTAGAAAGAGATTGGGGTAAAGTTCCCGGAATTAGACTTTGCTCTAAACTGAGCAAAGAATTGTTACTGTTTTGAACTCTTCCGTCTCCCACAACCGGTGAACTACTCATTGCTTTTGCTCGAGAAATTTTACGTTTTGATTTTCGAGTAGTTTTTCTTTTTGTGGGTTGAGCAGTCCGAGGTGCTACAGTTCGAGCAGTTTGAGGTCTTATTGTTTGGCGAGTTTGAGGTGCTACCGCTGAAGCTACTACTGGCGTGTTTTGATTGAGTTGTTGCATCAAATTTCCCAACAGTTGCGCTGTTTGGGGGTTGGCCGAAAGTTTTTGAGCCACAGTGGGATTTGCTAAAACACTCGGCAAGACAGCTTGTAGCTGAGTGGGATCGGAGAGGACTTCTGCTGGAGAGCCACCCTCTCCTGTTAAAGTATCTAGCAGACCACCCTCTCCCGTTAAGGTATCTAGCAAACCAGGGATTGCCATCCCGACGAGACTACCAGCACCAGGAACAACTGTGTTTATGGCTCCTCCAATCAGGGGAGCGGCTACGTCCAATATAGGAGCGGCTACGTCCAGTACAGGAGCGGCTACAGATTTGACCGCATTCAGTACAGGAGCGGCTACAGATTTGACAGCATTCAGTACAGGAGCGGCTACAGATTTTATGGCATTAAATAGTCCTCCCAAAAACATGGCGGAACTAACTGGTTGTATTTCTTTATAGGCAAAGGGAACTGTATCAACGGTGTGATTATTCATAGCGTTTTCTTGACTAAAGGACATCACGGGTAAATCATAATTTCCAGAACTAATTAAAGGGACTTTGACAATTTCAGAAATAGCGGGTCCTTCTCGCTGCTGATTACGGAAACTGATAATTTGGATAGAGCGATTTTGGCGGTTAAAGTGCTGATTTGGGACTTCCAAAATAGTTCTCCCTAAGCTACTTTCAGGAAGAGGACCGATCAAAGGAGAGGTGAACTTTGGGTTACTTAAGACCTGAAAACCTGGGGAACTCTGCCATACCTCTTTGCCTATGGAATAGGAATAAAATCGATTAGTCCCAATATCTACCTGAAACTGACTCTTTACCCCATCGATATCTTGGAATCGCAGAATTGCTAGTGCCATTGCTAATTGCTCTCCCTGGGGATTTTATTGCCCACCAGCAGGAGGCTGTTGTTCTGACTGTGCCTGATCTGCCCCACCAGCAGGAGGCTGTTGTTGTGGCTGAGTTGCCCCACCTTGAGGCACTTGCCCTTCTCCTAAATCAAAAATTTGAGTAAAGTTATCGAGTTTGAAATAATCTGACTTGAATTGAATTTCGACAGATCCTGTCAGGCTACCTGACAAGTCTGTATTCTCTGTGCTTCTAGATTGAGCAATAGTAATCTGAGACTTCTGTGCGGGTATTATTCTTCTATGTGATGTACCTCCTATACCCATGAATCCGCCGGTGTGCCAATGTACAACTCTCCTCCTCCTCCCGGGTCGTTCCTCTCTGGCAGACTGAGTGTTTGCTATGTTCTCAGTAGCATTGATGTTAAATTCAACATTGGCTTTAATAGTTCCCTTCTCGACTACTAAGCGAGATACTCCCATTGCTATAGTTTCCAAAAGTAGGGTTCGACGCTCTTTCGCCATTCTCTGCTTAGTATCTAATATTTTGGCGTGGATATCATCGGTATCTACCTCCCTTCCATTCTTATACTTTATATCCCTTATAGTCGGAGCCGTTTGTTTCTCCCTGCTATTTGGAGTAGTTTGATCTGGGGAATCAACATCTGAGAAGCCAACCCCAAAATCATCAAAATCATCAAAATCATCACCAAAATCATCAAAATCATCAAAATCATCACCAAAACGTGGAGGTAACTTATATTGGTCGCTATGCTCTTGAACCAGACGGTAGACTGCTGACCCTTCATCAATCTCATTGACAAATTTAGCAAGGTCTTTTGTCGCTTCCCTGACTAATTTGCTAAAAGCTACCATCTGCCGTTCATTGGCGTCTAGATTGGCATTAAAAACTCCTGTTAAGAGATCTGACACAAACCCAGGAAAGTCAATATGTTGTACTGTATGAGCTAGCAACGTCCCGGCTTGGTCAATTCGCGTGTTTCTTTGCTCCCTCAATAAATCTGCAGCAGCAAACCCGGTAGCTAGTCCACTTTGTTGCGCTAAATTTTGGTATTCTTCATCGACCAAATTTTTATAAATTTGTAATTGATCCCCCCGCTCCATACCTCGAAAAGACTGGGACTTAGAGAGGATAGAACGGGCTTTTGCCCTCGCTTGGTTTTTTAACTCTTCATTAATCGGCATTTAATTGGCTCCTTAAGGTTGAATTTCTGTTAGGGTAACTGCTGAGGAAGTGAGGCACTCCTATAACTCCAATAACTGTTTACCAGTCATCGAAATCATCATCGTTATCGAAATTGTCATCAAAGTCATCACCAAAATCATCATCAAAGTCATCATCGAAATCATCATCAAAATCACGGAAGTCGGCTTTTCTCTTCCGATTCATATAACTACCATTAGAACCTCCTAAGGAAGCCTGAGCAATAATCCATGCTTCTGCTGCTCGGAGAAATGCTTGAAACTCTTCTTCTATGACAGTTGCTTCATTAAAATCAGCAATCCACTTATAAACCCTATCTCCCTCCACTGCCAAAGTCCGCATCACATTAGTCTGGACAGTCATATTCAAATCTTCCTTCGCTACCCTTTCAATCACGTCCCAAAGATTCCGACGACGACCCCCAAAATGGTTGATAATTTCCTCTGTTTTCAGTATTTTGAGCGCTTCTTGCAGATGGGCATAGTCTTCAGTCACTTGTAAGTGAGACATCCCTGTCATGTGGTCAGTCAAATTGTACTGAAGATTTCTAACAGCTTGGTAGAGTGGCGATCGCGAAGGTGGATTATCTCCCCTTCTCATTCCTTCTGATCTGCTGATATATTCGGTCACTTCCGACATGAGGGTATGCCAATAGCGCGGGAAAGCCTCATTGGGTATCATACTAGAAAGGAGTTGACCATCACCTCGATTCAATACCCGTTTGTAGAGCATGGCCCGCTCTTCTCGTGTCGAGCGTTCATGTCGCAGTTTGTGGATGCGATAAAGTCCTTTAGCTGCCTCGCCTTCGGGAATATCGAGCGAACCATTTGCCCAACGTAATACTAGGGCATTAGTGACATCAAAGACACCCATCTCTTCACCAATGTAGTAAACGTAATCTAGCACACCGGCAGCCTTAATATTATCAGGTATTATTCCCTGCTCTTCAGGAGATCCAAAGTCCTCAACGGAAAAATCCCAGTCAGAATGCTCGTCTTTTGTACGAGCAACATCTATGGGATCATCCCCAACTGTATTACGCTTTAGTGCCTCACCATAGGCTAAGGCAAAGTATTCATCGTATGTACTTTTTTTGAATTCTTCTTCTGACTTAATATTCAAACCAATCTTGACCAAGTGATCAATCATCGCTTGTTTGACATCGGAGGTAAAATGATGCTCCTCTATTTCACCTTTTTCAATATACTTATCTAGGTAATGGGGAATATCTCCCTGTTTATAAATGACATCGAGAATATTTTCGACAGCAGGTTTTACTTTGCCGTCTCGGATGGGAATTCCTCGCTGTAGTGCTATTTCATCAAGGTTCTGCCATTTTCTTTCCCCAGGATTAATTTTTATATGTTTAGCATTGAGGACTTCTGTTAGCAACCTAGCTAAAAAATATTTTTTAGGTTCCTGCTCAACATAACGCAGAACAGCGTTATAAAGTCCTTGCAAATCGTTAGAATCAACTACCTTTTCATCTAATATTTTTTGAATTAAAGCTGCATAAATGTCTATTTTTGAGAGCAGCACTCGCGTTGTATCATCTAGACTACTGCTATTGAGACGGTCAGAAAGGGTTTCAATATATCCTGTTATACCTTCCTTACTGATTTCTTGTTGAGCATTGCGATATTTTTTATGAAAATATTCTGAAGTTCTTGTCAAAGCTTTGATAGCCAAAGGATCGAGCCTAACTTTCAATCCGCTAATAGCGAGTATTCTATGAATCCCAGTCATCGGTTTAATCCCTCAATTTTTATTAATGTATTCCTGATAAAATTTTTGCTGTTAAAAGTTGTTTTATTCAGTAGCTGATAATTCTGTTTCATTTGCTTCTGAATTCTCTCGGTCAACTGCTGGTAATTCAAATAAATTACTAATTACTTGCCAGTTATCCTGTTCTGACAATCGGTCTTGAGAATCATTTGGAGATTGATTCCCCTTATTTTCGGGATCATTTTCTTCATCAGTAGTACCGTCATGTTCTCCTACTTGAGTTTCCTTCAAACTTTGCAATTTATTGAGTTTTTTAACTATTCTTGCTTGAGTTTTTTTCAAATTTTGTAATTCATTGAATACCTCTTCTATTTCTGCTTGAGGTTCGTTCAAACTTGACGATTTATTGAGTTCGTCTTCTAGTTCGGGGGTAATATTCAATGCCATATCTCGCTTGATTTCTTGCTGTGATAAAGGTCGACTATAGATCCGAAAACAAGCTAATTGACCTGTAAAAAAAGTTGATTTAGCCACAACATCACTACCTCCACGAGCTAAATAAAGAGATGAATTATCTTTTTTATTCTGTAGGCCTTCGTAACTTTCATCCCCTTGTTTTTTTCCATTCAAATATAGATAGAAATTCTTTTTATTTGTAACAAAAGCAATGTGATAAAATTGATTATCTGTGAGTTTACGGGTTGATAAAGATAAATAGTTTATGCCATCAGAATATACAGCATGAATCTCTTGTTGCTTTTCCACATATTGGATGGAAAGTTCAGGCCCATTAAGATATGGACTCCCTTTCCCGAAAATGTAAACAGGACCAACCCCATTAAACTGAACCTTTTGCGGAGAAACTATTTTGACCCAAAATTCAAATGTAAAATCTTGATGAGTTTCAAAATTGATCGCATCTGACTCAGGAATTTTTATATAATCATTCTCTCCATCAAAGCTTAAACATTTTTCCAAAATATCGCCATCAACCACTGTTGGATTGCCATGAACATTGCCATCTAGTCGGTTAGCAGAAGTATCTATTACTTGTTGATCTTGAACTTCATCAAGCTTTAGGTAAAGTTCTAAATTGTCATCTTTATTACTCATGGTTTTCTCCGTAAATTAAAAAACTATTCAGACAAAATTTTGTCAAACTATCCTCCATTACCCAAAAGTTTGTATTCCAACAATCGCAAGGCATCAATCAGGTTCAACTTGCCAAAACCTGCCTTACGATCCTTAAATCGACTGTCAATGCGATCAGCAGTGTGTTTTAGTAGATACTTAACTTGGCTATCTGATAAACGGTATCCTCGCTTTTCCAAAGTATAGGATTTCAACATAGCCACCGCCCCTGCTACAAATGGGGAAGCATGAGAAGTTCCCGTGGAAAAAGCATAATCATTGTTCAAATAGGTACTGTAAATATTTGTCCCTGGTGCCACTAAGTCTACCTGTTTTCCGTAAGTAGAAAAATTGGCTATGTTACCCAAACCATCTACTGCACCTACAGCAATCACATAGGGAAGAGCACCTGGATAGTAAAATTTTTCTCTACCATCATTTCCCGAAGCGGCAACAATAGTTACTCCCCTCCTCTTGGCATATTCTACCACATCAAGATGTGGTAATCCACCCCCAGTATGTTGAATTCCCAAACTCATATTAATCACATCAGCCCCTTGATCTATAGCCCATTTAATTCCAGAATTGATGTTATCGACTAAACCGGCACCTACTCGCCTACTACCTTGCTTCATTGCCCCCAAAACACGCACAGGCAAAATACGACATTGAGGCACAACTCCCTGGGGCATTTTCTCACCTTTAGCTCCAATAATGCCAGCCACATGGCTTCCATGCCCTACCTCGTCCTCTGGGATATCATCAGAGTCCAGATAATCCCCCAAAAACTTGCTGGCACCGTCAATGATATTGACAAAATCAGATCCTGGTAACAACAAATGTTCAAATTCAGGATGATTTAAGTTGACACCCGTATCTAGAATCGCTATGGTAACTTCAGGATGACCTTGGGTAAATAATTCGTGTGCTTCATTCAAGTGTATGGCATCACGAGAACTCGAATCAGTCATAACACTCATTTGTCTTGAGTGCATGGCTGGCAATTCTGCCCGAGCAATTTCGCCCATATCTACCGATTCTACTATGGGCAGTAAGGAAATTTCCTGGATCAGTTTAGGGGGTATATGATTATCTTGTCGTAAAATCAAGCGATAAATTCGATGGAGATCACTTGCCAATTCCGCTTGATTCCAATCTTGAGCTATAGGCTTATATTCTTGTGTTGTCCACACTGGAATATTATATTTTGATAAAAGTGCATCAATCTCAGAATGTATCTTTGTAGTTGCCACAGCTTTGTGTGTGATTAAATGCTGCCAGTGGGGCAACATTACAGAATCAACCGGACTTTTAAGCTTGAGTATAATATGAGGTTTCATGTAACTGCTTAATTAGGGAATTAATTAGGGAATTCAAGGGAGGAATTCATCCGAAATTATCAGAAAAATACTGAAATAGGATTGCTATATATTAATTAAAGTTGATTCTTAGCTAACTGCCGAAGGTTGACTTTTAGCTACGGGTAAAGTAAACCAAACCTTACAACCTTTTCCTGGGTTACTATTAACGCCAATTTTTCCCCCATGAGCCTCAATAATTTGGCGACATTGATAGGAACCCAAACCAATTCCTGTCCTTCGTCTATCGTGTAAACTTCTTAGGTATAATTTAAAGAGTTGATCGCATTGTTTAGGCTCCATTCCCACCCCATTATCAGTTAGACAACAGTGAACCATTCCACCTTGAACTGTTGCTTTAAAGACTAAATTAATACCAGGAGGATTATGTTTAAAAGCATTGCTTAATAGCTGGTCAAAAACCTGAATTAACTGTTCAGAATCAGCAAAAATTAGGGGTAATTGCTCGGGAATCTCACGAATCAAATGACCTTGATTTTGCACAAGAAAAGGTTGCCAATTTTCAGTAACTTTTTGGACTATATTATCAAGAGAGATTGCTTGACAATTAATCACTAAAGGACGTTCTTCAGAAAAATGATCTTTAGAGAGAGCGTTAATTAGAGTTAATTGACGATCGCTGCTTTTAATCGTGCGCTCCAGAATAGTTCGAGAGATACTAATAGTCTCCCCAGGGCGATTTTCTAGATTTTTTAACAACATCAACAGTCCCATAATTGAGGTACGTAAATCATGGGAAACAGCTTGTAAAAAAACTGCTTTCATCTCAGATAGTTCTTGAACTTCTTGAATTTTTTCTTGAAGTTGATGGGTTCTTTCTTCTACCTGTTTTTCTAAATTACTATTAAGTTGTTGAACTTTTTGATAAAGCTGGGCTTGTCCCATAGCAATCATTACTTGACCAGCCAATTGTTCTAGAAGTTCTACTTCTTGCTTGTACCAATGACGAGCCCTAGAACATTGATGCGCCACCAATAAACCCAGAGGTTGTCCATCCACATGAAGAGGCACTACTAAAGCCGCTTTAATCTCATAGCGTCGAGTGTATTGTGTTACAATAGTAGATAAATTAAGCTGGCTAATATCAGAAGCAACAAAAGTTTGAGCTTGGGTAAATAAAGACGGCAAATCTGCTAGTAAATCGTCCTTGGCACTTCCACCTAAAAGACTTGAATAATTTTCGCTCACTGACTCAGCTACTACTTCGATACATCCATGTTCGCGTAAAGTAGCAATAAATACCCGATCGCTGTGAATCAAATTGCGAATTTCAGCTACTGTGGTCTGAAATATCTGATCTAAGTCTAAAGACTGACGAATACGTAAAGCAACTTGTGCTAGAAGATGATCCCTTTCTAAAGTATTGCGCAATTGCTTTTCTACCCTGTGTCGTTCAGCCACAGCTGCGGATAAGAGTAAAGCAGTTGTACTAACAATGATCACAAAAATTTGTAATAAAAGTGTCGCTTGAGAGAGATTAGTTGTTTGAATAATAAATGGGCCAGTCCCTTCAAGGGTTGCAGAGATCGCCCACAGGGAAACAAATAAACTGCCTAAGACTGCTCCCCAAGTTTGAAAACGAATGGCTGCCCAAACCACTATAGGAAAAGGTAAATACTCTAAATATTGAGTATTGCTAAACCCTCCTGATGAAGCATTTCCAGAAGTACCATGATGGATAAAAACTATCCAACTCAACCCGAGTAAAAGTCCTCCACAAATAATCGCTTCAATTATTTTCGTCCTCTTTTGCTTGCGCAATAAGGCTGTCAGATCTAATTTGAGGCGCAACAAAAAGGGAGCAATTACCATAATTGAGCTACAGTCTCCCAACCACCGTAACCACCAATTTTGTCCCCAAGTCTCTAGAGAAAGATTACCCGTTATTAGTTGTGCTATTGTTTCGAGGGACGCAGGAAATATCGGGGCAATTAAACCACCAAATATAAGTAAAGTCGTTACATCGTGTATTTTAGATAGTTTAGGGGAAAATCCCCACCAATGTAGCAATTTAAGTCCGATTAATGCTGATAAGGTACTGGCAATAGCGGAACTAATTGCTAAGATCCAACCTGTCCCCATCATCATCATTAAGAGAGCATCCCCTAGGAAAATTCCTAAGCACATGGCTTCTCCATAGAGTAATAATGCTGCCAAAGCAATGCCTGCTGGTAGCCACAAGGGACAACTTCCCTGGGCTAATTCCATCCACCTCAGTCCTAACCACCCTCCACTCCAGCAGGCGATCACTACTAAAGTGAGTTGGCTCAATTTTGAGTTCCAAGAGATTTGGGCTGAAGTCATAATCACTAAATTATGGTTCCAAAAATAGGTTACTCTATCTTCGTATATCACTCTATTTAAAGGGTGACTAATTTAAGCTCCTTTTTCCTTCCCCCGTCTGGGTGAGATCCAGGCATAATCAGGAAAACAGGTCAAAAATTATGCTAAAAATCTAAAGATTTTTTCGGAGTTCAATGGGGATAATCTATCATATAAAGATTAATATTACTAAATAGAGAATGAGAATTTTAATTGTTGAAGATGATCCCCTAATGCAGTTGGGTTTAGAGCAGGCATTAAATGAATATCCTGATTTCGAAATTGTGGGACAGGCCGAAGACGGCTATGGGGGAGTACAAAAAGCTCTAGATCTTAAACCTGACTTAATTGTCATGGATATTGGACTTCCTCGCTTAGACGGTATTGCAGCCACTAAACAAATTAAGGAACAATTGCCTGATATTCATGTAGTGATGCTCACTTCCCATACCCTACAAACAGAGGTAGTAGCTTCTTTGTCGAGCGGGGCTGATGCCTATTGTATCAAAGGGGCAAGTTTAGAGCGATTATTGGCAGCCATTGAAGCAGCAAAAGATGGAGCAACTTATTTAGATCCTCAAATCGCTCGCTTAGTATTAGACAATTTAAAACCTCCAACTCCAGAAATTAATCAAAATATCGCCCTACTTTCTGAACGGGAATTAGAAGTGTTAAAACTGATTGTTGAAGGAAAAAGTAATAATCAAATTGCTGAAGACTTATATCTAAGCACTAATACCATTAAAACCCATGTACGGGGCATCATGAATAAATTGGCTGTTGATGATCGTGTACAGGCTGCTGTTATTGCCCTACGTTCGGGATTAGTTTAGCTTTAAATTCCCCAATCTTACACTCTTGAAGATTCAGTAGATCGAAAAGTTGCTT
>DLXW01000084.1 GCA_003448685.1 Cyanothece sp. UBA12306
AGATCCCAAATGGGTTCTATATGGTGTTCTTATCCTTGAACCTAAACAACAAAATAAAGATCCTAAATATATAAATCTTATGGAAGAAATTGCAGATAGTGTTATCAATACTTATTATCAAGATATTAAGCAAGGGAAAGTACAAGAACCTATTACTTTTCGTCAAAAAGCTTTTGATATTTTAGCAGAATTAAATTTAGAAAAGCACAAGGACTGGGTTAATACAATCAATGCTCTTAAGAAAAATGATAATAATAATGCAAAGTCAGGTCAAACTTTAAACGCAAATTTAAATGAAACTTTACGAATAACTGATACTACAAAAGGATTAGTTTATATTCAATATAATGACGAATCAAAAAAAGAACAGGTCAGACAATTTAGAAAAAAACTATCAGAAAAAAGCTGGAATGTTCCAGGAGAGGAATTTATTCCTAAGTCTAAATCTGACTATAAAGTCAATCAAATTAGATTTTTCAACGAGACAGATAAAAAATTAGCTGAACAGCTAAAAACTGAAACTGAAAAAAGTTTAAACTGTACTGGTTGTTTCAGCATCAAAAAATTCTCAAAAAACTATCCAAATGTTAAACAAGGACAATTAGAAATTTGGATCAATTTTGAAGATGAGAGATTCCGTTCCTAGTTACTCAATTTCCTATAAATTCATAATTCATAATTCTTCTCTTACTTTGACACCATCCCGTTTAATAATATAAGCAGGAATTCCCACAACAACACAATTATCAGGAACATCTTTAGTAACAACAGCATTCGCCCCAATGGTAACATTATCACCAATTTTAATATTACCAATTACCTTAGCTCCAGCAGTAATTCTAACATTGTTACCAATTTTAGGTCTTCCAGTCTTATCTTTGTAACCAATAGTAACTTGTTGGTTAACCCAACAATTATCACCGAGATCCGCCATAATAATGGTACTAAATCCATGTTGAATAAATAATCCTGAGCCAATATTACAAGAACTATCCAAAAAAAAGTAAGGACATTCTCGATAAATAATCTTCAGCAAATACATTAATATTTTTCCTAAAAAATTGCCATTAAATAGACGAAAATAATAAATATTTCTAAATTGTTGTGCTTCTTTTAAAAGAGCTAATAGCTGAATTAAAATCATCCTATTTTGCCATCCTAATAACTCTTGCCAACGTTTCACATCAGAAATAATAATTGTTTTTTCAGAGGTTAATAAAAAAGGAATAATTAAAGGTGAAACACAAAAAATACTCAACCAAAATAGAACTGATTTCAAGAAAGATTTCATAAAAATTAATAATTATTGTAAGATTTAGGTTATCAAGTTTAAATATTAATTGCAACCCAAATTAATTATATAGATAATATAAGATTATATTCAAGTAAAAAACTGTTATTTGTATGTCCAATCACAGCGAAGAATCATCAACAGGCCCCTCCTTTATACCCCAAGTTTCCGTTATTGTTCCTATTTACAATGGAGAAAGGGATATAGCTGATTTAATTGATTGTCTGCGATCGCAAACTTACCCTCGTGATCGAGTAGAATATCTCTTAGTCAACAATAATAGTGGCGATCGCACTCCTGAAATACTTAATTCAGCAGCCATCAAAGCAAACCAAGAAGGAATAAACCTAAGGATTTTACTAGAAAACCAGATCCAAAGTTCCTATGCTGCCCGTAATCAAGGAATTTTTCATTCTCAAGGGGAAATTTGTGTTTTTACAGACGCTGATTGTCGTCCTTCTCCTGATTGGATCAAACAACTGGTTCAACCCTTTATCGACCCCACCGTGGGAATAGTTGCGGGGAACTTAACAGCTTTACCTGGGAACAGTTTATGGGAAAAATACGCCGAACGTTATGGGGTGATGTCGCCAAAATTTCTCTTAGAACACCCCTTTTGTCCCTATGGACAAACGGCTAACTTAGCTATTCGTAGTCAAATCTTCGAAGAAGTGGGACTATTTCGTCCTTATTTAACTACTGGAGGGGATGCAGATATTTGTTGGCGAATTCAACAACAAACAGCCTGGAAATTGACCTTTAATAGCCAAGCAATGGTACAACATCGTCATCGTTCTACCCTCAGGGAATTTAAAAGTCAATTTAGGCGTTATGGTCAGTCTAACCGCTATTTACACGAATTATACGGGGTAGATTTAATGGAAGATTTTACTAATAAAGCGTTAAGGTCTCGATTAATTATTTGGGTTTTCAAAGATTTACCAAGAACTGCTGTTAAAATCATTTTAGGCCAAGCTAGTCCTCTAGACTTCCTGAAAACCCCCATTGATTTGTTGAGGTTTCAGGCCAGAAGTGAAGGACAAAAAATGGCTAAACTTCCAGAAGAAGCTAGAAAGATTGCTTGGAAATAACTACTTAGTCAAAAATATCCTACAAAAAACACCTTAAAAACCAAACTGTTATTTGATAAAAAAAGCGATGATTAACTACAATTCTAAGCAAACTCAACAAATTAAAGAATTAGGAGCTTATCTACGCCAAAAGAGACTAGAAAACTCCCTAAGTCTTGAGCAAGTCGCTTCTAGTACCTTTATTCGATTACCAATTTTAAAAGCGATCGAAGACGGTCAAGTCGAAGAATTACCCGAACTTGTTTATGTACAAGGTTTTCTACGTCGTTACGGCGAAGTTCTCAAACTTGATGGCTACACATTATCTCATCAAATTTCTCCCCATACCCCAGAAACTCAACCGGAAATTGACCCCGAATTTGTGGCAAAACACTCTATTCCTGATTCTACAGGTGAAGATTTATCTTCTCCTACTTTTCGCGATCACGATCAAAGACCTTCAGAGTCTATAAAATCAGACAAACCAGAGAGATCTTCTATTATTCGCGATTTTGCTACCTCCAAATTTAAGGTATATGGACTATATGCGGCTTTAATAGGAGGCGCGGTAGCTGGACTATTTTATCTTTTATCCCGTCCTCCTATACCTCAATCGAAAATCAAAAATAATCAGTCTGAAGTAGGTTTAACAGCTTCTAAGGTTAGTCAACAATCTGCCAAGAAAACCAATAAATCGGGTACGAATAAATTGCTCTCTTCTGAGCGTCCTTCTCCTATTGTTGAAGCTGTTTCTCCCACTTCTAATAGTAGTGATTCTAAAAAAACGACGGCTAAAAAAAAGCCAGAAAATGTTGTTAGTACACAAACTCAATCGGCGGTAAGAAGCAATCTTGATGCTCATTCTGATTCTATTCAAAGCCAGAACAACCAAACATCTCAACCCGTTAATCCTGAAACTTCTCCATCTTCAAACCCAACAGAAAATAGTCCTGTTGCTGCTGCTGTTGCGCTAGAAGAAGACTCTTGGATGCAAGTTAAAATAGATGGAAAAACTGAATATGAGGGAATTTTGAAAAAAGGAGAACAACAAACCTGGACAGCCCAAAAAAAATTAATTCTTAGAGTGGGTAATGCAGGGGCGGTTAAGCTTTCTGTCAATAATCAACCAGGGGAAAAATTAGGGAACCTCGGAGAAGTTAAAGAAGTTACCCTTACCCCTGATAATTAGACAGTATTAGGAGAGATGGCCGAAAACAGAGGCAGGAAAAGAGTAAAGATTAACTCCTTACTTCCTCTGTTGAGATGGTCTGGTTGCTTAAGTTCTAACTCGTAATCCAAACTAAGAATTTTTGTTTCAAAGGTAAAACTAAGATATAGGTTCAAGAGAAGCTAAAGGCTCAGGAATATTAGCTGAAGGTGCTTCAAAACTACCTGTAAGTACGTATTCCAAACGTAACTTTAACCAAGTAATAAATTCGGAATTGAGAGAAATTATGGCCACACTCGGTTGAGGACATTTAGCTTTACTGTCCGCAAATTCTGGGGCTTCTAAAAACGCGGGCTGTTTAACCACCCAAAAGTCAATTTCTTTGTTTTTGTCTTCGTAGTCCCTTCTCCTTTCTCGTAACACTTCTTCTAAAGGTTCTTCTTCTAGGAGAAACTTCTGACTGGCTACAACGTAATAATAGGTAGTCATTGTTTAATGATTAATGTTCGATTATCTAAGATCAATTATCAGCCTCAGGGGGATTTCATAGGTCAAGGATTTTTGATAATTTAATTTTTGCTGAGGATGGGCAATTACAATTGACCCCTCATAGCTAATTTCATCTCTCGTACAGCCCGTTCCATTCCAACTAAGACGGCTCGACTAATGATAGTATGACCAATATTGAGTTCTTCCATTTTTGGTAAACAAGCGACAGGATAGACATTTTGATAGGTTAGTCCATGGCCTGCATTAATCCGCAATCCCAAACCATGAGCTTGTTCACATCCTCGTTTTAAATATTCTAATTCTTGATGGGTAACAATAGGATTTGGTGCGTCAGCATATTTCCCGGTATGAAGTTCAATAAATTGAGCGTGGGTATTAGCAGAAGCTTGAATTTGGTTTTCATCGGCATCAATAAATAAACTAACAGGAATTTGGGCATTTTGTAGCTGCTCAACTACCTGTTTGATCCGTTCAAAACTGCCTAAGATATCTAAACCGCCTTCAGTTGTCACTTCTTCTCTTTTTTCAGGAACCAGAGTTACATAATCTGGTTTATGCTCCAGAGCGATCGCTACCATTTCATCTGTGGCAGCCATTTCTAAGTTTAAATGAGTCCTGACTGTTTCGCGCAATAGCCGCAAATCCCGATCTTGAATGTGACGGCGATCTTCCCTGAGATGACAAGTAATTCCGTTAGCTCCCGCTAATTCTGCTAAAACGGCCGCAGCTATTGGATCAGGTTCTACTGTCCGTCTTGCCTGGCGAATAGTTGCCACATGATCAATATTAACACCTAGAGTTAGCAATTTAACCTCTTTTTAAGCATATTTTCCCAGATAAATCTTTTAAGTTCAGTTGCCAAAGTAACAACAGTCTCTTGTTATGGATGTTACCTTAAAGATGTGATTAGGATGCAACTCAACATTGACAGCGATCGCTCCATCCCTACCATGAGGAGTCTATGAACAATCCCCATTTACCATTTAATTATACCAGCGCAGATCTCGAAAAAGCCGCGATCTATCGACTCCGCAGTCTGGTTAGATCCTTACCTTCTCAATGCCAAATCTTTCGGGAACCTTGGGATTCTTCTACAGTAGTTTGTTTAGATTTTGTCGAATGTCCTGATCTGCTAGATCAAATTTTATCCCAAGAAGAGTCATTAATTAAGGGAATTCAATCATTAGGCTTAGCCAATACTATCGTTTTCCGTCTTGGGAAAAAATTGATGGGATGGAAGGTTATTTCTCCTGAAATGTCTTGACGGCTTAACGAAGTCAACAAGCTCAATTAGATTCTCAAGGGGGTTTTCCCTATTAAGTTAACAGCGAGTCTAATTTCTTCATACTTTCTAAGGAATATAATTCATCACAACCTCCTATGGGTTGGTCGTTGATAAATATTTGTGGTAGGCTCGTGCGACCTTGCGCTCGCTGAGCCATAATTCCTCGCGCTTCATTGTCTCCATCGATACAATATTCGGTAAAGTCAACGCCTTTTTTATTCAATAAAGCTTTAGCCCGCAGGCAAAAAGGGCAGGTACTCCAAGTATAAATTTCAACTTTAGCAGTCATTGTTGTTTAGAATGTTAAGTATTATTTCCATTCTACAGACAAATGAGCATCAAATGGTTATTCCCTAGTCAAACTAATTAGATTAGTAATCAACAATCTAAGATGGCTCTTTTTTACTGCTTTTTAACTTTAAAAAATATTATGAAACCAATTATTGCCGCAACTACAGCCCTATTAACTGCTTTTAGCTTTTCTTTTCGAGTACAAGCAGAAAATTTAGAACATCTGACCCAGCTATTATCCACTAAACAATGCCCTCTGTGTGACTTAACTGGAGCAGGTTTAGTCATGGTGGATCTCTCTGGAGCTAAATTAATTGGGGCAAATTTGGCCGGGGCAAATCTAAGTCAAGCTAACTTGACTGGGGCTGATCTCAGCGGTGCCAATTTAACGGGGGCTTCTTTATATGGAGCGAATTTAACCGGAGCGAATCTTAGTAGTGCTATTGTCAATGGCACTGATTTCAGGGAAGCTTATCTTACTAATGCCATCCTCACAGGTACCAAGATGGATGCCGCTTATTTACAAGGGGCTGAGGGAATACCTAACAACGCGGGAACACCAGAATTATTTTATGGTTGGGGATTATTAGAAACTAAGAAGGGCAATTATCAAGAAGCTTTAGACCATTATAATAAAGCCTTGTTAATCAATCCTGAATTTGCCTCTGTCTATTTAGCGCGGGCTTATGCTCTATTGCGCTTAGGTAATGAAATTGGAGCTACCGAAAATGCGGCTCTAGCTTCTCAATTATTTGAAAAACAAGAAAATCTTCAAGGAAAAGAAATGTCTGATAATTTCATTAAAAATATTGAGACATTTCAAGAAGCAAGAAAGAAAGCAGCCAACAATGGCAGTAGCACTCCTCAATTAGATAATTTTGTTAGGGGGGCTGCTTCTATAATAATGAGGGCGCTCCCCCTTCTATTACCTTAATCTACTGTATTTAACGACAATCTATTGTCTCAAAAGACACCAGATATTCATAACAAACATTTAGTGTTATCCAAATTATAGGTTTTAGTACAAATTATCTCAAATCAAGCCTAAACTCCTTTTGTGAGCAGTAAGCACTTCTCGATTTTGAGCTAACCCATCAAAGAGATTGTTCATTGTTGTTTGGTGAATGATTAGAATAGACTGTACAGTCTATTTTTGTCAGCCTACCCCGAGTCGGTAGCCTTTATTGAATGATATCCTTCCCAAAAACCACAACTAAATTACCCCGAAAAGCACAACAAATTTTACAGGGGGCTTTACCAGAGTTTCTGGAAAACGGATATGCTGGCACTAGCATGAATAAAATTGCTGAAACTGCGGGAGTTTCTAAACAAACCCTTTATAGCTACTTTTCTGATAAAGAAGGTCTTTTTGCTGCTTTAATTACCCAGATGGCTGCACAGAAATTTCGGTTAGTCTGGTCAAAACCTCTAGCAGGGGAACCTCAACACGTTTTAACAGAATTAGCCGAGCGAATCTTGCAACAGGTTAATGATCCTGAACATTTATCCTTTGTCAGGTTGCTGATTGCAGAATCAGGAAAACAGCCTCAATTATCTCAACTATTTTTACAAAATGTTGCTCAACCAGCGATCGCTATTCTGAGTAATTATCTTCAAGAGCATCTAGAACTCAACATTAATGATCCAGAAGTAACCGCGAGAATTTTTGTGGGAACCCTGATTCATCATTTATTAACCCAAGAAATGCTCCACGGACGCGAAATTATGCCCATATCCTCAGAACGTTTAATTAAGAATCTCGTCAGTCTAATCGTTAAATGAAAGTCAGAATTTAATAACATGGTTAAACTTATGAGATAATTTGTAACATAGATTTTAAGATTGGCTTCATCTAAGCAATGAGTGAACGACCAACGGAAAAAACCTTAGCCGAACAAGCCCCGGCTAACTATGAATGCCGCCTTTGTGGCTACGTTTATGAACCAAACAAGGGAGACGGAAAGGGCAATATTGCCCCAGGAACCCTTTTTGAAGCCCTACCTAATGACTGGCGTTGTCCGGTTTGTGGGGCGCGTTCTAGTCAATTTACTAACATTGGTGCGACCAATGCTCCCTCTGGTTTTCAGGAAAATCTGAACTATGGATTTGGGGTTAACAACCTCACCCCTGGTCAGAAGAATCTGCTAATTTTTGGAGGTTTAGCTCTAGGATTCCTGTTTTTCCTGAGTTTGTATGGTTTAAACTAAATTTCACCCTTTAAAGTCAGGACATTTTCTTGGTGGGTAATTGCCCCAAACCAAATTAATCAAAAATGCTTCCTACTGCTTTGTCTTGCGATATTTATGAATTTCTTGATGAGAAAACTGCAACAAATTGTCATATTATTAGCCATTTCCCTATTTTGCATCAGTTGTAGTAACGTACCTTCTACGAGCTACAACCCCTGGCAAACTATCACCTTAGATAGCGATTCCACCTTTGCTGATGTAGCCTTTACGGAGGATTTAAGCCATGGATGGCTAGTGGGAACCAAAGCCACTTTGTTTGAAACTACTGATGGCGGTAGTTCGTGGCAAGAAGAAAAACTCGACCTTCCAGGGGAAAAAATTAGTTTTACTGCCATTAGTTTCCATCAAGACGAAGGATGGATCACCGGAGAACCTGCTATCCTTTTACACACTGACGATGGAGGTCAAAATTGGTCTCGTATTCCCCTGAGTGAGAAATTACCTGGCTCTCCCTATGGTATCATTGCCCTAGGTCCAAATACAGCAGAGATGGTCACCAATTTAGGTGCCATTTATAAAACCACCAATGGCGGCAAAAACTGGCAGGCTTTAGTTGAAGGTTCTGTGGGAGTTGCCCGTAATATCACACGTTCCCCCGATGGTCGTTATGTAGCAGTATCAGCACGGGGTAACTTCTATTCAACCTGGGAACCTGGCCAAAGCGAGTGGACTCCCCATAACCGCAATTCTTCAAGAAGACTCCAAAAAATGGGTTACAATCAAAACGGTGGTCTCTGGTTACTTGCTAGGGGAGGTCAAATACAGTTTACTTCTCCCGATGATCTAGAAGATTGGCAAGAGGTAATCTATCCAGAAAAATCTACCAGTTGGGGTTTATTAGACTTAGCCTACCGCACTCCAGAAGAACTTTGGGTAGCTGGTGGTAGCGGTAATCTATTAGTTAGCCCTGATCAAGGAGAAAATTGGGAGAAAGACAGGGACATTGAAAGTGTACCGTCTAATCTTTATAAAATTGTCTTCGTTACCCCAGAACAAGGATTTGTCCTCGGACAAAATGGGGTATTACTTAAATATGATCCCACCCCAGAACCTGCTTAAGAGGTCAAAATACTGATCTTCGGATCAGTGCTTCGCGGATCGTAGTAGACTAGATTTTGCTGTTGTTGTCATTGATTTTTAAGGAGAACATTAATGTCAGGTAGTACCGGAGAACGTCCATTTTCAGACATTGTTACTAGCATTCGTTATTGGGTTATTCATAGCATCACCATCCCAATGTTATTTATTGCGGGTTGGCTGTTTGTGAGTACCGGATTAGCTTATGATGCTTTTGGAACTCCCCGTCCTAATGAATATTTCACCCAGGATCGTCAGGAGTTACCCATTATTAGCGATCGTTATAAAGCTAATCAACAAATTCAAGAGTTTAATAAGTAGTTCATCGTAAAAAAAGGTTAGACATCATGACAAGTAATAATCCTAATCAACCAGTTTCTTACCCCATTTTTACCGTAAGATGGCTGTCTGTTCACGCTTTAGCTGTTCCCACAGTCTTCTTTATTGGTGCAATCTCGGCTATGCAGTTTATTCAACGATAAGAGGAACCCATGGATAGAAATACTAATCCCAATCGTCAACCGGTAGAATTAAACCGGACATCCCTTTATCTAGGTTTACTCCTAGTTGCTGTACTTGGTATTCTTTTCTCTAGTTATTTCTTTAACTAAGGAAAATTTTTTTAGGAGAAATTTAGGAGGTAAAATCATGTTTGCAGAAGGAAGAATTCCCCTTTGGCTCGTCGGTGTTATTGCTGGTATGGGAGTTATTGCTGTTGTTGGCCTTTTCTTTTACGGAGCCTACGCTGGTTTAGGTTCTTCTATGTAGAAGGAAAGCGATTAATTGAATCTTTCTTATCAGTTTAATTTTGCTGTTTGAGAAGCAATAAAACCGCCTGTTTATCTAAGCTGGCGGTCTTCTTGTATATAATATTCAAGATCTCTATTTCTTTGATAACAAGGAGACACTTTAACTAATGACGAAAATTAATCCTTAGCTTAAGATAAAGTGATGGGCTAAAAGAGGAGTGTCAAATGAATGAGTTAATTATGGGTTCAGTTGAATTAGAGACATTAGGAAATATACTACAACTTAATTTAGATAGACTAAATTTATCTTCTCTTATTTTAGAAATAAATTGTTATTGTAGTGATGACACGTTAAAAGTTAATGTTAATGGCATTGATGCAGATTACTTTGATTTACAGAAGATTTTAGACTGTTTAAATCAAACATTAGAAACGGAAAATATATCCCAAAAGTATCAGGTTATCATTTATTGGTCAACTGATGAATACTTTGAGGAACTTAAGGAAATTATTACTCAGAAGAAACAAAACAAAAGATTAGCTAAAATATTTGAGCAATATTATCCTAAAAAACTACACTATACTAATTTCAATAAGAATATTATCTTAAATAAAGCAGTTAAAAATTTTCAATTTTTTATAGATAATAAATCTAATAGTTTTTTTATATTGGCAGTAATTAGTTGTTTAACTATTTTGACAGGAATTTATGGATTAACTCGTCCTTGTGTGGGAGGTAAATGTGAAATTATTGAGGAAGTAGAAAAATTGACTAATAAAACTTTGAGTGTTACTCAAAGTTCTCCATCTGAGTCAAATATGTTGAATACAAAACAACAATTAAAATATTCTATTAATTTATTAGATTCCATACCTTGGTGGTCAAATTATTATAATTATTCTCTTGATTTACAAAAAAAATATCAACAAAAGATTAACAATTTATCAAAAATTATAGCAGCTAATTCCTTAGAAAATAAGACATTTAATCAAATGAAAAATGATTCTATTTCAGTTTCTCAATGGCAAGAATTTCAAGAAGAATTAGCACAAAATATTGTTGATTTAGAAACTATTCCCCAAACAAGTAAATTGCAAGATATAGCAAAAGTAAAAATTCAAGAACTTCAAACTATCATCACTAACTTAAATCAAAAAATATCCAATGAAGAAAAAGCAATGTCAAGTTTTAAATTAGCTCAGAAAGCCGCTAATATAGCTCAAGAACGTCAAAAAAATGCTCAGAATCTAGAAGATTTACAATTAGTTACATCAACTTGGAAAACTGCAATTAAAAGATTAAAAGAAATTCCTCCAAGAACTTCAAATTATCAAAGATCAAAAACCTTACTCAAAACTTATATATCTAGTGCTTCTCAAGCTGATAAACGCAAGAAACAAGAAGAAATTGCCATCAACATACATACTCAAGCAATTGAGCAAGCTAAATTAGCTCAAAAAGCAGAACAAAAAAAACAATGGTCACAAGCTTTTACCTATTGGAAAAATGCACTTAATTATATTAAACAGGTTCCTCAAAATACCTTTCAATCGAATCAATCTCAAACTTTAATCTCTAGGTATACTGTAGAATTAAATAAAGCAAAAACTCAATTGAATCGCTCCCTTGAATTACAAAAGCTTAATAGTGAATTAACTGAACTTTGCTCTAATCCCAGTCAGATTTGTAACTTTATTATTAATGATCGTGGGGTAAAAATCACCTTAAGCTCAGATTATATTGCTCAAGTATGGAACACAGCTTTACAGGCTAAAGTACAAGGTAATCTAGAAATACAAACTGAACTCCTCAATCATCTGTCTAGTTTTGAATACCGTTTACAAGGAATTAGCGATCGCACAGGTAAACTTGTAGAAGTTTATCATCCTCAAGGAATATTGATGACAGTGTATCAGATGAGACAGTAGAAGGATTAGAGAAGATTTAGAGTATGGGGGTATACATTGTAACTGACTTAGGGTATAATGCCTCAAGTTAAGTTAAGAAATGATAAGTTACTCAAACTTTAATAAACAATAAACCATAGATGACTACCCAAACCCTAACTCGTTCGTCTGCCCAAACCCGCCAAAACTCAATCTCTGAGTCCAATAAAAGCTATTTATCAGTTAATAAACCCTATCAAGCTGTTCAGCAACTAAAATATTTACATTTAGAACTCGAAATTGATGTTCTTTTGCAAGAATTGCAAACTATCAAACAAAATAAACAAAATTCTGTCTAAAAAATCCTCCAAATAAATCCTCTAAACAAAACCCACACTCAACCTGAAGCATCAGTTGTTTAGTGTGGGTTTTAGGTCTTTAACAAATATGGAGAGATCCTAGACTAAAAGCCCTTAAAGATTTCTTGTATAAGAGCTAAATGGGGGGTTTGACAAAGGAGATAGGCAAAAAATGCACCGCCAGAACCACCAATAAAGAAGCCGTTAGCAAATTCTCCCCAACCTTCTGAAGTGCCTAGATCCGCAGGAACTTCGGGTGTGGTTAAAGTATCAGTGGGCTTAGTTACGCCTACAGAAGCATACATTGATAAGGCAATGGTTAAAATTGCAATCAAACCAACCGCAGCCAATAGTCCTGCTGTAGCAGCATATTCTGTACTACGCAAAGGACCAAGAAGGGCAAAAGGTCCATAGATGAAATAGCCGTGGGCCATTCCTACTTCTAAACCGCGACGGTTCGCAGACAACCCTTTACGGTAGGCAGGTAAGTTTCTGATGAAGGCGAGAGAGAACCCTGAAGAATTAAGAGGAGTGGCTAGGTTGCCAACTTGAGGATCTCCACCATGCTGAATTGCGTCTGTAGTCATGTCAATCTCTGAATGTAAGTTATTAAACTTCCCTGAAGTATATTTTACTGTACCCCCTTTATTGACTTCTCTTGATCAAGAATGTTAAGAATCTTTATAATTGACCGATTAGGACAGGCTTGCCAGTAAGATTCATAGGTGTTACACCCTAGATTGACAAACAGGATAATAAATATGACAGGTACATACGCAGCCGCCTATTTGCCCTTGATTTTCGTGCCTCTAATGGCTCTCTTGGCTTTTACTGTGATGGGACTTTTATTCATCTATGTCGAAAGCGAAGCCTAAATTGAGGGGTTCTTTCCCTTGATTGAGGACTGGCTCTATTTGATCAAACAACTACCCCACCCTCTCGAAGGATAGAGTGGGGTGGTTGAAGCCTGAAGTGATGTGATGGATCATTGAAATTTTCTTGTGAACTAATATTAAACACTAT
>DLXW01000339.1:0-6940 GCA_003448685.1 Cyanothece sp. UBA12306
ACTTTTGCAAGAGGTCTAATTTGTCCATTCACAAAAAAAACCAGCCAAAATTCCGGTGATACATCGGCTAAATAACCAGAATTATTTAATCTGGCCTGGATTCTACCTCCTTGTGAGGGCCAGGGAAGATCCGCTTCTACCAATAATCCGCCGCTTCTTTGTCCTAATTCGATCAATTGCAGGATACTGCAAAGATCAATTTCATTTAAGGTTCCGTGCATAATAATTCAAGTCTTGATTCCTCTAATTACTGCTAGAATCACAAAGGATGAAAATTCCCTTAAAAATGGTTAGTATCTATGATCGTACTCTTTAGCTGTTGCCGTTAGTCAGAAAACACTAAATGATTCTATCAAAGTTCAACCGAGAAAATTTGATCAGATCTGAAACTTTAATCAACTTTTAGGGGAATCCTTAGGTTAAGATGTTTAGCTATGTAAAAATAAGATAGTTAACCTAGGCAATGGGATGACCAACAGACCTTCAAAAATGACAGAATTGTTGGAAATTGGATTTTAATGCTTTGTCTTATCCCAATGTATCTACCCACTGTTAACCTTTAGGCAACAGCAATATCGAGAGGATTGCGGCTCGTGCTATACCTTGCAGAAGTAAAAAAACAGAATAGAGGATTTATCGGGGGTTCTCGTACAGAATTAAAACTCCTGGCTTTTCAGCATAACGATCAAACCTGGAGCGCGCTCCAAGATGATGAGATGATTTTCAGTGAAGATATCGAGCAAGTTGGCGAAGGAACCCTAATGATGGTTAACCTGAGCAATACTCGACAAATTCAGGGTAAACCGGAACTGGCGGCTCCTGAGTTGGTACGTCAGTTGCAAAAATTATCTCGCCTGTCTGAAAAATTAAAGGCTCAACAAGAAGAAATTGAGCAATGGAAGCAATCCCTCACCTTCCAGAGTCAGGAACTAGCCCGCCGAGAAACGGAAATGGAGGCGAAAATTGAACAACTAGAACAGGTGGAAACCGAATTAGGAGAAATTGAATTACGTCGTCAAGAGGCTCAATCAGTCTGGCAAAGGGTAGAACAAACCCAACAGAGTCTTCAAGAATTTCAAAGTCGTTTTAGTGATCTCCTCGAACTACCTTCACAACAGGTTGAAAAGCTGCAACAATTGATTCGTTATCTACTTGACCATGATCAAGGACTGCCATCGATTGGTCAACGTTTACAATTGGCCTTAAATACAACTGTTCAACAAGAAGAAATCATCACTGGTTTTTGGCAACAAATCGAACCCCTCAAAGCTCAAATTAGCCAACAACAAAAGTCAGTTGAGCAGCAAAGGCAACACCTTGAAAATCAATCCCAAGAAATGGAATCTACTCGTTCTTCTTTGGAACAGGCAAAAACTCAGCTTCAGGTTCAACAAAATATTCTTAATAACAAACTCGAACAATCGACTAGGTTAAATCTTGAATTGCAAAGAACTCAAGATTTGCAAGATACCCTAGAAAGCATTGCTAGTGGTACAGGAAATGTTCAACTTGATTCTAAGGTTGATGTAGTGGCTTTAGAAAATATGCCCCTCGGAGAGTTGGAAGAAACTGTTAACAATCTCCAAGAGGCTCTAGATAAGTTAGTCCGTTTGGTTAATGATCAAGAGGAAGAACTAACTTTGCAATGTCAAACCGTTGAAGAATTACAAGTAAAATTAGCGACAGCTAGTACATCTGAACGTCTTAGTCTGGAGCAAGAGTTGGCAGATGAACAAGAAAGAAAAGAATTTTTAGATGAAACTCTGGTGGGTCAACGCCGTAGGATTAAGGAGCTACAAGAGGTGCTTTTACAGAATCTTAAGGTATTGCGTCGGCGTCAAGGAGTGATGGATTTTGAACCTAATGCTCCATCAATTAATTTGGAGCCCATTCTACTCCACATAGAGGAATTACAGAATAACACAGTTCAAGAACGTCAAAAACTCGAATCGGAAATTGAACATTTAGAACAGAGTCTTCGCCAGATTCAAGAGATGATTAAACACCTCGATACAGAGCAAAGTCAGAAAATGCAAGCTTTTAAAGCTGAGCAAGATAACCTGTACCAGGCTCAAATTGACATTACTAAGCTCGAAACCCGTTTAAGTCTCTATGAGGAAATATTGCAGCCGATTCAGAATCAACTAGATCAATTAAAACAACAGTTAAATATATTACAGCAATGGCTTAATTTTACCTAGAAAACAGTGATTATCCTTAAGCCCATTATGGCTAAACATAGCCATAATAGGCAGCAAATGCGAGTTAATTGAAGAGCTTGTTCAATGATTTCTGGGGTAATTAGCTGCGTCCCATTGCCTAATAAAGGCTTGGATTTAATTTGACCTTGATAAGTATTAGTACCCCCTAATTGAACACCTAAAATAGCTGCATAAACACATTCACTCCAACCAGAATTAGGACTAGGATCTTGGGGAGCATCTCGAAGACAAATTGCTAAGACTGAGCCAGGTTTTCGAGATATTAAAGCCAAGGTAAGTACGGTTAAACGACAAGGTATCCAAGTCAAAAAATCTTCAAATTTAGCACTAAACCAGCCTAAATCAATAAAAGGTTCTTTTTGATAACCAATCATGGAATCGAGGGTACTAGCAGCTTTGTAACCTAAAGCCAAAGGAACACTACCAATAACTGGAAAAAACCCGCCTATAATTCCATAAAATAATGGAGATGTTACGCCATCGGTGGCATTTTCGGTAACGGTTTCTAGAACTGCTCGTAAAATTTCTTGCTCTGAGAGATTGTCGGTATCACGTCCTACATATTGACCGAGTTTAGTTCTTGCTAGGTCAAGTTTTCGATCACTTAGAGGGAGGATAACCTCCTGGGCTGCTTTCCGTAAACTTTTGCCAGCAAAACAACTGGCTAAAAGAATGCTTTGTAGACCAATTCCTAATAAAGGACTGATATTTTCGGCAATTTTAACCAAGCTCCAGCCGATGATTCCAGTACCAAGAATTACCCCTAATGCGATGACAATTCCTCCCCAGCGACGTTGCCATTTTTGGGAACAAGTAGCGATCGCAAATTGGCTTAGATTTGAGATAGTCCATCCCATTACTTGTACAGGATGCAAGTACCCAATAGGATCACCAATTATATAATCAATGATGGCAGCTAAGACTAAAACTATGCACTCTACATTAGTCTTCATTGTGCGATCAATCCCTCGAACAACTTAGCTCCTACTTCCCTTGATCGTGTAATGAAGGAACTCTTTTTGGCGAAAAATTGAACAGTTACAATCAAAGACTCCATAATGATCAATAATTACCGAAAAACTTAATTTTGCCCCATGACAGCCTCCTTTTGGCCGAGAAGATTCAGGGGTATTGTCATCAAATTAGCCCTTTATACAACAAAGCTAGGAGCTTCTCCAAGGGACGCTTGCCAACTTCGAGCATCATAATAAAGATCAGCAAGAGTAATCTTATAAAGTGCTTCTTTTAGTTTTTCATGAAGTCGGTTCCATAAACTAAATGTTACCCAATCTGATCCTTTCTCAATATTTGGCTGATAGCGAGGTAAAGGTTCAATAGTTTCTCCCACTGCTTCAAGAATTTGTCCTAAAGAAATTTGACTAGGTTGAGAGGCTAATTGATAGCCACCTTGGGCACCTCGAACTGAGTTAACTAATCCAGAACGACGCATTTCAATAAGTAATTTTTCTAGGTAAGGCGCTGGTAAATTTTGTCTCAATGCGATAGCTTTTACTGAAGTAGGACCATAGTTAGGCTGTAAACTCAGATCCAGTAAGGCTTTAACGCTATAGTGACTGCGAGTTGTTAGTTTCATTGAGTTAGTTTTTATTGAGACTTTTGAATCAACTAAGGAAACTGTTGGGTGGACTCTTATTGATTTTATAACACTTTATAAGCTGCTCTTACCTCTAAAGTCAAACATTTGTAAATTCTCAAGATGATTCTTGTTTAAAAATTGAGAACAATGGGTTACTATTGATCTAGTCAGAAGATAGATAAATTTTACTGATTGTGTGTAAAATAAGAGTAAAGACAGTTAACAATACTCAAGTTTATTGAGCTTGTTGCTGTTGGACTCGATTCTTAATCTGTCCATCCCAATTGTTCATTTAGTTACTGTTTAAGTTGATGGCTCAAGAAAAACCCCTAACCGGAACTGAATTAGTTGAAAAAGTTAAAGAACTCGGCAACCTCGGTAGAGAGGAAAAAGCTAGAGCTTGTGGCTACTATACCCAGACTATAAATGGTGTAGAGCGAGTCAATATGATGAAGTTCCTTAATGCCTTGATTGATGCTGAAGGAATCGAGTTAGATAGTTCTTCTGAGGGACAAGGAAGAGGAGGTCGCTCAGCCAGCTATAAAATTAGTGTGCAATCGAATGGTAATTTGTTGATCGGTTCAGCCTATACAAAAAAAATGGGGTTGAAATCTGGAGATGAGTTTGAAATTACTTTAGGTCGTAAACATATTCATCTCAAACAAATAGGAGAAATGGATGACGATGAGGAATAACAGCCATGGTCAACCGATTATTGCCTTATCTACTGTTTAATCACACAAGAAATAGCGTCGCTTAGCTGCAAACTAAACAACGCTGATCAATATAAATCAAGGTAACATTTTTCGCTTAAGGCTTCTGTCCCAAGGGGGGCGGTAGCCTTACTACTATTATTCTATTCGCAAATGGATTATTTCGCCTCTTTATTTAGGTTAAGGATAGCTAAGGGCCATCAAAAACAGCATCCTCAAGATCTTGACGACTTAGGGAATATTTAAAAGTTCTTGTGATTTCTTCATCGGTTTGAGTTGAAGGTAAATAGCAGACAGTCAGCTCTTCAATTTCTAAGCTCAGTTGAGCTTTCCAGGTAGAACGTTCAATAGTCCAACAGTGCAAATTTTCTTTGTCCTGTTGACAACCTAAGTCAGAGAGCCATTTTTCGATTTCAGGAAGGGGATGGTTATAGAGGGGAGTCTCAGGGGGTGGAAGTGTCATAATGAAGTTAGAAGTTAGAATGTAGATGGGATCAACTCAGATCAGTTGAATTATCACGATTACTGAAGAATTAGAGAAAGTGGAACGGGGGAATAGGTTTGGGGTAAAGCTGTTTGAGGAATTATGTTATCTCCTCGAATGATAGCAATGGTTATTGCTAGTATTAAACATCCCACTAAGGTTAATCCTAAAATAAACAGAGCAAAGATTTCTCCAGTTGATAAAGGGCGATCGCTCGGGTCAAGATAGGCTGATTTTGACCAATAGTCAGTATCGACAAAATTCCCTGGTGGAGAAACAGGGGGAGTTTGAATTACATGACAACGGGAATAGCCAATTTTAAGATCATAGAGCGATCGCCGTTCAGGATTACTCAGAGTTCCGTAAGCTTCATTAAGTCTCTGAAATTTTGCAGTTGCTAACTCTGAGGGTAAAGTAGTGGTATCGGGATGGTATTGTTTACTTAATTGGCGATAGGCGCGTCGAATTTCGATGGCCGAAGCCGACGGATGAAGCCCTAAAATAGCATAGTAGCTATTGGCAAACCGCGTTTGAAGGGGAATCTTCCGTGAGGTTGATTGTGCCGTAGTCTGCTGCTGAGTCACAAGGTTCTTTAGACTATTTTTTGTGAACCTATTCTAGCTAAAATCAACCATAAAGGTATGAATATCCAAAATTACGTCAAATCCATTACTCACCCCTTAATTAAAGGCTTTTTGAGCATAATGATCGCTCTCTCGATGATCTTAGGGATCTGGGGAACTCCTGAGGCGTGGGCAAATATTGATGATGATCGTCTCGATGGCAATATTTTTGTAGTTTATGCGGGTAATGGTTCTCTGGTTCCAGCCAAATTAAGCTTAATCGATTCTTTACAAAGGCAAATGCCCACAGTTTTGGTTTTCTATTTAGATGATAGTCGAGATTGTAAACAGTTTGCCCTCGTGGTTTCTCGAATACAGGAATTTTATGGTCGAGCAGCTAATATTCTGCCCATCAGTGTGGATAGTATTCCTCTTAAAAATAATTATAATCCTCAAGATACCGGATTTTATTATCAAGGAGCTATTCCTCAAACCGTAATTATTGATCAAAAAGGACAGGTCGTTTTTGATGAACAAGGACAAGTTAAATACGAAGATGTTGATGATGTTTTGCGAGAGGTTTTTGATTTGTTACCCCGTTCTGAGTCTGTAGAGTTAAAAAGACGTACTGTCAATGAATTTAATGATGAATTAGTCGAACAATAAAACTTCAGATTTTGTCGAACAAAATCCTAGCTTTTTTTGATTAAACAATCAATAGTGATCGCTACATTTAATAGGGATGCGATCACTATAAATTATTAATCCTATTCACAGGATTTCATATCAGATGTATAATTGCGCCCTATTCGCCAATTCTGACTTTTGATTTCTACTAGACTATGCTGTTTATTTTTATCTTATTAATTTTAATAATGCTGGCTTTTTTCCAACCTCGATGGTTGTTTAAATTAGTAGAAAAGATTGCTCCTGGTGTTAAATATTTTGCTGAAACTGAGCAACCTATTGTTGCGCTTACTATTGATGATGGACTGCATTGGCAGACTACTCCTAAAATTTTAGCAACATTAAAAAAATATCAAGCTCATGCAACTTTTTTCCTGATTAGTGAACGAATTCCCAGCAACGAATTGATTTTTGAACAAATAATTCAAAATGGTCATGAAATAGGTAATCATATGGTAAGAGACGAAAAGAGTATTGACTTAAGTTTGAATGAATTTGAAGTTCAACTACTAGAAGCTGATTCAATTTTAAGCAAATTAGTTAACAAGCATAGTAGAACGTCTCAAGGTATTAAATTTAATCGAATTAAGTGGTTTCGTCCTGGGGGTGGTTGGTACAATCAAAAAATGATAGACATTGCTCAAAAGTATGGTTATCAATCAGTTTTAGGTTCA
>DLXW01000339.1:7164-9641 GCA_003448685.1 Cyanothece sp. UBA12306
CCAGTTTTAGGTTCAATTTTTCCCTATGATACCCATATTCCTTCAGCCAAATTTGCTACCTGTCAAATTTTACTAAATTTGCGTCCTGGGGATATTATTATCCTTCATGATAGTAGTAAAAATGGAGTATCAGGAGAATGGGGAGAACGGACAATAAAAACTTTAGAGGCTATTCTTCCTGAGATTAAACGCAGAGGATTTCAAACAGTTATTTTATCCCAGATGTTTGGTTCAAAAAATTAAAAAAAATTAGAAGATAAAACGAAGTCAGAAGTCCTGAGGCCTAGTCCCAAAAACTTTAACAATAGGGAGTAGGGAATCGGGAATCGGGAATGCGGAATACAAAAATGTCCTAATAGTCTTGGCGAATGCTATAATCTTAATCCTTAATTTAGAATTAAGTAGCTTTTTTTCGAGAAAATAGAGATAAGCATTAAAGTTAGTGTTTTTGGTGTTGTATCATAGACAACAAAACGACAAAATCAATTATTACGTAGCAGTGAGACAGTTTGCCCTGTGGTTTCTTCAATTGAGAAAATAACTTCACCTTTATCTGAGACTCCCCAACGGCGGACTGGGGCTTTTGTTTTAATGGATAGCCTAGTGCGCCATGGTGTTAAGCATATCTTTGGTTATCCTGGAGGGGCGATCCTGCCCATTTACGATGAATTGTATCGCTCTGAAGCTAGAGGAGAATTGCAGCATTTCCTCGTCAGACACGAACAAGCAGCAGCCCATGCCGCCGATGGTTATGCCCGTGCCACAGGCAAAGTAGGAGTTTGCTTTGGAACTTCAGGACCTGGGGCAACTAATCTAGTAACAGGAATTGCGACGGCACACATGGACTCTATTCCCATGGTAATTATCACCGGCCAGGTGGGAAGAGCCGCCATTGGTAGCGATGCCTTTCAAGAAACGGACATTTTTGGTATTACCCTACCTTTAGTTAAGCATTCCTATGTGGTGCGCAGAGCTAAAGATATGGCCCGGATCGTAGCCGAAGCTTTTCATCTGGCTAGTACGGGACGACCTGGCCCTGTGTTAATTGATGTTCCCAAAGATGTGGGACTTGAAGAATGTGATTATCTTCCCGTTGAAGCTGGAAACGTTAATTTACCAGGATATAACCCCACATTCAAGGGAAATCCTCGTCAAATAAACTCTGCATTACAGTTGATGGAACAAGCCCAATATCCCTTATTATATGTGGGAGGAGGGGCGATCGCCGCTAATGCCCATGGCCAAATACAGGAACTAGCTGAATTATTTCAAATTCCGGTAACTACTACTTTAATGGGAATTGGTGCTTTTGATGAACACCATCCCCTATCGGTGGGAATGTTGGGAATGCACGGAACAGCCTATGCTAACTTTGCTGTCAGTGAATGCGATCTTTTGATTGCGGTGGGAGCAAGATTTGATGATCGGGTGACAGGAAAACTAGAAGCTTTTGCTGCCCATGCTAAGGTGATTCATATTGATATTGATCCGGCTGAAGTAGGAAAAAATCGAACTCCTGAAGTCCCGATCGTCGGAGATGTCCGCCAAGTTCTCGAACAACTGTTAGAACGTTCGAGGGAACTGAACTTTCCTACCCATGCTGAAAAAACTCAGCCTTGGTTATCAAAGATTAACCGTTGGCGTGAAGATTATCCTTTGGTAATTCCCCAATATGACCATAGTATTTCTCCCCAAGAAGTCATTGCCGAAGTGGGTCGTCAAGCCCCCCACGCCTATTACACCACTGATGTGGGACAACATCAAATGTGGGCAGCCCAATTTTTAAATAATGGCCCCCGTCGTTGGATTTCTAGTGGTGGTTTGGGAACTATGGGCTATGGAATGCCGGCCGCTTTGGGTGCTAAAGTAGCCGTCCCTGATGAAGAAGTCATTTGTATTAGTGGTGATGCGAGTTTCCAAATGAATCTGCAAGAACTGGCAACCCTATCACAATATGGAATTAATGTCAAGACTATTATTATTAATAATGGTTGGCAAGGGATGGTGCGTCAATGGCAACAAGCCTTTTTTGGAGAACGGTATTCTTCATCTAATATGCAATCAGGGATGCCAGATTTTGAGTTATTAGCTCAAGCATTTGGTGTAAAAGGAATGATTGTTACAGAACGTTCTCAATTATCAGCAGCAATCACTCAAATGTTAGCTCATCAAGGGCCTGTATTGATGGACGTTCACGTCACCAAGGATGAGAACTGTTATCCCATGGTAGCTCCTGGCAAGAGTAACGCTCAGATGATTGGCTTACCAGAACGCACAAATCAAGGAAATGGCCTCAAGTTAATTTACTGTAGCAATTGCGGAGCCAAAAATCCTACTACTAACCAGTTTTGTCCTGAATGCGGAACAAAGTTGTAACTAAGATCTGGCACCTTCAAATTTAATGCTAGTTTTTTTTAAGGCAGAAGGTAAGAGGCTCCCCAGCCTCACGGGGCAACAACAAGCTTAAAATTAAGACA
>DLXW01000339.1:9812-10229 GCA_003448685.1 Cyanothece sp. UBA12306
CAACAAGCTTAAAATTAAGACATGGTGTGGGGTGTAGCTCACAAGGGCAGGTATCGTAAACATTTTACTTGACTGTCCTTGTCTTATCTTCACCCAAATATAATAAAATCTAGACTAATTTGAAGGCAATGTTTTGAAAAGGTAAAAGATCAATATAGAGGAATTGTCCTCCAGCGTGAATCTTCCAGTAGGGATCGTGTTGATTGTATTCCTGAACACCGATGTACCGCTGATCGATGGAATTATAAATAACCTGATACTCAGCGGCCACTGGCACATATACTTCCGCTTTACACTCGACCATATACGGTGTTTCGTTGCGCACAAAGATAATATCGTTTTTGTGGTCCTCCCATTCATTCGATTCAAAACCCACGTTGCCACCCCAGCGAATAAAACTAAACCATTTGCGCTCAG